>JAEUIP010000228.1 GCA_016795075.1 Planctomycetaceae bacterium | reverse complement strand
GTCGCCGCGCCCCCTGAATTCTATTTCCACGACATTCAAAATGCAAGTTCGAGCAACGAATGAGCGGAAGTGATGAACGGCAGCTTCGGTGTCACGTCCACGAAACACACAAATGGCACGAAAACGAAAAAAGAAAGAAAAAATCGCCACCCCTGCCAACCATTCCCCTGCCAACCATTCCCCTGCCAACCATTCCCCTGCCAACCATTCCTCTGCCATCCATTGCCTTGCCATCCGCTCCTCTTCCAAACATTCCCCTGCCAACGCCACCTCACCTCACCTCACCGACGAAAATCCGTTGGTGACGGCTTGGGCTTTCGTGCATCCGGCGGTGGTCCCGAATCGACTTCGCGAAAAGTCGTCACTTGGAGCTGAAGCGATTGAAGGTTCCCCAAGCCGAAGTACACCCAATAGCCCAAGCAGAAATCGAACGCCTCCGCGCGGAATTGGCCGAACTTCGCCACGAAAAAAGTGCGAGCACGAACACACAAGGCCCCTGAGTCGCAAGAATGCTGAGTTACAGGAAATTTGAGTCGCAACGATCGCGACCCGGCAACAACCGCGAGTCTTCAACAAGCATCAAGGGAGGTTTCCGAGAATCCCTGCAGGTTTTCGATTACTAACTTCTTCTCAACGACCGCTCCTCAACTGTCTCGGGAACTTTTAGTCACTGGCATGATCCACCACTCGAATATCAGAGTTGGTTCGATACAACGAAACATCTCTCGCAGCGATAGTTCCATTGTCTGCCAAGTTCTCGTTTGTTCAGGTCGAATTCAAATCGGCGAGCAGCCATGGCGAGTTCGCTCGCAGGGGGAGCCGATCTGAAAGCCTGATCAAAGTACGTTCTTGGCGAAGCTGCCAACAGTTGTTCGGTTGTCGGTCCGACAAGTACGGTTTGTCGAACTGACGTTTTCGGATGTTTGAAACTCGAACACGGATGTTTCGCTCCTTCTCGACGCGATGCGCATGGCACTGAACTCTCGTTCGGTACATCGCAAGGTCGGCTTGGGAGATGACGAAGACCAGGAAGAAAGTCGCCAGGCGCATGTTGCGCTTCGGGACACGCACGACAACAGCTAAATGAGAAAGTAAACACGAACCTATGATCAACCAACAAACGATACAGGGAAACTGGAAAGAAATCCAAGGGAAGTTAAAAAGCAAGTGGGGTTCACTGACGGATGATGACGTGATGGAGTTTGACGGCAACGTTGAGCAACTGATGGGCCGGCTCCAGAAGAAGACAGGCGCTGGTCGCGAAAGCATTGAAAAGTTCTTTGACCAATTCGCTTCCAATGGTGCTTCGACCGTTAGCCGTGCCACCGAAGCGGTTCGTGGGTACGCTCAACAAGCGACCGAAGCTGTCCAAGAAACGTCGCAACAGGCATTGGACTCCGTTCGCGAAGGGTATGCCGAGGTCGAAGGGATGGTTCGGCAAAGCCCCGCTCAATCCATGGCGTACTGCTTCGGTGCAGGTGTGCTGATGGGCGTCGTGATCAATTTATTTTTCCGCTGGCGTTAGTCAACCACTGGAATGAGTCGGAACGTTGGCGGGCGATGGGTTGTCGCTTCGCCCACAGTGGTCTCGCTGGCCACACCTCAAGTACGAATCAACAACAGTCTGAGAAAGTTAATAACATGAATACGGAACAGCTAAAGAGCCAGGCCACCAAGTCAGTGGCTTCGGCTCAGGAGAAAACTGCCGGAGTTGTCTGCGACTATCCGATGTCATCGGTGCTGGTCGTCTTTGGCATTGGAATTTTGGCTGGTGTTGCGTTGGGCAGCCTCGTGCTGGGACCTCCAGCCCCACCGACGCTGGGCCGACGAACAGAACTCGCAGCCGAGCAATTGGGGCGACAAATGTTGGGCGCGATCGCTGGAGTGTTGCCAGCGTCCTTGGCGAAACACATTGCGGTCTAGCCTTGGTGACCAAGCGTCAACCGTGGAGTGTTCCATGCAGCAGGATTCGCCGGAAACCGCAGCCCTCCTTCGTCGGATGGCGGAAGTGCGGGCTGATTTGGACGATGGTGCGCAGGAAATCGCGGAAAGCGCACGGGACTTGGGCGAGTGGCGTCATTATGTCAGATCCTACCCGTGGCTCTGCCTGGGCGTCGCGTGTGTTGTCGGGTACTTGATTGTTCCTCGGCGTCGCGTCGGACCAGAAAATGCCCGACAATTCATGGCGGAATGGATCGAGCAGAGACGCGCGCTGGGGAATCCCCCGTCGACGCTTGGAGTACTTGGTGCCGTTCGTGCAGTCGCCGGCAATCTGCTTTGGAGAAGCGCGGTGTCGTTTGTTGCACGTCGTGCGACCCAGGCGGTTGCAGCGGCGCTCACTTCACCTGCGAAAGAGTCCTCATGAAGAATCGAATGGCGAACGAACCGTTCCCCGAGCATCCACAGGGCCCCGCCCCGCCTTTCAAGCTCGACGCGTTGCTGCCCGCCGCTCGTGAAATGGTCAGGGAAGGTCGACGGCAAGTCGAGATGTACGTGCGGGAGAACCCCGTCATAGGAATTGGTGCGGCACTTGGTTTAGGAGTTGTCATCGGATGGATCAGCAAGCGAACGTAAACGAACGCAATGGCTCGGCCGGCGCGACAACGCATGGTTTGGCGTGGGACGTCGGCTCGTTTGCAAACGATGCCCTCACTTTGACGGAGCTACAAACGCAGCTTGTCGCTGCCGACATGCGGGAATACGGTCGCCGTGTTTGGTTTCCGAGTCTACTTTTGCTTGCCGGCATGGCGCTGGGTTTGGCGTTTTTTCCAATCGCGCTGGTGACGATGGCGTTAGCCTTGGTACATTTCCTGGCGATGTCCTATTTGTTGGCGTTTCTGGTGGTTTCCGTGATTGCGGCGATGGGCAGCGCCGTGTTATGCATTTTCGGTTACAGGATGGTGCGCGAGCGGGCTGCCGTGTTAAGCCGATCAAGGAACGAACTTCTGCACAACCTGCGGTGGATCAAACGAGTCCTCACCCGCACCCGCTTTACCTAGAATCCACTTTGGCATAACTGGCAATCACAACGACCAACCTAATCCTGCGGCAATTCCACGCGAGAATGCCATAAGTCGCGGTACTTCTTGGCCAAAAATGCCTGTTTTTTAATGTTCAATTTCGGACTGTTTGCCACCCAAGCTTTCAACTGTTGCTCGGCTTCCGTTGTTTCCAAAATGGCGACCAAATAAAAGGCACGACCTACCGCCCACACCCGTCGATTCATTTGGTCACGCAACGACTCTAGATTCTTCATCCGCGGGTCGTCGTCCTCCAACGTCGCGAACTTTTCACTCAACGATTCTTCGATGGCAAAGAGCGTGCCCAATCCCAGGTCAGCCAACTGACTGGACTCGGCTTCCCCTAACACTTCGTTGCGATCCAATCGCTCGACCAGGCTTTCGATCGTCTCGGGATTTTCCGACTCGAATGTCGCAAACTGTTGTTCCACGCTGGCGACAATCGCCGGCAATGCCTCATCCGGGCGACTGGCGAGGTACTGAAAAGCATCAAACGCAGCTTGACCGTCGTCGCCAAACAAATGGACTGCAACTTCTCGGCAATCGGCGTCAGGCGACTTCGATGTTTGGTTCAGATCCCAAACATAGTTGACACCATCCGCTCCCCCAGTCAGCAACGTTCGATCGTCTGGTCCGAATTCGATATTGTAAACACTTCCACTATGGCATTGGTGAAACCACAATTGCTCACCGCTGTGGACATCGATGACCGTGGCATTCCCGTCCATTTGCCCGACCGCCACCCAAAGTCCATTTTTCGAAAACGCAAAACAATCGTAGACCGGGCTTCCTTCAAGTGGGATTTGCCGAATGGAATTCAGTTCTAGGTCCAGGATGGAAACGCTGCTGGACATGTTGAGAGTCGCGATCCGTTGTTGATCGGGAGAGAACTTCACGCCATACATCCGGGCGTCGTCTCTTCCCTGCAGCTCGTGTTTCCGCTCGTGGATCACCTCACCGGTCTCCAGATTCCAGAACCGAACCATCGAATCCCAACCGGCGGTCACCAACTGCTCGCCGTCCGGGTGCAACCCCAGTCCGTAGACACTTTGGTGATTCAATTCAGCCATTTGGCGATCTGACGGTAAATCGAACACGAAACATTTGGATTGCCGGAAGACGGCCACCGCCAATCGTTTGCCGTCGGGGGTCAAGCTCAGCGAATCTACCGACGAGTGGACGTCGCGCCCCTTGGGCCATTCCCAACGGTGCAGCGGCTCTTCTTGATCCAAATCCCAAACGAATACAGCGATACTCGATGATGATGATCCACCCGCCGCCAAAGTCTTGTTGTCGGCCGCAAATGCCATCTGCGAGAAGTTGAACGGATCAACATGAATCGTCCGCAGCTTCTTGCCCGTTTGCGATTCCACGACGTGTATTTTCCCCGAATCATCTCCGTACGCCAACAACCGACCATCCTGAGTCAACGTACACACCGATGACGCGCGTTCCGAGTTCTCAACTCGAATTTGTTCGCGCCGATCCACATCCCAAACGCGAAGGACCCCATCCCACCCCGACGAAAACAATCGCTTGCCATCGCTGCTGAAGTTGACTCGCCAGGGCTTCCACGTGTGGCCGGTCAACGTACCAACGGTCTCGCCATTGGCCGGGTCCAGCAAATGAATTCGTTGATCTTCACCAATCGCGGTACCAACCGCCAACAGATTCTCGACCGGCGAAAAACAGATATCCGTGGTGTATCGCTCGTCCAATCCTGCGGGAGAGAAGACTCGCTCCCAAACCAAGCTTCCCGATTCCAGATCGTACAACCGGGCCGCAATATCCCGCTCGGTCGTCGCCAATAAACGCCCGCCTGGAGCGAAGGCAAACCGAACCACTCGATCCTTGGCCTCGATACGTTTTAATTCGCTTCCGTCTTGGGCGTTCAGGACTCGAAGCGACTTGGGTGTTTCACTGTTTACCAAGACCAAAGTGTCATCAACGGGAGAAAAACGCGCATAACTGAAGTCGCCGCCAAACTTCAATCGATCGTCGCCATTGCGATCTTCGTTGAGGGGTTTCTCGGGGTTATTTTTTATCTTGAATTTGGTGGCTCCCAATGCATCACAAATCAACAGCTCTTTCGGAGTCCCAATCGCATACAATATCTCGTCGCGGTGGACATCGACCGTGCAGATCCGGTTACGTGCTGCGGCCTTGAATGCGAGTTCCGATTTTCCGGTCAGAAAGTCGATATACTCAAAATTACCCTGGCCTGCCGGGAGCAGAAATCGGTTTGATTTTGGCATTCGCACCATCGGCTGAAATCCGTAGCTCGCGGCCGAGGTCATAAACGCCGTTTCGAACTGCTCGCGTTTGGTTTCCACGGACCATAACCTTTGGCCCGTCGCCGCATTCCAACCGATCATTGGCGAACCAAGACTCACCACGACTTGATCGTCCGCGGACAGAATTGAATCAAAGATGCTGCCCGGCGAAAACCGCACCGTCCCCAATCGCAGTAAGGCTCCCGCAGGCAGCGGATCTCCTAAATAGTCAACCCGCTGCGACTCGTCTTTCCGCTCCGGATCTTGCTGCCCTGAATCTTGGGCAAAAGCACGAACAACAAGTAGCTCAACAAATAGCTGCGCGATAACCGACAACAAAACGCCAGCACCAATATTTCGCCAACCACTCTTCACGACGCTCTCCTGCAACCGTTCGACAGAGATTTCCGTCACCGAGCCAATTCGTGCGGCCCGATGGATGCCAATCCACTAACAAACGAGCTCCGGCCGAGGTGGTCTCGGTTCAGCCAATGTTGTACGACTACAGCCCGGAAGACCGCCCCAGATCGGACAAACGAGCAGAGCTGTCCGACGTAGCCGACCAGTCATCGCTCCTTCGGCAGATAGCCAAAGTTGTTAACGGCATCTAATTGTTACTGACTTTCCGGATCGGGCCAGCCACAAATCCTCGATGCTGTTGCACAGCAACTTGAGCAGCAGCTTGGCTGTTCGGGGCCGAGACAACCACAGTCATCGGGCGGCCCCGAGTTCCAGGAGCTGGCAATAGAGCGACTTCCCAGATAGTCGTCACCCCGGCCGCAGAAGCCAGGAGATTGAGTTTCAGAATTTCCATCTGTTCATGTTGCATCTGCCGTTGTTGCATTCGTTGATACTGCATGGCTTCTTGCCGAACCAGAAAATCTTCGCGGGCCCGAGCCTCAGCGTCCTGTTCGGCGGCCAGCCACGCTTCCCAACCCGAACGCAGGAGTTCGAGGTCTTTCTCACTGAACATGAAGAATGGAACGGGGACGTGATCTTTACTTTCCAATTCGAGCATGACACCATCCAAGGTGTACTGTTTGGGTTCGCCTTTAGAGGAACCCGTCAACGCTCTCACGTCCGCTTCGTTTTCGATGGTCTTTCCTTCCAGTTTGGATAAGACCGCCAGTACCAACTTTTGTTGCAACATGTCAAGCGAACTGAATGCTTTTCCGTTGATCGTGACGACACCTGACTTGCGATCGACCACCAGATCCTTTCGTCCGTAAGCCAACACTCGGCCACGAATCTGCCAACCAGCTTGTGAAGTCCATGTATGCCAATCCTCAGCCGGGGACTCCGCCGCGTCTTGCTTATCTTTTTCCCGTTTGTCCGCTACGAACTTTTGATCTGCTTCGGAAAGCTCCGCAATCTCGACAGCGACAAGCTTTTCGCTACGGTCTCGCTTGAGCACGACCGTGTTATCGTTGTAAGCAACCAGTACCCCCTTGATGGAGTACTCGGAACTTCCCGCCTTCCAAGTCCTCGACTCCGCATCCTGAATCGTTGGAGCGAACAACAATGACACAAACCCAATGACACTGAACATGAACATCATCGCAAAACCTCCTGCGTTAAGGCGCAAGCACCCGGTGTCGGGGAATAACTTCAAATTCGCGAACGGCTCGTACGGAACCGATAACAGTGAACAACCGGACGACTAGAGTTACCCTCCATAAAGCCTAATCTCCCCAGAACCGGAATCAAGGTGTAGGACGGCACTTATCCCCCAACCGTTCCAGTTTATACACGTTGCTTGCTTTGCAGGATACAACGATCGCACTTGTTATTAAAATCAATTGTCCGGAAGAGGGTTGGGTGACAAGCCTTTTTGTCGAAGCTCCTCTTTCTTGTCGCGAACTTTGCTCCAAAAATTGGTCCATCGCTCTTGCTCATCGGGTTCCATTTTCTCTAGAAACTTGGGGTCTCGCACCGATTTCAGGTTTGGACTTCGTTCCCACCTTGCAGGGATTTCATGAATTGCAATCAGCGAGTCTTTTTCCGGCTGTAGATCTCCGCTTATCGCTTCTTCAAGTTGGTCGTATGCGGCCAAACGAAGACGTCGTGCTTCCTCGTTATGGGCTTGGCTGGAATCGACCTCCAGAACCTCAGCCGCCAAGACGTACGCCGAGGCTGCATGAAAGAGACTCGACTTGCGGTAACGAAGCGAATCGATTCGATTCGGGTCCAAAGCCTTTTCGTAGAGCCGAGCAGCATTTTGATAGTCCGCCGACTCTAATGCGGTCATGGCTAATGTGTACATGAACTCGGCGGAATAGTCCCATCCGCGAAGGAGCACGTCGTCAATCATTCGCAGCCGGCGGTGGTAGTCGGGCAGACGCTTCACGAACTCGGCCAGTCTTTCGCGTGCCCGTCCCTCGAGCGCCGGGTCCGACTTTCTACCCGCCAGATCCAAATACTCGCGGAGTATGGCGTGGTAGTAGGGGACGGCTCCATGCTGCAAGTTTATCTGGAATGCTCGCTCGCAATAGCCAGCCGCAAGATCCAGGTGAGCATGAGCCGCAGCGAGACGGCCCTGGCTGGCATCCAACCGGGATCGCGACAGCAGCAACCGGCCATAAGTCCAGGACAGGGCATTGTCGTCGTTCTTGGCTTCCTCACGAAGAAGTTCGGCTTCCACCGCTTCAAGACTCGCATAGGCCTGGTCAATTCGCTCCAGGCCAAACTGCAAATCTGCGAGGCGAATTTGATCTTCGAGCAAGCTAAACCGATCTTGGAGAATCGGGGGACTCCTTTGGTAGATGTCTTCTCGAATCACGATCGATTCTTCGACACTCTGGATCGCCTCGGCATAACGAAGATCGTTGCTGCGAACTTGTGACTGAGTGGAAAGTAGTTGACTGAGAGTGATTCGCGATGGGTCCGACGGATTATTCGCCACTCGCACTCGTTGGGCAGACAACGCGAAATCCGCCAACTCGGCCTGATCTTTCAAAGTCAACTGTAGGGTGGTTAAATGGTTCTCCATCTCTTTCCACAGGATCAACCAAGCCTCCCGTTCTGAATCGTCAAGTTGCTGGAGGTAGAATGGGGATCGGACTCTTTCGATGACCTTGTCTTCTTCAAGCTTGCGAAAACGATCAAACTGGATTTGACGAACGGCGAGGTTGGTTGCAGGCGGCTCCGCTCGCGCGTTGGCAAGAGTCTGGGCCAGTGTTTCGCGGCCAACTTCTCGATACGTTTTGGCCTGGCTTTCACTTAATTGTCGTTCCAGCGATTGATTGGTACCGGCCGCAACGCTGGCGTTCACCAGTGCGTTCCAGTTTTCTGGTGTCGACTTCCAGTTCGGATCGCGATTGGCCAGCTCCAAATAGAGATCGGCCCCCGTGGCAAAAGCGCGACAGGCAACCGCCGCCTTTGCCCCCGCCTCCAACTCGTCGATCGGCACTTCAGAAATTCCTATACCGGTTTGCAGTGCGTCGTTCCAACTGGAAACTTCAGGATCAATCGAAGCAAGTTGTACCGACAGTTTTTTTCCTTCAGCAACCAACTGCGGGGAACGCCGTTGGTTTCCGATCTTAACCAATTCGTTCGCATGTTTCTGTAGTTGAATGCGCGCCAGGCTATCGTCCGGTCGCATTTTCAATATTTCCTGGTCTAAGGCGACAGCTTTTCTCAGATTCTCCGTGGCGTGCTCAAACTTTCCCGCCCACTGCTGAACCATAGCTAGATTGTGAAGAGTACCTGCTTGGT
>JAEUIP010000227.1 GCA_016795075.1 Planctomycetaceae bacterium | reverse complement strand
AGACAAGCAAAACGTCACTGGAGCCGACAACACATCTCCGATAGAAATACGTACAATACAAGACCGAGGGTTTAAACCCTCCACAGCAGGCTGTGGACACCAAAGCGGCCTCAGGCTGCCGCAGTCCAAAACCACCCCCAATCGTGTGGAGGACACGGGATGGAGTTGCCGGATTCGGAACAAACGGTCAAAGGCACACGCGACTGGCCCCATGCACCGCCCCATCGATTGGCCGCGGCGGGCGTCTACTTTGTGACGGCACGCACGCGAGATCAGGCGCACTTGCTTGCCGATGATGTGATGAAAGACTGGTTCGAGGCCAAACTATTCGAAGTGACTTCCGAGTTCGGGTGGCGACTGGAGGCGTGGTGCATCTTGTCAAACCATTATCACTTTATTGCTCACAGTACCGAAAATGAGAAGTCGGCCGAGACGCTGAGTGCGATGATCCAAAAACTGCACAGCTTGACAACCAAAGAGCTGAATCGCCGCGAGAACCAGCCAGGTCGGACGCGGTTGTGGCAGAACTATTGGGAGACACATCTGACATTTCAACGGAGCTATTTGGCGCGGTTGCATTATGTTCACCAGAACGCCGTTCACCATGGTTTGGTGCGCGTCGGTTCGGATTGGAAGTGGTGCAGTGCCAGAAAATTCAAGGAGTCAGTCACCCCCGCGTGGCTGAAAACAATCGTGAGTTTCAAGTACGACCATATCGCGATCGAAGACGGAGAGTAAGGGTCTTGGACTACGGCAGCCTGTTACCGGTTTGGGCTCCAAAGCCTGCTGTGGTGTTTCGTGCTCAGCAGCAGGGCTGCTGAGGGAAAGCGACAGCAGGCTGACCGCAGTCCAAACTATTCTCCTATCGACTCTCCTTTTCCCAATAAGTCCTTAGCAATAGATGGACGTCCTCCCGGCGCGAGTAATAACGTTCGTTCAAGTCGTCGAGTACTTCATGTTGTTCCAATGTGAATTGCTCCAGCGCCCGATGACGTTCCGCTTGATCTTTGGGTGGCTTCCCATCCGGAAACAGATTGCAGGCTTCTTCCAAAAGTCCCAACGTTTCCACCGATCCTATCGTCCGCAAACTTTCCAGAGTCTCCATCGCCAATTCACCTGAAAAGTTGTAAAAGAACTGATGAAACCCGCCATTGTTAACTTCAGTGTCCAACCATGCGATTTGAGATAACACGCCTTCCTTCGCGGATTCGCTGATTTGTTCTGGCATTCGAGCCATCAAATCACCAACAAAATCCTCCGCTGCTCGGTCAAACTCGATCCGCTTCGGATATGTTTTGGGTGGCCCGAACTCGTCAAGCAGGACCAACTGCCATTGATCCACAGGAAGGTCGCTGTCAACATTCAAGCGACGGAAAACCGAAACCGATGATAAATCGCCCCAAGTCGTTTCAAACGATGTCGGCCGCGGCATATTGATAGCCGAGAAGGCGACCCGGAGCGTGTCGCCATCGACTTCGTAAATTCCATTTGGTTGAAGTTGAAAATCGATATCCACGCGGCGGGGTAAAGTGGATGTATCGACCGAACATCCAACTTGCCTCGTTTCCTGATCATTGATTATTAGAATTCCACGTTGACTGAATACCCACAAACTACGTTCCCGGTGCGGTGGCATTCCGTTGGTTTGCGTGGACTCGAGTTTCCACACTCCAATCAAATCGGCGTCGATTGGTTTGGACGTCAGGGTGATGTAAATAACCAATCCGATAATTGCCAGTCCAAAATATAGCAACCACCGATTTCCATTCTCGTCGAACTCGTAACTGAAAAACTGCAAACGTTGTCGCGGCATCGGTTCTCATCTCGCAAAGAATTATCGATAATTTGCCTGCAAATTCGCCAACGATCTAGGGTAACCTACCAACGATCCCCAAATTTGAGTCCGAAAACAAGCGGCCCATGTCCGAACATTGGTTCCGTAGCCTACTCCTGCTCTTTTACCGCACGAGACCGTAGCGTTGCGCCGCCTGTTAGGTTCTGAACTTGGTTGAACCCGGATTGTTTGAGGATTCGGGCCGCAACATGGCCGCGAACTCCCACGCCGCAGGACACTACCGTTGGCACATTGGCGTCCAATTCATGGTGCCGCTGGCGAAGCTCATCCAACGCAATGTTGATGGCGTGCGGTGCCGACTTCAATGGCCGGTCGCGGACTTCCCCCGGGGTGCGTACGTCGACGACCTGCAGGCCACTCAGGTCTGCATCCGCTTCGATAAAATCTTCGATGCCATCCAATTGATTGCAGGCAGCGAAGGCGGCCTGATGGATCGGGTCCTTGGCCGAACCAAACGGCGGTGCGTATGCCAAGTCCAATCCTGCCAGATCGCGCACGGTTCCGCGAAACGCCATTGCCGTGGCGATCACATCCAAGCGTTTGTCGACGCCCTCTCGACCGATCGCTTGCGCGCCCAGAATTCGTCCGGTGTCCGGGGCGTAAGTCAACTTCAAGGTCAAAGGCTGCGCTCCTGGATAATAACCAGCGTGATGATTCGCAATCACGGTCACACTTCGCGCGGCGATACCAAACCGTTTGGCGGACGCCGCACTCAAGCCTGTGATCCCGGCCGACCATTCGAACACGCGCACAATCGAGGTGCCGAAGACCGGCGGCATGGGGTCGGACTTGCCCGTTGCGGCATGCTCACCTGCCAGTCGTCCCGCGCGGTTCGCGGGGCCAGCCAAGGCCACTCTCATTTGCGTCCCCGTCGGCCCATACGGATATTCCGCAGCGTCACCCACCGCGTAGATGTTCGGATCGCTGGTTTGCAGCCAAGCATTTGTGGCAATCCCGCCGCTCGCACCGATTGCCAATCCCGCTTGGGTCGCCAATGCCGTTTGAGCTCGTACGCCTAAACCCAGAATGACGAGGTCTGCGTCGATCACCGTGCCACTGGCCAACTGAACACCACAGACCGCCCCGGCAGCATTGGTCATGACGCGTTGAATTCCATCCCCAGTATGCACGGACACATGATGGGTGGTTAGTTCTTCGCGCAGGGGCTGGGTCATTTCGGGGTCCAGCAAGGGCAAGATATGCGGCTGCAATTCGGCGAGAGCCACTTGAAAGCCGCGGCGCTCCAACTGTTCGACCATTTCCAGGCCAATAAACCCCGAGCCGATCACCGCTGCTCGCTTGGTTCGACTTTGGTTCGTGGCCGCGTGAATCCGATCGGTGTCGGCCATGTTCCTCAATGTGAACACGCCGGCGGCCGTGAGACCTTCCAGCGGTGGTGTCAAAGGCGCAGCTCCAGGAGCCAAGATCAGTTTGTCGTATGGCAATTGGTACGCCGTTTGTTTCTGATGATCGAACACTTCGACCGTCTTGGCGTCCCGATTGATCGAGCGAGCCTCATGACGAGTACGGACATCCAGCTTGAAACGTCGACGGAGAAATTCTGCCGTCGCTACCAACAACTTGCCTCGCTCGGCAATCTCGCCGCCGATGTAATACGGGAGACCGCAGTTGGCGAAAGACACGTGTTCATCTTTTTCTAACACGACGATCTCGGCCGATTCGTTCATCCGCCGCGCTCGAGTCGCCGCCGAAGCACCTCCCGCTACACCACCGATAATCACAATTCGCAACGGATTCTTACTCATGACCAATGCCTCAAAAAAAATGTCAGGTGCTCATGTGCACACGGACAAATTAGGCATTCGCTCGGGTTTTCGTCAATCCCACTGTCGCCGGTCGTTCAATTGTACCGCGCGGACCCCAATCAAGCCGATCCGGATTCATCCTTCGGGACTTCAGGGTCTTCGTGTTTGGCGTCGATCATTTGTTGATAGTAGGCTTCCGTCGCTTTTGCGGCTTTCTTTAGCTCGCGGCCGCCTTCGATTTTATCAGCAACGGCCAGCAGTGGTTCCATCCAAGCCTGCAGAATCTGGAATTGTCCTGTGATCACTTTCATAAACGCCGTCGGGACACGATTCGACACATGAATCTTCATCGGTCGCTCGTCGGATGACGCTGACGCATTGGCTTTGTGGTTTTCGTTCAACCATTGCTTGATGTCGACCAAGGATTGATTGAATTTCTCCAGCTGTTGCACCGCGCTGCCAATTTGCTGGATTGTCAAATTTTGCATCACAAAACGGTCAGGCGAACTAGCGAATTCGGTCCAACGTTCCAGGCCTTGCATCAATGTCGAGCGGATTTGTCCCAGTCCGTCGCTGAACAACGCCAATTGAGCGATAATCTGCGAAGCCTGATCGTCGCCACTGGCGGCGGCACCCAAAACCTGATTGCGACGATACGTATCCCGGATCGCTTCCCAACGCACCTTATCCGCGCCCGCCAACCGGCCCGTGATTTCCTTGAACTTGAGCAGATTGGCTTCGGCGTCGGTCGTGAGAGTTTGTGCTTGGTTCTCGAAATGCGAGTCGATCAAGACCTGAAGCTCTTGGTCGTTCATGATCGGTACGATTTTCTCCGCGATCTTCGCCATGTCGCGGTAAGATCCCTGCATTTTGAATGCTGGTTCGGATCGATAGGCATCGGCTTGCGCGGCCGAGTAAATATACAAAGCGTTGACCTTCAACAACACATCGCGCACCTTAAGCAACTTCTGCATGACCTTGACCATCTCGGTCACTTGACTCGATGAGAAGTTTCCTTCCAACGCCGCGTTGGTTTGCCCGTCGTTTGACGCCATTTCAATAATCGTATGCACATCTTTCTGACTAGCGGCTTGCAAGGGAGCCAACGCCGAATTCGAGGTCAGACAGTTTTCTAAATAGCTAAGTTCAAATGCCTTGGCTTGATCCCCAATCACATCCCCCAAGTTGTACGTGTCGGCTCGGTTGGCCAACATGTCGGGAATCTTGAACTTTTCACCGCTTTCCGTGTAAGGATTACCAGCCATGACGACGCACACTTTTCGACCACGCAAGTCGTACGTTCGCGTCTCCCCTTCAAATACACCTTCAATTTTGCGTTGACCGTCGCAAAGCGAAATAAACTTCTGCAAGAACTCGGGATTGCAATGTTGGATGTCGTCCAGATAGATCATGACGTTGTCGCCCATCTCCAAGGCCAAGTTGAGTCGCTCGACTTCTTGCCTGGCACTGGCGTTGGGAGCTTCTTGCGGATCCAACGACGTCACATGATGCCCGATGGCTGGGCCGTTGATTTTGACGAACGTGATCCCCAATCGATTCGCGACATACTCCATCAGAGTCGTCTTGCCATACCCTGGTGGCGAGATCAACAGCAATAGGCCCATCAAGTCCGTGCGTTTATTCTCGCCCACTTCGCCCATTTGTTTAGCAAGATTTGCACCAATCAAGGGCAAATAGACTTCGTTGATCAGACGATTCCGCACGAAAGAGGTCAGCACCCGAGTTTCGAATTGATACAACTTCAACTCTTTGCGCTTTCGTTCGAGCAAGCTCTTCTTGTCTTCGACGTAGCGAACAAATCGTGGGACCGTTTGTGATTGAAACTTTAACAGTCGCTCCAAATAGTCATAGAAGTCGAACTGATAGTTCGTGTTATCTATTCGCGAATGGCTGCCAAGTAGTCCTTTAATGGTCAGACGAGAATCACAGGCATGGGCGTGACCCACTTGTTCGCCCAACAGGTAGACCAGAGCTGCCTCTTGGACGAGGCGGAATCGATCTTCGGCAGCCGGCCGAACGTCCGTCGTTGTAGCTACCGGCGTTTCAACGACTGCACTTTTTGAATCCTTTGGCTCTGGGTTTGGCGAAGTCCTTTGTTCGGTTAGAGTTTTTGTGGCTTGAGTGATCAGGTCTGCCCCAGCATCCAAGTGCACCAACAAGTGCTCCAAGACGCCGGGTTGGTCGACAAACGCCGTTAACCAGAGTTGAACCATCTCGAGTCGCGGTCGGCTGGACTTCAACGCTTTCACCGCAGCTTGGAATGCCTCTACCGCGCGTCGTTTTCCCAGGAACTCAACAAACCCATCCAGCAAATGGCGCGCATCGGCCGAACAGGGCAGGCGGTCGCCCGTCGTCATGCACTCGTAAAGATATTCTGCCGCAGGGCGAGCAGCCTGAGCATCGAAGCCTTCACAATCATTTGCGAGTTCGACGATGGATTTGTTCAAGCGACCCAATAAAGACTCGTTGCGTTGACTGTCCGGGAACAATGCTCGCATCGCGCGAATGCCTTGAAATTGAAAAAGCACTTCCGCTTTGTCCAAATTCGGCCAAACTTGTCGTATCCAGAAGAACGTTGCCAGGTTTCGCACACTTGCCGGTTGCCGCAAAATCCCTAACGATTGATGCTTGTCCAAGATCGCTCGCAAAATCTTGACGGCATCATGATCGTGAACCCCCTTGAGATAGCTCTCTTGATAGCGTGGGGCCATGAAGTTCTGGACCAATTGCAACAACTCTTGGTCGGTCAACGCAAACCAACGTTGCAGTTCGGTTCGATTCTTCAAGAGTTCGTCATAGAGCAGCTTTGCCAAGTATTCGCCGCGATAAACTTCGCGATTCTCAGAGACAACTTCTTGTGAGGTCAGTTCGTTGTTAAAGTCCAGATCGGTCGGCGGAACTGGACGAAAGTAGTTCGTCCCCGAGAGATGGAAGTACAGTCGGCCGTCCTTGGTTACCGTCGTCAAATCCAATGGCTGAGAATTGGTCATGAACTTGTACTTGCCAAATTGGATGACCTTGCCGCCGTCAATGAACAGCTCTTGTCGATCTTTTAGCTGCCGGACGGAGTCTTCGCGAATCGTCTTCAAGCGACTTTGCACGTCGTCGACCTTGACGGTCTCCTGCAACGATTCCAATTCTCGCACGATATCGCGGACCTTTTCTACCATCAGGTCGGCGGCAAAGTACGCGTGGATGGCTTCGATCTTGTCCATTTGCGATACGCGACTGCGAATGCCGCCCAGAATCCGCTCTGCGGCACTCATGAGGGCACTGGCCCGGCGATTGCGAGCCTCTTGCAACTGGAGTTTCTTGTTGTCGAATGCCGAATAGATTTCTTCGCGCTTTTCGGTCAATTGCAGCACGAACTCGTCAAATTCCGCGAACCGTCCTTCCAGTTCCTCTAGCTGCACCATGGTCTTGGTCAGGTAATCATCGCAGCGTTGCGGGGAATCACAAACTTCCAAGTAATTGACGACCGACTGCCCCAATAGCTTCAATTGCGAATGAAACTCGGCCTTGCCTTCGACACTCAATAACTGCTTGGTGGCATTTCGTAGCTTGGCCCGTGTTTGATTGAGTTGGGAATAAATTGCCGAGATATCGTCAATGATCTTCGTACGTTGGGTCGCGTCGTCGATCTTCAAATTGCTGATGATTTCGATCAGCATCTCCAGATCTTTGCTGGTCTGTTCGATCTGACCTTGCAAAGCGTTGGCGTCCGTGACTTTGGTCAAAGTCTCGATCCCAGCCAATTGCTTTTCAACGCGTTGGTGATAGGGGACCAAGGCTTGAGGTTGGAGGAGGAATTCTACGCTCTTTTTCGAACAAGCTTCCGTTTCTGCTTCGACTTGCTTTTCCAACGCTTGGACTTGTTCCAAGTCGATATACTTGAGGTCTCGCAGCCCGATGATCTCGCCGCGCACTGTCCGGAGATCCGAAAGTTGTTGGACAAAATCGTCGATGCTTTGGAACAGCTTTTGGTACGATTGGCGCAAGACGTCTTTGGCCCGGTTACTTACGGTGTCGAACCGTTGTTTGGTTTCGCGCCGGGCCTGAACCACACGTTCGAATTCGTCAATTGCCGAGGTCGCAATATTGCGAATTTCTTGCAAGACAGAAGCCACTTCATGGGCTTCGGCTCGTCCGAGCCAAAAATAGGTGTCCACCGTATCCGTCGTGCGCTTGACCAAGTCGAGATAGAGATTCGAATAAGAGTCGTCTTTGGTCAAAAGGTTGTGAATTTCGTTACACTCGGCCATCGCCCGCACGACATCACGATTGCCGATCTTGTACAAAAAAGAATCCTGATTCCCTTGAACCAATCCCGGAACCGTCACGCCTTCTTTCAAAAATGGAGTTTGCCAAATCTGCAGAGCGTGATGTTTCTGCGCCGTATCGTCTGCGCGCACGAGCAGTAGTTTGCCATCGCCAAAAAAGCTGAAGCCGCCACACGTTGTCGGTGTTCCGACCGCCTGTTGAATCATGTTGTACGTCAACAACAAATACGTGCCCGAGGCTCGATTGTAAAAGACGTAAAGATAATCTTCGCCATTAGCGGCAGGTAGCGATCGCTCGTAGACCAAGTCCACCAAACCGGTGTCGAATAGCTTTGATTCGCCGGTTTGCAGATAATAGCCATTGCTAAAAATCAGGCCGTGATCCTCCGGCAGCAGAATGCAGGCGTCCCGCAACGAGTCGAGTCGCATGGCCTTTGAGGTTTTTTCGTTAAACACCAAGTAGCGATAGGCCTGTTCGCGAAACGGCTTGATCTTCAACAAGATCAGGTTACCGACGATGGCGTAAAAAATTTCGGCATCGTCCAGAGTCTGGTCGCGATCTTCTACAGGTTCGCTGTAGATTCCGTTTCCGTCTTCCGTATTGTTTTCGATCTTGATGGTGAGGTCGCCGCCAACGGTCTCGACGAAGACGCGATCTCCAATCGATATATGGGGATGTCGACCACTGCGATGCAAATCGCGATGAGTCCGGATCCACTGAAATTCGTGTTGGGCCGGGAACTTGACTTCATGGTCGCTACGATTGTCGACGTAACGGATTTTGTCGGCTTCTACCAACCACTTGAATGATTTGATGTTCTTGGGATCGTCGCCGACTTGAAAGACGAAATACAGGAAGGCTCCGATTTGCTGAAATTTCGCAAACCGAGTGCCTTTGTAGTATTTGTACAATTGCTTGAAGTCGTTTTGAAACGCCGCGTCGCCCAAAAAGTCGATGCGCGCCGCACGGCCGCTGCCTCCGGTGAGCGACAGCCGGTAATGCGGCTCCAGCAACTCGCCCACGAAGCGATCCAGCTGCAAGCGCAGGCCATGCCCCTGCATCTGATTGCCCAAGTGCTCGATGCTCACG
>JAEUIP010000226.1 GCA_016795075.1 Planctomycetaceae bacterium | reverse complement strand
CGAGTCATTGATCTGCACTCGGTCGACCGTGCCACCCCGAATGTACGTGTGACGAACTCGAAAGGCATGCCACAACTTGTGCCAATCGCTTTGTTGCCAGAAACGCTGCCAAGACTGAGGTGACCAAGTTTGCGAGCCATTGGCATTGGGGTTATTTAGTAAACCACCGGACCAAAACCCATCCGCTTGAGGAGCAGCAAAGATCGATGCCGAATCATTCGGGGGATTCGCGAACGGATTGCGAAAAATACTCGCTTGAGGTGGTGGCAAGTTTGGATAGCCGACCGGCACTTGCGGTGCGAACGGGTCGATGCCACCGACTCCGGGCTGGACGATTCCCTGTTGGGCGATTGGTGGTTGGGCAACACCGGACTGGAAGACACCTGGCTGGAGGATGCCCGTATTGTTGGGAGCAAGGTTAGGGTTCGGGTTGGCAAATCCCGGCGCGATTGGTCCGCCGACGTAGGGGTTGCCCGAATAAACGCCAGGCGTCAGACCCCCCGCACCCGGCGCGGTGACTGTCCCCAGAGAATTAGCCGGCGGGGTGACGGTCCCCGTAAATGGGTTGATGGTCGCCGGGCTGGGAGTTCCCGGTGCATAGGGCGAGGGCGTGATCTGAGTTGATGGGGCGCCGATGGCCGGCAGCGACGGTTGCCCCAGGTACGCTCCCGGTTGACTTCCGCCCGGTAAGAAGGGGTTCGGCTGGGGATTTGTCTGTCCCCATGTGGTTGTGGCAATCGATCCGAACCCGATCGTCATCCCGAGCGCGCAAACCAGAACAACCACCCGATGGCGTAGACCAAGGTAGTGCGTTTGTTGTCGGCAAGGAGAATTCGGGCCAGTTTCCATCGCACCGCCGCTTCTAGCAAACTTGCTCCAAACCGGCAACGTCAGATCCGGCGATCGTCCGATTCAGTCCAGCTCAAATTACGGTCTGGTGTCGCCTCTAACGCCTGGTTTTCCTAGTGTACGAATTCTTGACACCAGAATGGTAATGTCACGGGTCGGGAGTCAGGTGGGCGGTGCGGGTAACAATCGTCGTCGAGCTTGCGATGAGAGCAATACGGTGAGCGGATTCTAGTTAAGATTCGGATCGCTAGGCTTGTGTTTGGCCAACCGAGGATCTCGTTGCATTACTTGCCAACTGACTTGACCGCAGGCCGCGGACCACATGTCGTAGGGGTCTGCAAAAATCAACTCAGGGGTTGCGGGGCTGGTATGCCAGCCTCCTAATTCGCACTCTCCTTCCAGTTGCTGCTTGCCCCAGCCGGAATAGCCCAAGTAAAAACAGTAAGGTCGGGAATCGAGTCGCAATAGCTCCAAAATCCGGTCTCGCTGCGTTGATATACAAACCCCTGGCATCACCGTCAAATCGGCTAGATCGTCTTGGGTGTGCATGACCACCAATGGGCCCTGAACCGGGCCACCCCAACAAACGGGCACGCCATCGGGGACCTCCAATTCATCCGAGACACTTGAGAATATCTCGGCGGGCGAAATACTGATCGGTCGGTTCAAGACCAAACCCATGGCCCCATCTTCAGGATTGTGGCGAATCAGCAACACCACGGTCCGAGCGAATTGCGGATCTTCCATGTCGGCAGCCGCTACCAAGAGATGCCCGGTGAGATCCTGCATCGCAACAATTCCTAGGAAAGAGTTCGGTTCCCGAGCACATCGCGCCATGTGCACGCCGCCCACGACCATCCCACTCCAAACCCAATCATCATCGTCAACTGTTCCGCCGTCAACTGACCCTTCTGACGCAAGTCATCGATCAGAATCGGCAATGTCGAAGAAACCGTGTTGCCGACATTCCGCATGCACAATGGCATTTTGTCAAACGTCAAGCCGAGTCGTTCGCGCAATTGATCCAACATTTTGAATGTGGCTTGATGCATCAGAAACAAATCCACGTCTTCCATTGAGATCCCCTCACAGCGGAGGACATCATCGATGACGCCGGGGATCGCTCCGATGGCAAAGTTGATCAAACTGGGGCCATCCATGTACAGATCGCTGCCCCAACGCGCCCGATGTCTGGGCCGCAACGCCTTTTCCTTGGGCCGAATACCTTGATTCACCAACAACGTGTTCGCTCCCGAACCATCGGTCCCAAATTGCATGGCTTTGATGGTTGGCTCCGTATGGGCCTCCAACAATGTGGCGGCGGCGGCATCACCAAAAATTGGTCGCAAACTGCGATCCGCGGGGTTGATATACTTCGAATAGGTCTCGGCCGTGATCAACAACACTCGCTTGACGGCCCCGGTTCGAATCAATCCGTCCGCCAAACTCACGCCATAGACGTAACCGCTGCAACCCAAGTTGAAGTCCAACGCTCCACACTTGGTCGGCAAACCCAACCGCTCTTGCATCATGCAACTGGTGGTGGGCAGCGGACAGTCAGGCGTTTGCGTGCATAGCAAGACAAAATCAATCGACTGGCGATCGATGTTGTGTTGTTCGAATAACTTTTCCGCAGCCGCAACCCCCAAATCCGAGGCCGTTTCCGCCGGTGCCGCGATATGCCGACTATAGATGCCCGTTTTTTCACCGATCAAATCCATGTCCCACGAGGGATTCGCAGCGGCTAAATACTCGTTGGTTTCAATTAGTTCCGGATAGTGGATAGCGATCGGACCTAAAGCTGCGTATTTCACAAAATATCCGTTATCTAATCAGATGAAGTCGCACCCCGAAAAGCCGCCGACCTGTGGCATGGCCAAACGGGAAATCGCCACCAACAGGGCCTCCTAGTTTAACGGATTTCTTCCGGCCGAAAACGGCACCAGGGGCCTAAATTTGGAACAAGCAGCCAAAACCTTTCGACGAGGGAGTTCCTGCCTTAAGCGGATATTTCACGGCATCGCCCACTTTGGGCAAACGTAGCGACGTTCGAATGGAAGGCAGGCGGAAACGAAGGATCGCTAATTCTGTTGGAAGTAAAACGTCCCCTTTTTGTTTCCGACCACAACGTCGGGCTTCTGGTCGCCATTGACGTCGCCGACGGTCACTTGGGTACCTACCCCCGAGTTGGTGTCGATCAAATGGGGAGCAAAACGAACCTTACCTTTTTCTCGAATCGTCTTGAACCAATAAAGCACCGCCGGATCCGTTTCTCCTGGGTCCGCGCCGTTATGCGCCCAGAATCGTTTTCCGGTCACGACATCCCGCAATCCGTCACCATCCATGTCGACCAATTCCATCGCGTGCGGCTGCGTGAAGACAACCTGATGGTCGGTCTGGTCCGGCGTCACCCCCACAACCCAATTCAACTCGAAGTCGATCTTGCCTTGAGTGTCTCGAATTTGTCGATGCCATACGACTCCCCACTGATGAGCATGGACGGCACACAAGATGTCGTTGAGACCATCGCCATCAAAATCGTACGAGTACATCTGTGAAGCTGCTGGTGCAAATGCCACTTGGTGGTACTTCCACAGCTCGCCTTTTGTCCAATCTTCGGGTTGTTGCAGCCAACCACCCGGGGTCAAAAAGTCGATCCGACCATCGCCGTCCACATCGCCAACTCCAATGCCATGCGAGAATCGACCGCCCGCAATTTGCTCCGAAACTTTATGGAACGTCCATTTGGCAAACGGATCGTTGGGGTCAGGCGTCGCAAAGCCAAAGTAGCCATCGGTCTGGAAAATGAATTCAGGCTTTTCGTCGCCCACTAGGTTCCACAATCCGGGGCTCTCGTTGTCCGTGATATCGAAGATGATGTGCTGTTTCCAATGTTCCTTTTGGTGTACCGCCGCAGGACCAGGGTTCTGGTACCAGGCCGTCTCGGCGCCGGGGAATCCGACACGCATGATGTCCACATGACCGTCGCCGTTGAAGTCGTACGTGTACGTCAAGAAATGTTGCGAGTAACTACCGATGGGAAATTCTTCCACCGCATAGACCTCGAATCGTTCTGAGTACTGCGGGCCCTTGTACCAATACGGTCCCGATACAATATCGTTCTTCTGATCCCCATCGAAGTCAGCAAACGAAGCACCTTCAGCGAAAAACTTCTCGGTTATAATCTGCTTCTTGAAGTCGTTGGAAATAACCAATTTGTCGGGGTGCGGATGGTTGGTTAATTGCGGGTCCTGGGCCGATGCTGCGGTCAGCCAGCCACTGCCAACGATAGCGGCCGCACAGCTAATCCGGCACCAAGTTCCCAGCAACGTTGATTTTTGACGGTTCATGCGGCAGGTTTCTTTCGAAAGTAGGAGGGCAGTGACGACCCCGGACGCGGTTGGTGAACTACGGGAACATCTCCTGAGACGACAGGCATCCGCTCCCAGTGTACTCGATTTGCCCGCCCGCGAAAATCACTTGGTCGAGGACTTCGAGTCTATAGCCGTTTCACGCAGTCCACGAACTTTCGGCAATAACCACAATGCTTCGGCAAACATCCAGAGTTGCAAAAAGATCGTGGCGACTCCGATACTCCCCAACACCCAGTTTTGCGCTTTACCCGCAACCAAGAAGCCGTTTGGACCAAACAATTGGTAGCCCAGAGCCCACAACGGCATCACCGCCATCAGAACCAAAGGTAGGACCAAGAAATGCACCGGAATCCCTCGTCGCCACAGATAAAATAAAATCACCAGAAACGCCAATCCTGCCAACAGTTGGTTGGTTGCTCCGAACAACGGCCACAGAATGGTGCCCCCAGTTCCCGGCCCGCCGCTACTGCTGGGCATCAAAGCAATCATCGCCGCCAGTCCCACTGCAATCCCTGTCGCGACGTATTTATTTTCAACCGGCTTCAGTTTCAGATTCGTTCCCAATTCTTGGATCACGTAACGCTGCAATCGAGTCGCAGAATCCAGGGTCGTGGCCGCAAAACAGGCCACCAGCACCGCCAAGACCGCTTGTCCCAACACCAACGGAATTTTGAACACGGTCAGAAAACTGGCGCCACCATCCACAAACGCTCCAACCGTCTCGGCCATACGATAGTCGTTCCACGACCGTGCGGGATCATAACGCTCGCGCCAAATTGCGAACTTCGCCGCCTCTTCGGCGACAGGCTCGGCGATAGGTGATGGCATCTTTGTTGGGTCGATCGCCTCTTTGGCGACAAACTGGTAGCGAGTCTTCCCGGCGGCATCGGTCGTTTCCGTTCGTTGAAACAAACCCATCCCGATCCCAGCACAACACGCCAAAATCACAGTCACGGCCAAACCGCTCTCCAACAACATCGAGCCAAACCCAATCGCTTGCGAGTCCGATTCTTGCGCAACTTGTTTGCTGGTCGTTCCGCTCGAAACCAAGCAATGAAACCCACTGACGGCCCCACAGGCAATGGTGATAAACAAGAACGGGAACATCGGCGGTGCCCCTGCGGGCATCTCGTTGGCGGCGACCATCGCCGGGGCACTGGCGACCAAGTCCGCTTGATTGGTTGCCCCCGCATAACAAATCGCAGCAACCAACACGCACAGTGCGATGATCAGTTGCCAACTATTCAAATAGTCTCGCGGTTGCAGTAGCAGACTGACCGGCATCACGCTGGCGAAATAGCAATACACCAACAAAATAATGGTCCATAGCACCACCGAGTTCGCCCAACTGGGAACGGTCTCGCCACCCATCGCCGCCCACCACTTGTCGGGCTCCAACTGAATCGGCATGTGGTAGGCTCCTAACCAAACCGAACCATAGATCACTAACATCATCACCAACAACATGGACGACGACGCCGACTTGCCCTTTCTGGCCAACCAACCGAACAAAACGGCCAAAGGCAAGGAGATCCAGGTCCCCAACACACTGGACGGGTAAAGCTGGAAGACCTGGGCCACGACCAAGCCAAAAATACCCAGCACAACCGTCAGTGCAAAGAACAAAATCAACAAGAACAATAACCGTGTACGTTTGCTGATCAACCGGCCCGCTACTTGGCCAATCGTCTCGCCGCGATTCCTGAGCGATACCACAAGTGATCCGAAGTCATGAACCGCGCCCACAAAAATTCCACCCAATAAAACCCATAACAATGCCGGTAGCCAGCCCCAAAACACCGCCAATGCGGGGCCGACAATGGGCCCCGTTCCCGCAATGCTGGTAAAGTGGTGCCCAAACACGACACTCTTCCGTGTGGGCACAAAGTCGATTTGATCCTCCATTTCTCGTGACGGAACCAAACGACCGTCATTCAACTGAAAGATCTTTTCCGCCAGATAAGAACCGTAGATTCGGTACGCGCTTACCAACGCCACGACCGTGACCAAGACAACAATCAAAGTGCTCATCGCGCGACACAATTTCTACTTGGAGGACCTAAACCCGTCCACGACCAACATTCTACACGATGGTCGAAACGTCAAGGAATAAACAGGAACTCATTCGAGTTCAGAAGCACCCGGCACATGGCAGGTAGCCCCTGATCCGTCACGAAAGGTTGGAGTTCCGCCAACTCGTCCGCTTCCGGCACGCGAGAATACACCAATTCGAAGGCATAGTGAATCTGCCTTTCGGCGTCGGGACTCCACTGCTCCAATCGTCGCGCCATTGCCTCGGCTTGTTGTTGCACAAATCCACTATTGAACAAGTTCATCGCTTGTAACGGTGTGGTCGAGCGACTGCGTTGTGGCGCAATTTGTGTTCCATCCGGACAATCAAAGGCCCCAAACACCGCATCTTGCTCTTGGCGAACTTTGGTCTGATAGATCATCCGGCGAAAATGTTCTGGACCGTAGGACTCCAACGGATGGTAGTGTCGCACGTTCTCCATGTCCACGACAAACGCACTAAAACCTGGCCCACCACCGCTGAGTTGCAGCGAGCCACTGACAGCCAAAATCTGATCTCGAATAATCTCCGCTTCCAAACGCCGCGGCGGATAACGCCAAAGCAATCGTCCGCTCGCATCCTTTTGTAGCCCCGTCTCATTCGGCAAACTGCTTTGCTGCCAAGTCCGCGAAAGCAAGATTTCTCGGTGCAGTTGCTTCAATGACCCATCGTGCTCGCGAAGTCGCAGGGCCAACCAGTCCAATAACTCGGGATGAGATGGCAATGCCGCGTTCCGACCAAAGTCGCTCGCCGTCTCGACGATGCCCACCCCAAAATGATACTGCCACAAACGATTAACAATCACACGCGCCAGCAACGGGTTGTCTTCTTGAACCAAAGCATTGGCCAACGCCAAACGTCGATCTTGATCCGAAGCATTCGGCGGCAAGTTCAATCGTCCCAAGATTTCCAAGGTTTCGGGACCAACTTCTTCGCGCGGGGACAATGGATCACCGCGAAACAACTTGTGTGTGGTCCCCGGTTGAGCAAAGGTTCCACAAAACGCCTTGGATGGTCCCGCTAGTAACTGGTAGCGCTGGCGAATGGCACTTAATCTCTGGCCGAAGGTGCCCTCACTAAAGTCCGTTGCCGCAGCGACGAAAATTTGATCGTACACGCTGGATTCGCGACTGCCCATCGGCAAGCGGCGCTGCGAATTTGCCACGGTCGTCCATGTCACTCCGTCCGAAGACAACTCGATCGTGTAATTCGTCGCGAGACGGTCGGCAAATTCCGATTTGCGATCGCGAGCCCATTGAACTCGGTCGACCGCAACTGGATCATTCCACTCGATTTGTACCCAGCCGGTTCCCGACGTATCGCTGATCCAACTGAAGTCATTTCCGTAACGCCCGTCGTTGAGATGTTCCAAGCGATGCTTGGCATTGTTCGGGTAAGTGCCGGAACTAGACACTCGGGCTCCTTGAGCCGCTAATCCAACTTGTTGATCCCCAGCAAATATCTCGAGTTCATCTAGGCACGGTTCGCTGGCGTTTGTGGCGTTGATCGTGAAGCGTAGTAGCTTCGCGACTTGCGGTTCGAACAATTCGATATTAAACGCGGCGTCGACAGGTGGCCACACGATCGTGTTCGCAGGCTGAGTTCGGCAGTGAGTCCATAAGTCGTGCTGCCATCGCCTGAAATCGGCGTCGATCGCCAGTTGTTCGGCTGCCGATTCGGAGAACTGCAGCGGGAGCGGACTTTCACCGTGATAGACTCCCGCAAAGATCGCCTGCATCGCATAAAAATCGGTTTGCGAAATCGGATCAAACTTGTGGTTGTGACAACGAGCACAACCGATGGTCAACCCTAAGAAGGCACTGCCTACGGTCGCGACCATGTCGGTCAATTCATCTTGCCGCTGCGTCAAGGTCAATAATGGATCGGGACTCTTGACGATATCGTGCGGCCCGCCAACCAAGAAGCTCGTTCCAACCGGTTGGCCTAAAACGTCACCCGCAATCTGATAACGCACGAAGTCGTGGTAGGGCATGTCCCGATTGAACGCGTCGATCACCCAATCGCGATAACGCCAGGCGTTCGGGCGTTCGCGGTTGGTTTCATAGCCATCCGTTTCTCCAAAGCGCACCACGTCCAACCAGTGCCGCGCCCAGCGTTCTCCGTAGTGGGGACTGGCCAAGACGCGATCGACCAATCGTTCCCAAGCGTTTGGGTCCGCGTCGCGAACAAACTCTTCAACTTCCGCGGGCGAAGGAGGCAGACCCAGCATCACAAAGTACAAACGTCGAATCAACGCGACGCGGTTCGCGGGAGCCGAAAACGCAAGTCCCTGGTCATGTAGTTTGGCCTCGATCAAGTAGTCAATTGCCGCGGCAGCGGTCGGCACTGCGGGAGACTGAAGCGGACGCAGCGACCACCATTGTTTGGGATCTTCGTCGTCGCGCTGAAAGTCTTCCGGGACAACGGATCCGGCGGCGATCCATTGACGCAGGAGCGTGACCTGTTCGTCGCTCAATGGTTCGTTGCCTTCGGGTGGCATCGTCAGCTCGTCGCTGGTGCCGTCGACAACTTGCAAGAGAAAGCTAGTCTCGGGTTTTCCAGGCACAATCGCCGGTACGCCGTATTCGCCACCTTCAAGCAAACTCTTCCAGCGATCCACGCGCAAGCCACTGGCGTCTCGATCCGGGCCATGACAGGCAAGACAGTGTTTGGTCAGTATTGGCTCGATATCTCGTAGATAGTCGGGCGACGCTTGTATTGATTCCTCACGATCTTGAGCTTGGCCACACGGCGAGTCGGCGAAAACTACGAGGAGACTCGCGAACCCAGCGTACCACAAA
>JAEUIP010000225.1 GCA_016795075.1 Planctomycetaceae bacterium | reverse complement strand
GTCTTTGGGTTTGCCGATGCGGAGGCGGGAGTCGAGTCCGTTACTTTGGAACTGCACGATACGGAGAAGAACCAGTTTTGGAACGGTCAGGACTGGCAGGCGGAGGCGGCTCAGATAACCGCTGAGTTAAAGAACGCGGGCGGGCTGGTCAGTCAATGGAATTGCAGCATGCGCGTGCCGCTACACGCGATTCCAGAGAGTGCGTCATCCAAGGCAAGCGAGCTCGCCGAGCGAAAACTATCCGTAACCGTTCGCGCGATCGGGCGTAATGGTTCGGTCCAGTCGATGGAACTTAAACAAATATTGCAGCTTCGTCCGATGGATCCGGAAACTTGGATTCAAATCACGGACAAGCCAGGAACCGTTGACGCGGGGGTCCGATTAGCTGGACAAGCATTTGGGACCAGGCCTATTAAAAATGTGCGTGTGGTTGTCCAAAATAAACAGGACAAAAAGTATTGGAATGGGGAGGCGTGGGTAGATGCCTACACGCATTTTGAGGCGACCCTGCAGCCAACGCAAAACGGAGGGGTGGCGTGGTCCTTCACCTACCTGGGAGAGTTGCACGATCGGTTGCATTTTGGGGCCAGGGCGCTGGACGAAAAATCAAATTTTGACAAGACACCGGCCTATTTTGAATGGGGCGCTGATGGGAGCGAAGCGATCGAATACACCAACAACGCGCTGCCCAGCGGAACATTGGTCCGTTTTAGCGATCTTTGAACGGGTCGAAGCTCGGCGTTTTTGTGACGCTAGCGGTGGTGTTTTTGAAAATTGTTTCTTATTGACGGTTTGTGGCGAATGATGACAATTCTGACTCATACGACCGGTCGTCGTGGATCGTTCGGCGATCCAGTCTTGGTTCACGGAGCGAACTAGGAGATTCAGACCGTTCGTCGTCGCGGATTGCACCGCGATGCCAGGTTGGTTCGCGGAGCGAACCACGACTGAAGGCGATTCGAAAAAATTGGCATGGAGGCCACTTAAGATGCCCAAGGTAGGGATTTCTCGACTCGGTGTTTGTCTAAACGCCATCTTGCCTGCTGCCCAATTCATCGGTGCTGACGATTTGTTTGTGCGATCCTGCTGTGGTCGAGCGGACGAGTGTCGACCGGGAGATCTGTTCGTAGCATTGATCGATGCGGAAGATGACGGGCACTTGCAGGTCGAGTTGGCTGCGGCTGCGGGTGCCACCATGCTATTGGTCGAGCGATTGGTCGCCTCCGATCTCCCTCAGTGCATTGTCGCGGACACTCGTAAGGCCTACGCGTTGGTTTGCCAAGCATTGGCTGGTAGTCCCTGCGACTATTTGACGACAGTCGGGGTCACGGGTAGTCATGGCAAGACCAGCATCGCGACTTTGTTGGAAAGTATCTTGGCGGCCAGTGGCAAACGCGTGGGAGCCATCCAGTCGCTAGGGGCGTCCGTCGCTGGTCGTTCGATGACCCGTGAGCCGTTGGTCTGGACGGCGCCTCAATTGTCGTACCTGTTGGCTCGGCAAGTCTTGGAGGAGTGTTCGCACGCGATCATCGAATTGCCTAGCCACTGTTTGGCGAGCCATCACGCGATGGGGCTGCAATTGGATGTTGCGGTTCTTTGCAATATTCGACGGAAACACTTGGACTTGCATGGGAGCTTGGCCAACTATCGCCAGGTCAAGACGCGAATACTACAACAATTGAAGACGGCGGGTGTGGCGGTCCTCAATGCGGATGATCCGATCTGCCACCAGCTGTTGCCCGAGTTGACTGTCCCCTGTTTGACGTACGGGATTCGGCAAAGTGCCAATGTCCAAGGCGAAGTTTTGGAACAAGCCTGGGGCGAGCAAGTCATCATGATTTCCACGGGTGACGATTCGATTGTCGTGCGTACATCCCAGACCGGTGAACAGTTCTTGGAGCATTGTTTGGCGGCAACTACGACGGCCCTCGCGTTGGGGCTGACTTTGCCCGAGATCGCACGCGGCTTGGAGCAGTGTCATGTCATTTCGGGTCGCATGCAGACCATCCAATGTGGTCAGTCATTTGGCGCGATGGTTGACGCCGCCGATCAGGCCGATCAATTGGCGGTCCTGTTCAAAACTGCGAAGTTCAGTCCAAACGGGCGAACGATCTGCGTGTGCACTCATCATCCCGACCAAACTCGGGATCATCGGTATCACTTAGGGCGAATCGCGGAACGCGGTGCGAACCTGGTGGTGTTGACGGGTCGTCATACAGCGCTGGGGGAAGTTGACTACGAACCTTTTCATCAAATATTGGACGGGATGAAACACCCAGGCCGCGCGCAGGTTATTCCGGATCGCATTCGCGCTATCGAATGGGCGTTGGCTCAAGCCCAACCGGGCGATACGGTATTGGTGACGGGGTCTGGGCATTTGCCAGTGACCACGGCCGGAGATGATCGGTGGGAAGTGACCGACGTCGATATCTGTCAGGCTTTTCTGTACGAACAGGCCAAAGATACATCGGGCGATGACGATTGGAGCAATTCCATCTACTCGATCGAAGATTATCGTTGAGCTTTGGCAAACCTTGGTTTTCGAGTTGCGACGCTTGCGAAATCGCGGTGCCCGTGGGGAAGATCCGCGTTTTAGTCAAGGCAGTTGCCCGAACTGCTAACTTCGACAACGCAGGCGGTTTTGTCTCAGACGACGGAGTCCGGTGCTTTCGCGGCGGCCATGCAAATTCCCCGGCAGAAAGTCGTGACCAGAAAGGGGCAGGCTCTGGTTAGAACATCGGATGCTTCGCTCGTTCTCTAGGTTGTGACTGCTAGCGATTTAGAACAGGACTGGAGTGATGGTTGGACTTTTGGTACGAAAGGCCAGTTCCATCCCCGCGGTTATCGTAGGCATTAGGGATCTATGAATTCACACAACTCCTATCGTCCGGGTTTCCTTGGTTGTTTCGGAAATCGAAGTCCTCGGATGGTTCTTGGTTTGCTCGCCTTATCCCTGTTGAGTTCGGCTTCGTCCGGATGCGCGAAAGGTGCTTTGTGGCGATTGGGTTATCTGAGTCCACAGGCGCGACAACAATGGGCGGATGAAGAAAAGATCGCGAAGAGTTGGCCGACGGTCCGCAGCGAAATGTCGGCGTTGGTTGATCAAGCGAAGGCGAGTAGTCCAGCGGATCAGCAGCGCGTGGCGGCTCGCTTGGCGGAAATGATTCAAAAAGACGATCGCGTGCTTGTGCGGCTTCATGCGACTCAGCTGCTTGGAGAATTGACGCCGGCCGTTGCGATGTCGGCAGTTGCGGCGGCAACTCAAGATCGGGAATCAGACGTTCGTGTCGCGGCGTGTCGGGCCTATGGCAAGATGCAAACGGAAGATGCTTTGACGCAGCTCAATAGTATCATGCAACGCGACGAGCAGCCCGATGTTCAAATCGCGGCCGTCCGGGCGATGGGGCAATTCAAAACGCCTCGCGCTGCTCAGTTGTTGAAGTACGCCCTAGAGAGTGAGCAGCCGGCCATGCAATTGGCTGCCGCCGACAGTCTCAAATCGATCACGGGGCAGAAGTTTGGCAACGACATTCCCAAATGGCAAGAACACGTCGCCAGTCTGGGGCCGGTTGATAACACCGTCATTACCAGCAGTGTCAATCAAGCGAGTCACGACCAACCGGACGAGATTCGTTCCTTTCTCGAAACGGTTAAACGCTAAGCGGTATGAAGCTGTTGGCTTTCTCGGATGTCCACACGGATTTGATGGCGTGCCATCGCTTGGTTGAGATGGCAACCAAAAATTCCGTTCAAGTCGCGGTGGGTGCTGGTGATTTTGCAACCATGCGCCGGAATCTCCAGCCCGTGATCGATGTGTTGTCGGGGTTTAGCTGCCCTCTGGTTCTTGTTCCAGGGAATGGGGAATCCATTGAGGAATTGCAGGAAGCCTGCCAGCGTTATCCCCACATGCATGTCCTGCATGGCACCGGCGCAATGATCGAAGGGCAGAGTTTTTTTGGACTTGGGTATGCCGTCCCCGAAACGCCATTTGGCGCTTGGAGTTGCGATCTAGCGGAAGACTCGGCGACGGCGATGCTCCGATCGTGTCCTACCAACAGTGTCCTCGTGACACACTCGCCGCCGTTTGGGCATGTCGACCAAAATTCTCGTGGCCAACACGTTGGAAGCCAAGCGATTCTGCAGACGATTCAACGAACCAATCCAAAACTGGTTCTCTGTGGTCACGTTCACGATTGTTGGCAGACGTCGAGCCAAGTTGGCAGCACGCCGATCCATAATCTAGGACCGGCCGGGTGGTTGCTCGATGTTCCGAAAGCTTCCTAGCAACGCCACTCGAATCCAGAACTAATCCGGACTAATTGTCAAACGGATTTGCTCCCGAGTTGGCGGGCGGTGTGCCAAATGGATCGGCCCCAGGCGGAGTCGACGAGTCCCCAAACGGATTGAACTCACCCGATTCGGCCGGTTTTGTCGCCGCCGGGGTTTCAGCCGCTTCATCGGCCGCAGCCATCACCACTTGCGATGGGCGTTGATACTGCGGTGTAAAACCGTTGGAGGGTCGGAAGCACACAATCTGTCCGGTCGAACTTTGCAAATAGATCCGGTCCGATAGGGAGTTCACGACACCCTCCCAGTCGCCTGGGATAGCGATTCCGCCGATGCGGTTGCCAGTTCGCAAATCCAGGGCAACCAATTGATTGTCGATGGAAGTCGCAAAAATCCGATCGGTCGTGACGGTCAAAATCTTGGCAATGCCCACTCCGTGAAACGCCGGGAACATTTTACCCGTTCGCAAATCAATCGCTCGTACGTTACCGTCTTCATCGACTAGCAAAGCTGCGACTTGATCGGTGGTGCCAAGCAGTGAATCGAGGTCCAAATTGATCGCTTGTCGAATGGACGATTCGCCATCTTCTGATTCCTCGTCCGAATCACTATCGCGGGTTGGTGTGTTTCCAGCGGCACCGAACGGATTTGCGGCTGCTTCCGCGCCAAAAGGGTTCGCGTCTTGAGTGCTACCGCCAAACGGATTTTGGGCTGCATCCGCGGCAAACGGATTGGCCGCTGCCCCACCACCTGGATTAGCAAAGGGGTCAGTTGCCGCTGGAGGAGCACCAAACGGATCGGCAGCGTCCCCTGCATCTGTTGCCTCGGTTTCGTCCGTGCTTGGCGGTTCGGTCGGTGTTGGAGCCGCAGCGCCAGGTGTGTTGGTCCAGCGCACGAACATGGGAGTCTGAGCCACGGGGCGCCCGACAAATTCGGACCAAACTTCGATGCCCGACGATTGCGAAAAACACTTGAGCGCGCCGGTCTCTTCGACGACAAGCATCACGTTGCCGAATCCCGCAGGAGCGACTTGCACTGGCATGCTTGTCGGAATCGAGTAAATCGGGCGAGCCGGAGCGGGCTTGAGCGAAACGTAAACTTGATCCTTAACCGCCCAGACATACGAGTTATCTAGTTCGGTAAGCGAAACTGCTAAACGGCCGTGAAAGCCACCCATGTCGGAACGAAATCGAGTTTCCGTGTACGGAGTCAAGAGTTCCAAGCGACCATTGAGGCCCGGCGAGATCACTCGATTACCAGCGATAACCGGTCCACCGCCCGGTAGATTACGCAAGCTAAAGGATCGAATCGGCATGCCGGTCGTCGCATTCAAAATGTCGATGTGCGTTCCATGAGTGACGGCGACAAAATCGTCACTGACATCAAAACCCAAAACCGGTCCACCATCGGTCTCTAGCCGCTGTGTCCACAACACACTGCCAGACTCGGCGTCCATTGCTTGAATTTGGCCGGAAGACAAAACCGAATACACCCGCGCGTTAGGGACAAATTGCACGGACTCGGTCACGGTCATCCCGCGTTTTTCCAAAAGTTCCTTACGAACTTCAGCCAACCGCAAGGCGCCTTGGACACCCAGCACTTTTCCATTGAGACCGCGTTCACGGCTACTCACGACTTCTTTTGTCGTTCCCGTATCCAGCGTCACCAACACTTCCACGGACGCTGGGACGTTGACTGGGTTGGGGCCCGTGACCGCTTCCTTGGTGAGCGTAAACGCCACGGTTGATTCTCGTGGGATGATCATCTTGAGTGGTTCGTTGGCCGTGTTTGTGGGACCAGCGGCGGCATGAACGTGCCAAAGACGTGTGAGGCCCAAACGACTTTCAATATCCGCTCGTGAAACGGAGTTTTCCACAGCGGGCGAGGTCGCTTGAGCCCAAACGGGTTGAACGTCCATTCCCGAGTTGAGAAGTCCTGCAGCAAGGAGGACGCAGGTTCGAAACAAAGGAAGCTTTACGCGATTCATGCTCATGTTCTTCAAACTCTCGATAAGTCAAAGTCGACTCGAAAAACCTGCACCACCTGGCGCCGCCGACGAAACGGGCATGGGACATTCCTTTGCCGACCCGTTCGACCCGCCTTTTCAATTTTAATTGCCAATTGCGGAAACCTGAGCGGTTTTTATCAAAGATTCGCGAAAACTCGCTCGTTCATTCACAGGAAGCACTATTCTGCCGCAACGGGCCGATTTCGTATCGATCGTACGGATTGTGACGGCTTCATGGTTATTACGGTTCGACCGCAGACAATTTTCTCTCCCCTCGTGGCTGCGCAACCTACGCAACGAACGCGGGGCAGCGGGCACCATGCAGTGGTTAAAGTTGGTGGATTAGGTTGAGTCGTGCCCATCCCGTGTTGCTCAGCCAGTTTTGCCCGCCGTTGCGGTTTAACCAAGAAACGAACGGGCTGGGGTTGACGGTTCCGCTTACCGTTCGGGCAACGCTGTGAAGCATTTTTGAATGCGGATGCTCAGCACTTGTGTCGGCCTTTCAGGCGATTTCTGAACGAGAGACCATTCGAACCTGTGGCTCGCGCACATCGGCTAGGGTTATTTCGGCCCGTTCCAGGCCTGTTTTGGCCGGAAAAAATGCTTCACAGCATTGCCGTTCGGAGCTGGCAAACTCGGTTGCTAGGTGTCCTAGACCAACGTCTCGGCAACTCTTACTATAAACGCGCATTTTGAAGGCTCAAGGTCGGACTGCCGAGTCGCCAGCCGTCGGAAACCGGTCATCCCCCAGTTCGGAGTGCGAGTGTGGGGCACCGCAGCAAACACCCGGGTCAAAGGCGTGAACGAGAACAATCGATTGTTGTACCCCGAGTTATCGGTGTCGCTGGAGCGGGTTTTGGGCAACCTCCTCTTTTCTTCCGGCACCATGGAGCCGCAATTTTTCATCGCCCTGGACCAAGTCTTCGTCAAGGCGGACCAGCTTACGGCGAATATCGTCGTTCCTGATGGAGGCTGGACAGCCGCCGCTGGCCAGTCGGGCGAGTCGGCCACTTCCTTAACGAGTCCGGGATTGCTTCAAGTGCGTACGCTGCTCTTGGACGCCACCGAAGTTCTGCCCAAATGCTCGCCCGCGTTCGCTGGATCCGAACGTGGCAAACGGTTGATCCAGTTGGTTTTCGACCATGTGTTACCAAGTTATCGCCATTTTCACAGCGACCTGTTTTTTCACTTGCAGGAAAAACAGATTTTTCAGTCGTTTTTTGTTGGGAAGTGTTTCGAGCTGGCCCTATCCGTTCCTGAGGAAGTATTGGCCGATTCGCAGAAAAGTTGCGACTTGGTGCTCGCTCGCTTGAATGATTACGTCGGGTATCGACCCGTTGCGACCTTGGAGCAAGTTCGACACTCCAGTTTCCCACACGAACGATTCCGACCCGTTCCGGTTTATATCCGGGGTGCGGGGGTCGCGTCCGGTCCCGCAAAAACGATCATCGAGAAAGCTTTGGAAATTCTGCGAAAGGTGCCTACTTCGATCCTTCGCGATGCTTATTTTGATCCGAATCAATTGCAAGAATTGGCGGTTGATATCCGGGCTTATGATTTCGACCATCCCGTTAACAAACGCCCTAACTATCACTTCGGCTTGTGGGATCCGGATCAAATCGATAGCCAGGGGAATTATTCTCGGTTTATCATTCACGAAATGATCTTGTCGGCGCTGCTCCGACGCGTGGACCAGGCGGAACAGGACCGAGAGTTTGCGGAAGTCGAGGTGGCGGGCACGTTGGCCGGCACGATCTTGATGGGGGCCGGGGTCAGTGGAAGTCGTCCGGACAGTCACGACTCGGAGACAACCCTCTCTAGTCTCATGCCTGTGATCGCCAATTATCGCGACGATTATTACGATTGGTTGCTTGATTCGATCCATGGCCCCCACCGAGAGCACTTGGAGAAGGAACTGCAGGTTCGTCGGCAGCCGTTTGGTGGCGTTCGGCAGTACCTGAACGCTCAATTGGCGGCCTCGCGAGCAACCCAGGTGCAGCATGTCCAATTGTCGAAGATCTATGCCAAAATGGGCTATCCCGAGGCGGCGGCTCGGCAAGCAGCAATCGTTCCCGTAACTTCCGCTCGTTTGATTTGTCAAATTGATTGTTTGTTAACTTCCGCGTCGGACCATTGTCTCCAACGACGGTTGTCGGATTGTTTGAGCGACTTGCTGAACATCGAAAAAACTATGCTGCGGGGAATCGACTGCGGAGCCCTGATTGATCCTTGGTGTTTGTTGGGTTTCGACGGTAACTTCCCGTTGTTTCCTGCCGTTGAAAATTCGGTGGCCGATCATCGGGCCGACGAACTGGTTGGCATCGTCGAACACACGTTGGATATTTATTCGCATTTGTTGGCGGAAACGGCGGTGGCCGAACAACCCAATCTCTTTGCCGAAGTGCGAGAGCATTTTTCGAACTTGGCCAATTGGTGGCGGAAGTATGCGGCCCATGAAGTTTCGTCGCTGCAAGCCGTTGACTCCGCGCGAATTCTCCACGCCGCCGAACTCGTGGCCGAAGCGTTGAGGTTGTGGAAAGAGGCCGGAGCAGCCGCCGGTGACGTTGGTTTTTGGGCTCGACATGCTGCCATCTTTCATTCGCCCAAAGCCTATCAATTGGTCATCGATGCGTTGCTCGAACGGAAAGATGTCGTCGCGTCGCAAGCCCTGTTGATCCACGCGCACGAAAGCGCCATCAACGACATCGATTTCACCCCGTTCCACGAAGACGACAGACAAACGCTCCTTGATCAGGATGGGTTTGAGAGGTGGCAGCATGAATAAAGCTCCCTAGCTAACGTTCA
>JAEUIP010000224.1:258-9117 GCA_016795075.1 Planctomycetaceae bacterium | reverse complement strand
ATCTTTGGGCAACCGCGGGCGAACCTTGTACCCAGTTGGCGTTGGTTCAAAACCCATGAAACCATACAACATAACTTGTGGTACCAACACGCTCTCGAAGAATTCGTGATCCAACCCTAGTCCCCCCGCAGTTCCGCCTCCTTGAAGTGTGCCGCGTCCCGGCTTTCCATAATAGGCGCGGTATCCGCCCTCGGATTCGACTTCCTCAAACCAGTGAAGGATGGTTTGGAGACGGCGCCAGGCATCGTCAGGACCTTGCGTTTCAAGTCGCGACATGACATCAAAGTAACTGAAGCCCAAAACGGCCCCCCCGTCTTGGACTTGGCCGCCCCATTCGATCGACTCCGGTGATAACCAAGCCCAAACATAAGATTCGATATTGCGCCGGGTCGTCGCGCGAGGAGCGAATCGCCAATGATAGATGTCCGCTCCTTGGGATGTATCGCCCTCCACGATTCGCTTCCCATCCAACCACTCGAAGATCTGTTCGGCTTGCTGAGGACTAGCCAAACCATAATAAATCGCTTCCAAATTCACGAATGTAAAACCGTAATCGTAGCGTTGGCCGATCAAGTCTTCCCAACCAATGAACCTTCGATTCGCTTCGTCCCAAAATCGTTGTTGAAAGTTCATGCGAATCTTCTCCGCAAGTTCTCGCAGTTCATGGGTTGTTGCCGCAGATAGGTCAAGTGTTGCGGGCTTTTCGTCAATGGTTCCGGGTTCGTTGTCCATCAACCATTCGGGATGCGCCTCGACCGCCTCTTCCAAGTCCGCGAATAATCGCAACGCATCGTACGCGTAAATGGTCGCCAACGCGTCGTGACCTCCAAACGGCAACAGATCCCAATAATTATTGCCGACTCCCAAACCGGGACGCACCGATTTATGGCCCTGAGCGTCGTAGACGATCCCACTGCGACCATCGTGCCCCACCCAGGGAACCAACACATGCCCGTGTTGCCGCAGACCAAACTCGTCGATCATGAACTTCATGGCCTTCCGCATTCGCGGTAAGTTCGCTCGCAAAAATTCAAGGTCCTGAGTCCAGGAAAAATACTCGACACATGCGCGAAGATAACTGGAGTTCGTAATGGGATGCCGAGTATCGATGGCGGTCAGAATCGACTTGAGTGAAATCTCGGTGCCTACGGTCGACTGAATCTCCACCTGATAACGGGCCAGAAGTCCCGCGTATGCGGGATGCCGATAAGTGGGAATATTCGCGAATGACATTTGGCCATCGCTTCGTTCCGGAGTAAACGCCATAAACCGCTCGGCGTTCCATTCGGTTTCGCCCTCCATTTGCCAACGCAACCGAGCAACATCGGTCATGGCCCAAGGCGACACCGCCCACTCCAACCGCACAAAGGGAGCCACGATCGTTCCACACTGGAATTGGGGAGTTGTAATCGTCACGGTCGACGCCGTTGATTTGAGCCGCAATCCATTTTGCACGTCCAGTCCCAAGACTTCCGCTCCGTCAATCGTCCACCCCTGCAAATCCGTTAGGGCAGGGGTGCGAAAATGATGAATCGCCCAATGGTCATGCTCCATCGAAAAGTGGTATCCAACCCCTGTGCTCTGTTGCCACGCCGGAAACGGCCAACCATCGCTATGAGCCATGCCCCGATGTTGTTGCATCGCTACATAGCCTTCCTTGTCGATGCGTCGGTTCAATAGGGATTGCCGATACTTGCCGGTGGCAACTGGCCCAGTCCAAAGACTCGCGTGCGGTAACCATCGATCCCACAAGGTGCAATCAGAAAAGGCATTAGGTTGATGCAGCTCGTGCATTCGACGAAGAAGTGCCATTTCGCGTTCGAAGCCCGGAACATGAAAGACCGTGGCCGAATCGACTACGGAGTCCCTGGGAGTCATCCCGTCTTGGGCAGCAGCTTTTGCCTGGGCTCCATGGATCGGACCACGACCAGCCCCAACCATGAGGGTCGATATCGACACGGCAACAATCAACTTGAACCACACGTTCGTACCCAGAAAACAAAAACGGCCAACAGTCATATCAAACTCAGGTAGGGGTGGGCGAATTGGTGGGAAAAACAGGCAGGCACGGACGATACGTGTCAGGATCGTCACACGGATTATACGGAACTTGTGCCAGAACACCACGTAGTGAAGCCCGAGATATCCCCGCCATCGTTTTCCTTCGGTCGTATCGCGGCAGGCTTGCTAAAAAATGTCGGTCAAAACATCGATCGACACAGAAAGGTAGCCAGGCCTAAGACGCCGTCGGATGTCAAACTTCGTATCTTAAATCCGATATTTGAAATCCAATATTTGAAATCTCGCATCTAAAATCTCGTAGCTAAAATTTCGTAGCTGAAATCTCGGATCTGAATTCCGGTAGGCAGAAAAATCTGCGAATGCATTCTCCAGCTCGAGGTCACGATCTGGCAGTACGCAAACTCAACACTCGGACTTTAATGCGACTCTAATGTCTGCACCGAATAAGACTCGGGAGCCAAATGCTGTTGCGCTAGCTCTACGAGTCGCTGATGATGTGTAAAGAAGATAACTTGCGTTTGTCGGCCCAACGCGGCCAAAACCCGCAACGCTGCCACCGAGCGACGATCATCAAATGTGATCAACAGATCGTCCACCAACAGGGGCACCGGTGCATTTCGCTCCAAGTAGGCTTCCAATAGTGCGATCCGAAACGCCAGATACAGTTGGTCGCAGCTTCCTTCGCTCATGCCCGTGGTTGGTACCATCGTCCCCTTGTCCGGCCGAATGCCCATTACTTGCATCCCACCATTTTCTTGAACCTCGACTTGCACCCCAGCAAATGATCCCAGCGTAAGCTCCGAGAACAACGCGCCAGCCCGAGCCAACACGCCGCCCTGATTGGCTTGTCGATATCGGTCCATCACGCGACCCAAGATTCCAGCGGCCAACCGCAAATGAATGTAATGCTGGGCATGATGCTGAATCGCCGCCAAGCCCTGCACGACTTCCTCTTGAGCCTGAGCGGCGGCGGAGTTCCCATCCAAATTCTCCAGCTCACGTTTTAGACGGCCCACCGTTTCTGAATTGACGGATCGTTGTGCTTCGGTGGCCGTGATCTCTCCGTGCAACCTCTCCATCTGCCACGCGACATTGTCCGCGTCCCCTTGCTCCACTTGGCAGACAAAACTTGAAAGCTCTTCGGACTCGGCCAACTCCAACAACTGGCGTTGAACTTCCCCTAACTCTCGCTCAACCTGCATTCGCTGCAGAGAGTCTTGTTCGACGATCGCCAATTCGTCGACCGATTTGCAGTTGGCCAGTTCGCATAGATGGTGAAGTTCCTGCTCCCATTGCGCCATTGCCTGAACTTGCTTCTGTCGTTCCTCGTGTTCCGCCTCCAGCTGGGCCTGCCACTGTTCCTGTCGAGCCAATTCTTGTTCGGTCCGCGTCAAACGATCGTACAAGAGAGCCACAACTTCTTCCGAGCGCAAGTTGGCCGCGACCGGTTCAATGATCTGCAGGGGCGCTACTTCCCCGTCAAATGCCGCTTGGTCACGATCGATACCCGCAATTCGTTGTCGATGCTTCGCAAGCTCCTTGGTCAGTGACTGCCAGCGGTCAAACTTCTCGAACATCATGGGCAAATCATGAGCGCCCAGAACCAGATTCAAGCGGGCAGTGCTCAAGACTTCCGTCCACTGCTGTTGCCAATCCAATCGCGAATCAAAGGCCGCCTCCAATGCCACCCGAGCTTCCGCGAGCGACAACTGCAAGTCGATTTCTCGCTGGCGGCGTTGCTCCCGCTGTTGTTCATCACGACGAAGGATTTGGAGTTGCTGTTCCGCACGCAGTAAGACGTTCGTCAAGCTTTCAGAGGGCAAAGGGTCGCCCAACCCCATCTGATGGAGCAACTGAGACGCCGTTTCTCTCGCCTTCGAAATCTGTTGCTCTCGATCCGCGCACCGGCTTCGTAGTTGCCGATTCGCGTGAATCGCCTGTTGCACTTCCTGACAACGCCGCAACCAAGAGATCATCTCACGTGGCGTCAATGGCGTCACTTGGCAAGGCCGCCACAACTTGACCCAAGCATCCCGCCACACTTCTTGCTGGCGAATAACCGTTTCCAACGATACTTCGCAACGACACAGTTCCAACTGCGCACTTTCCAGATCGACCAGCAGTTGAGCCAACTGGGCCACACGACCTGCTTCACGCCGCAGACGATCCGCAATCACGTCCGCGGCCAAGGTCAAATCCCAAAATCGCTCCCGAGATTCTGCTGCGTCCGATTCGGAGATTGAAGACGAATCGTCCGAAGTTTCCAGCGATTCTTGGCTCGCTGTGTGGGTTGGCGGATGTACGTTCAAGAGCGAGTCCCAAGCTCGATTCCGAGCGTCGCGTGCGGCCGTCAGCTCCGCTTCCGTAGGAACTTGTTCCGTGTGCCGCATAACGTTCAGCTCGCGTTCCACATCATGTCGGTTTTGACGAGCGCGATTCAAATGGGCGCGAGCGCCCTCGATCCCTTGCTCATTCTCGGTCCATTCTTGCAGGAATCTCTCAACGGTTTCAACCAACGGTAGTGCCAATCCGACGAGAGACTCCGAGGTATGCGGACCTAATGGCAAGGAATCAAGCATCGCGGTCAAACGGGCGGAATCTTCGGCAAGTTGCTGCAATTCCATTTGGGCCTGTTGCTCCAAGTCGGCAAACTTGGCCAACGAACGAGAAGTCACCTGCCATTGTTCGATCGGTGCGACTGTGGTGGATGCTGGGGAAGTGAGGTTGGGACGCACCTTCTCCAATTCCCGCTCCAATCGCACGACGGTGGCCTCGCACAGCGAGTGTCGTTCCATGACCGACACGTACGCAGTGGCCAAACTTTGCAATTGGCTCCGGACTCGAGCTCCGATTTGGACATCGCTCGCCCCGGGGTCACCGGCAAAGTCTTCCCAATCTCGTTGGCATTCCGCAAACTGACTTTCGGTGACCCGTAACTCCGCCACGAGGCGAGTGCGATCTTGGGCCGCCTTTTGGATGCTACCCAGCCGAGTGTGCAAGGAACGAATCAGTGTTTTGACTTTGAGCAATTCGTGCGACACTTCGACCGCTTGAAGCTTGTTCGTCAAATTCGTAATTCGTTGTTCCACTTCTTGGTTGGCCCGCATGGCCGCCGACAAGTTGGTCGTCGCGCGAACACGGCGTTGGGAAATATCCTCTGGCAAACGAGGAGCAAGCGGCAAGTTCTCCAACATCGCTTGACATGCCCGCCAACGAGCGACTTGCGGAATCGCACGTTGCCAACGTTCTAGCTGCCGCAGTTCACGGCGTAGCCCCAACAATTGCTGATCCAGCAAGCAATTGCGCTCTTGAGCTTGTTGCAATTGAAGTTCAATCTCCGCCCAATTGGCAGCAGACAACATCCGATTTCGTTGAGTGACCTTGGCCTCCGAAACTTGTCGCAACAATTCGTTGATTTTGGGATTCGAGCCCCCCGACAGAAACAACTCACGTGCCCGATTGTGGAGCGAGTTTTGAATCGCGCGGATGTCGGCAATTCCGGCTCCCGCCGCAAACAGCACTTCTCCCAGCTCGCTGCCCAACCCCAACGATTGTCCGCCGGCAATCAATTCTTGATGATCCAAGCTAAACCGCTGTGAAAACGTTACGGCATCCACGCCACCGAGAAACGGTGCGAGTGATTCAGGGGCCAGTGTGACTGCATCGTCGATCGACCGCAGCGTATCCTTGCGCCCTTTTTTTCGAAGAAACTCGAGTGTTTGCCCGAGCCCATTGCGCAATTGACCGCCGATTCGGAGTTTCGCCGATGGGTGACGAAAATTGTCGGTCGACTTGTGTGGAATACCAAAAAGCCATTGGCCAATCGCACGGCGGCAGCTGCTTTTGCCCGCTTCATTGTTTCCAAAGACCAAATGCAAACCTGGTTGCGGTTGCTCGAACAGCAGCGACTGCCGCTCGAAGGGCCCAAAGGCAACGAGATCCAGACGCAGAATGTTCATTCTGTTTTCTGCGCTCCGATCTGCTGCAGGATGATCGCCTTGGCACTCTCCAACCACTCAGCAACCAGTTCATTACTAGGGTTGGTCAGATCGCCCAACTCGGCGGTTACTTCGTAAGGCAGCTTGCGTTTCAAATCCGCGAGTTCCTCCAGGACCGCATACAGTTCGGCTGGGTCGGCTGGCAAAGCCGCGACGTAGTTCACAATGTCGGCAACCGGGCCGTCGCCCAAAGCAACGGCGGATGTGCTGTTGGTGGTTCGATATCGGACTTTCTCGACCCACACATCATCGGGGGCTACCTCGATAGCGGCCGCGCGGAATTCATTGGTCCATCGGTCCGGTTCCGCCCGCAACGATTCGTGAAACCGACATTGACCAACGACCTCAATTCGCACCGCCAACGGGTAGCCGACATGTTGCCGACGCTCCTCCATGAGTTGGTCGCGAAACAGCGAATACAGCTCATCCATGGTGCGCAAGTGCGTGGCATCCAAGCGGCAATTCGTCCAGCGAAGCACATCCAGCGGCTCGAATCTCAAACTGGCCAGGTGTTGGTCGTTGACCGTGACGACATAACAACCCTTTGCGCCAACTTCCCGAATGTGTCGCCCTTGCGTGTTCCCACTGTAGACAACCCAAGGGTTGTCGCAAACCACTTCTCGACAATGAATGTGTCCCAACGCCCAATACTGGTAGTTCTTGGTCTTGAGATCGTCCAACGAACATGGGGCGTACGGATCGTGTCCTGACGTTCCGATCAGTGACGAATGTAGAAGTCCAATGTTGAACATTCCCCTACGCGGCGGTGGATAATCGGGAACCATATTCTCCGTCTCGGCAGGTTCCGCAAACGATCGCCCATGAATCGCAACCCCTAACTTCGCAAGCAAGGGATTCGCGGCCGTTGCCGGTCGGTCGGATGATAAACACTCCACATTGTCTGGCAACTTGAGCGTCCGGGTCATGCGGTTCGCGGCATCATGGTTCCCGGCGATCAAGACCACCGGAATCCCGGCCGATCGCAAACGACTCATCTGGTTCGCGAAAAATAATCCGGTGTGATGATCCTTCCAATCGCCATCGTAGACATCGCCGGCGATCAGCACGAAGTCGACTCTTTGATCGATCGCCAATTGGACGAGGTTTTCCAGCGCTCGCCGAGTCGCGCAGCGAATCGCCGCAACGGGAGCCCCAGCGTAGCGTTCCAGACCCAACAAGGGACTGTCCAAATGTAGATCCGCGGCGTGAATAAACTTGAACATGCAACCTTTATTTTCGCCGAATATCGTAAACGATCAGCTGATGTTGGTCGCGAAGATAGAGCTTGCCGTTCGAGATCACTGGATGGGGCCAACTCTGTCCATTATTGATGGCAATGCGAAAACTACCGCGTTCGAAGTATTCGCTGGCGTCCGCATCGATCAAGGCCATCACACCATTTTCATAGCGAAAATAGAATCGCCCATCGGCATAGGTGATGGCGGCAGAACCGGTCCCAGCCCCGCGGCCCGGTCGCCACTGGTCTGCGCCGGTTTTCAAAGCAAAGCACACGGGAAATCCGTTGTTATGACCGTGCCCCATAAAGACATTGTCACCCAACAAGATCATACCCCCGTGATGGTTTTGAAGTTCATTGGAACGTTTGTACCAGACTTCGGTGACCGATAAATTGTTCTTCGAACCCGTGATTCGCAGCAACGCCGATCCACCGTCGTCATAGCCCGACGAGCAGAATACCAAATCGTCTTGAACAATAGGGGTCGGGATATTGGCCGTTCCATTGGCAATTCGGTTATAGCCCCACAGAAACTTCCCAGTCTTGGCGTCTGCGCTGATGATGCCCCGGCCCGTAAATTGGACGTACTGTTTGACACCGCGTGCGTTGCTGATCACGACCGAAGAATACCCGGCGCCATCTTGGCCAGCGGTTCCGGGATTCGGCGGCATCGGCGTTTTCCAAAGGACACGGCCCGACTTCTTGTCCAAGGCAGCCAAGGCCGCGTCTTGCGCTCCGGGCGTCACAATCAACGCATCACCATCGACTAGTGGAGATTCACTGTAGCCCCACGACGACATCATACGTCCGCCAAAGTCGGATTGGAAATTGGTTCGCCAAACTTCTTTGCCGGTTTGGGTCTCGGCGCACAATAAATCGCCCTGAAACGAAAGCGCATAGACGAGATCTCCATCCACCGTCGGTGTGCAATTGGGCCCTTCACCGCCACTGCCAACCGGAGTTTGCCACAGGAGTTTGCCGTCGTTGGCGTCCAATGCCAACAACCGAGTTTCGTCGCCGAACTTGCCCATGGTGAACAATCGGCCATCGGCAATCGAGACACTGGCAAATCCGTTGCCCAATCCCTCGGCTTGAAAGGCGACCGGGGGACCGTCGTCAGGCCAGGACTGGAGGAGCCCCGTTTCGCGACTAATTCCGTCACGCTGGGGGCCGCGCCATTGAGCCCAATCGGTTGTCGAATCTGGCGAGGTCGTATCGGCCACCGTTCCATCGACCTCACTCGCGGGGGTTTCGACCGTCTTGGTTTTGTCGGCTTTGTCGGCTTTGTCGGCTTTGGCCGCCTGTCGAGCCAACTTGCGGTCGTCGTTGCTGAGTTTCTCCAAATCCACTTGCAGCGTTTGGCCATTTTCGAGTTTCAGTGTCACGTTGGTCCCGCGTAGCTCGACAAATCGAGCGACCGTCTTGTGCTTGCCCGTGGAATCCGTCCACGTTCGCATTTCGTGCACTTCTTGAACCCACGCTCCCACAACAACATTGACGCCCCAGATGCCGATCGCGACTGACAACAAAATTTTTCGTGAAAAGAGCACGATTCGAATCTCCTTGTAATGGGCCATACGTTTGTCTACCGATCGGTTTTGT
>JAEUIP010000224.1:0-248 GCA_016795075.1 Planctomycetaceae bacterium | reverse complement strand
GCGAGATCGGTTGCAACCGGCTCCCGATTCTAGACGATCCAGCACTCGCCGAGAAGCGTTTCTATTGGGGGCGGACGGATGCGAACGTTCGCTGTTGGGCGTTTCTGTTCCGTAAATCGTTACTTTTGGGGTTCAATTCCAGGTTTCTTTGCCTGTTACAAAATTGGAACTTGCTTTTGCGATCGACCCGGCTAAATTGAGATACGTAGGAGTTATGCGTCAATGTGTCGCGGTGAAGTAAACATTTC
>JAEUIP010000223.1:276-9145 GCA_016795075.1 Planctomycetaceae bacterium | reverse complement strand
CTCTACAGGTGCAAAATCGTCACGTTCGGGTCGCGGTTGTGAATCGTTTCAGAGGTCCGCCGGTCGACGGTATTCAGGGGCTGGCCGCCAGTGGACTGGCGACCCACACGCGCAGCAGAAAAAAACGTGTTGGCAAAGGAATCGGGGCAGAGGAATAAAGGCCAATGAATAAAATCGACGGCCCAGTGCTTCATGATCGGTACGTAATTTCGGACGATTCGGAGCAACGAATTCAAGGGAGCGATTTTTCAACTCTTTATTCCACTGCCCTAATTCCTTTGCCCTGATTCCTTTGCCCTGATTCCTCTGCTCAATTCCTTTGCCTACACCAGCACTACAACAACGAATCATGCATCACGTGTCCGTGAACGTCGGTGAGGCGAAACCCTCGACCACGCCTCCCGAATGAACTGCCCCGTCCTACTGTGTCATGCCGAAGACAACAGCAATGTTCCCGTCAGTGATTCTCGAGCAATGCATGACCAGTTGGTCAAAGCCGGTAAAAAATCCGACCTCTTTGTCTCTCGTCGTCATGTACTGGACTTCGCAAACAAGTTCGTGACGCGAAGGTGATGATCGTGATGCACGGTTAGAACGCGTTCGGTCGCCGCGTGCCAGTCCATATCGCGGGCAAGCGCGGGCAACTGAAAACGATGGATATCCTTCTCGGATTCGGCGTTGAAGAACAGCAAGAAACCACCCGAACTACCGCCACAAGCCGCCACAGAAGTGTTGTCCGGCAGAGTGCATACCCGCCAAATCACGCCGCCGGGAATACCGTCGGAAACATGACTCTTGAGTAGCGTACAATCGCTCGTGGCGAAACGCAGCAGCAGCGGCTCATGGACAGCGCCTAGTGGGTTGGTGCCTTTATGCAAACCGCCCGCCAGCAACTGAGCGCCGTCCGTTGTCAAAGCCATGCCGCGAACGCCACCAAAATCAACGCGTTGGCCCCCTTCGTACGTATGTAATGGTTTGGCATCAAACGACTTGGCAATTTGTTGGGTGGCGATGTTCCACATCTGAAGCTTACCGCCGAGATCACCAGTCAACAAATGCTGACCATCGGGATGAAACAGCACACTGTAGATGTGCTTCTCATGCCCAACCCATTCGGCAACTTTTTCACCGGATGCCATATCCCACAAGCGAATCACCAGATCGTTTCCGACGGACACCAGCCGGGTTCCGTCGGGGCTAAGATCGAGCGCTCGAATCCAGCCCGCATGGGCCTCGATCGTTCGCACAGGTTTTGGCTCCGCTTCCGCAATCGACCACCAAATCAAACGTCCTTCGCAGCCGCCCGAAACCAATTGTTGACCATCGGCCGAGTAACGCAGCGCATGGACCCAACTTTCGTGGCCTTTCAACACAACTTTTTCGCCCGTTGCCAAGACCCAGCGCTGGAGAGTTGAATCCTCGGCACTGGTGACTGCCTGCAATCCGTCAGGGGCCACCCGAACCGCCAACAACGGTCGGTCATATGCCCAATCCAGCGCCAGGTGCGATTGTTTGATATCCATAATCTGCTTTCAAGGAGCGACCGATTCTCGTCGTCTAGCGGTGTTTAACCGTCAGCCATTACGTCAGAACATCCCAAATGGGACCAACCGCTGGATCGGCCATCGGCAACTCTTTGCCATCAACCACGAGCGATTGGCCGGAGTCGACCCCGACCGCTTGCAGGTACGTGTGGAACAATTGACCATGGTCCACTTGGCCGTCGGTGACTTCGGTCCCTTCCGCATTGGTTTGCCCAAACACAGCACCGCGAGCCACCTTGCCACCCGCCATCACGACCGACCAAGCTTTCGACCAATGATCACGTCCGTAGTACAGATTGATATTCGGCGTTCGTCCAAATTCGCTGAGCACAACCACGAGTGTCTTCTCCAGCATCCCACGTTCTGCCAGATCGTTTACCAAACACGCAAACGGCCGATCAAATTCGCCGAGTTGTTCGATGTGGAAGTTGAAATTTTCATTGTGCGTGTCGTAATTGCTGTGCGTCACTTGAACAAACGAGACACCATTTTCCAGCAATCTCCTGGCCAACAAACATTGACGTCCAAAATCATTGTTGCCATATCGCTCTAGATCCGTTGGCGGCTCCTTCGCCAAATCAAAAACGTCCCGACGTTCCATGAGCCGCAGCGCCTGTTCGTAACTATACGTGTAAGCGTCCGTGATGGCCGTTCGTTGGCGACTGAGAAATTGTTCATTGACTTTGCGACGGAACTCGTGCCGCCGCAGTTCCGCCTGATCGGTAATCATTTCGGGTTTGACAGAGTTTTGGGGTGGTTTGTCACCACCGAGTGAGATACTGGCATACTTCGGCCCCAGATAGGCGGCCTCATTCCCGCGCCCGCCCGCTCCTCCGGGTGTCACCAAAATATGGCCCGGCAAACCCTTCGACTCATCACAAAGTGTCCGCGCCGCCACCGCCCCGATTTGCGGATAGTCGGCGGCCGGAGTTTGCCGACGTCCGGTCAACATCAAGTACGCGCCTTTGCCGTGATCGTCTTCACTTGTATTCACACCGCGCAGCAGACACAGATGATGCATCTGTTTGGCTGTGTGAGGAAGCAATTCGCTGATATGGATACCGGGAACCGAAGTGGGGATCGCACGCGTTGGCCCACCGGTCTTGGTTCCAGGTTTCGGATCCCAACTTTCCAATTGGCTCAATCCACCATGCATATTGAACACAACGACGCGCATGTCTTGTTGGCGCAAGGACTCGGCAGCCGATCCACGAGTCAAACAACCCAGACCAGTCGCCATAATACCACCACTGACAACCCCCAAAAACCTGCGCCGACTCGCCGAATGCTCTCCCGATTGGCATGCATATTTGGCTCGCATGTGAAACTCCCTTGTTGGAAAAAAACTCATCGACTAAGTGGCGACTCCGAAGTCACCTCAATGGACAAAGCGAAACTCGGCACTTGCTAACAAACCCCAAACCATCTCTTGTATCGCCACGTTGCGTCCTTCGCCGGCAGCAACCAATTGTTCGTTGACCAATTTCAGTTCTTCATCCGTCGGCTGCCTCGCCAACAACGTCCAGTACATCAGGCGGGCAATCTCGGCGTTATCATTCAGGGCGATAGCTCTTTGCGTGACGTTGTCGTTGCCCGGTCCGGCCCAGGCATACACGCTACCGGCATTGGCGATATACAGTGCTTGGTCGGCGGAGGCGAAGAAGGTGTCTTCCGTATTATCGGGGCCCGATGAATACAAAGAAACGTAAACGTCGGCAATGCCGCGCAGTTTATCCAACGCACCACGCACGGCCTGCCGATGTCGATTGGCCTTGGTGGCAGCGTCCGCGTCCGTTGCCAATGGCGTTTGTTTCTCAAGCTCTGCCGCTTCCGTTCGGATATAGGCATCGAGAACTCCGGTAATTCTCAGCGTGCTCCAACACATTTGCTCCGGTGTCAGAGGTTGCAAAGGTGCCGTCGCCAATTGTCGCACATTATCTTCATTGACCGCATTCCATTTTTCGTTCATGGTCGCTTTGGCGGTGGCAAGCGCCGCTTCATGATTCGCCACGACCACGCGAGCGGCGGCGATGCGATCCTCAAGGGACTTTCGAACCGACTGGAGCGTTGCTAATTCTTGCGTGCGAGAGGCCGTTGCCATGGCTGCTGAAGCTGCCGCTTGCTTCGCTGCATCCAGTGTCGATTGATTGGCGATCGCCTGATTGCGCCGAGCCTCCAACTCCGTTGAGATAGCCGTTTGTGCGGCAACCAATGGCTCGGCAGTGGAAACCAAATTTGTCGATGAAGCCAAGGATTCCAGTGTTTGTTGCAATCGAGCCACTTCCGCTGCTTGACGATTGACCGATTCCGTCGCTCGCAGGACTTCTGCCGCCATGGCTTGTTCGACGTTCTGAGCCGCTCCCACTTGAGCTTGTGCGGCGGCAAGCAATTGATCTGCCGCTGGTAACTCTGCTTCCAAGGTGGCAACGGCTCGAGTGGCTAGGTCCAGTTCTCGTGCGAATTTGTCGGCCGATTCCTTTGCATCCAACCAAGCCAGGATCCGCTCGTACCGACGAGCCCTGAGTTCGTTGTTCTCGTTGGCCTGGCAAGCCTCGGACCATTGCTTGCGAGCGGCAATCATCGCGGAGTCGGCTGCCGCCAAAGCTTGGTGAATCGGTTGCAACTTGGTCACAACCTCTTGGACCTTGGCCGTCGTGGCAGCCAATTCTGAAGTGGTCGCATCGGCCGCAGCTTTGGTGTCGGCAAGGGCTTTGTCGACTTCAGGAAGCGATCCACGTGCCGCGTCCGCGCGTTGCTGGATAAAGGTCAACGCCTGGGTCAATTCCGCATCTTCGCCGCCTGCAACATTTGTCGCTTCTTGTAGTTTGGCAGCCGACTCGTCCAGCAAGGCGATGCGCGACGCCGTATCCGATTGACGCTTTTGAGCGGCGGCATGTAGCGCCGCTGCTTCGTTTGATTTCTGCTTGGCGGTCAACATCAACGCTTCGGCCGCGTCCAATTCTACACGTGTTTTCGCTCGTTCGCCCTGAACGTTTAACCAAGCCTCGCGCGCCGATTCGTAAGCCGCCAGTGCTTCCGTTTCAGCAGCCGCCAAAGCGTCCTTTTTTCCAACGGCTTCCGCTCGATTCTCAGTGGCCGACGTTCGGATCAAGTCCAGCCCCGGAGCACTCGTCGATTCGGTCGCATGTGCAAGGAGCGCGACACCGCCGCGCCGGTAGGCTTGGGACAACACGAGTTCTCGCAAAAACTTTCGCGGTCGCAGATCGGTCTCGATCAAACCATCGCTAATCAAACGCAGCAATTCGGGATGACTGGCTGGATTGTGCGGATGATGCATGTCGAGCGGCTGTACCAAGCCGCGTCCAAACGCCAGCGACCAGAGTCGATTCGCCCAGTTCGTTACAAAGGCCCGATTGGCGCGCGAAGCCAATTGATCGGCGAGGGCTTGGCGGCGACTCTGTCTGGGCGGCACAATCGTTCCGGCCAAAGAACCTGCGGGAGCTTCCGACAGATAACGGGCGTCCGGCAACTGGTATTCTTCAAACAGTTCCGGTTGCTCGATGAAACGAGGCCCCGTGCGAAATGAAACCCCTTTATCGAAGACCGATTCGAACGGGGCATCACCTGCTGCTCGCTCCACATACAACTGTGTCTTTTGATCTTTGCCTTCCGCGTCTTTGTACGCGACCTCGGTCAAACTACTAGGCGAGACAAACGCCAAGAGGCCGTGGTAGTCGATTTGTTTGAAGTCATCGACCAGTGGATGATCATGGCATTGGGCGCATTGGATATCGCGGCCCAAGAAGACTCGGCCAAGATCACGCGCGATCAAATTGGGATCGCCACCTCGATCCAAGAAGAACCGCTGGGCGGGACGCTGATCATTATTCCACCAAGGTGAACACAACAGCTGCTTGGACAGTTCATCCAGCGAAACGTCCGCCGCGACCTGCTCACGCAAGTAGTTGATCCAAGCCACACGGTCGACATGAACGTGGCTTCGACGCAACATCAATGTGCGATCCAACCACATCACCAAATGTTCATCACACAATGGATCGGCCAGCAACCTATCAACCCAAGTCACCCATTTTTCCGGCGATGCATCAGTGGCAAAGGCATCCAATTCGTCTTGCGTCGGCACAACACCTCTTAGATCCAACGACAACCGACGCAATAACAGACCGGCCTCTGACTCCGCAGCACCGAGCGGTTCAAGCTCGGAACTTAACATGCGATCGATTTGCTCTGCGAGCGAGATGGTCGGTGTCGATGGAGTCGACAGTTGCGTCGTCTCCGTAGATTCTGTTGTTGGCTCTTGTCCGTAAGACAAGTTCAAGATCGAAGAGAATGGCATGATCGCAACAGCGAGTAAACGAAGTACGCGGAGTTTTGATACAACCACAATGGGATAATTCCATTCCCAAACCGCAGTGCTAACGTGAGCGGCGTCCATGGCAAACTTTCGCAGGTAGGATTTATAGGCGGGGCGGTTCAAGCGTGCCAAGCGTCAAACCGTGGGCACATTATGATTTAAAGTCAGAAACAACGCAACTCTACTGGTGATAGCGGGGTCGTAAGCCCCAAAATCGCGACCGAACTGCAAACGACCCAAGGCATCTCACAGCCCTGGGATCGGGGTTCCTCGCCCAACGACATTGAGCAAATTGCGAGGTAAACCGTCGGTGACACGGACCTGATCGACGTCAAACAACGTGTGCATGATGGTTGCCAACAGATCGTGAATCGTTACCGGATTGGAAGCCGGTTGGCCACCATCACGAGCCGATTGGCCGATGACTTGCCCCGACTTCCACCCGCCCCCGTACAACAATAGAGGTGCCAAATTACCCCAATGATCACGGCCACCCTCTTTATTGATGATGGGCGTCCGGCCCATTTCTCCGCAACAAACCAACAAAATCTTATCCCGCAGACCACGAGCTTCGATATCGTCAATAAACGCCGCGACCGCATGATCAAATGGTGCGCCGACGTAGTTCATGCCGTCGGTCATCGGAGCGTTGTTGATGTCCGCATGCATGTCCCACACAAAACTCGTGGTGATCGTTACGAAGCCACAACCCCGTTCACACAACCGCCGAGCCAGCAGCAATAACTTGCCGATCGACGTTCCATGATCGGCATAATGCCGATGGTTATTCCATTTTTTGTCGATTCGATTCGGGTTAAAATGGGGCCGAGTATCGTAGCTATTCAGGACGCTGATTGGCTCTTGCTGCAAATCAAAAGCTTCGGAGATCCCATTGACCAATGCATCGAAGCCGAGCTGTTGCAGGGTAGAAGCATTGCTAACGGCCTTATCGGATTGAACCAAACGTTTCCACACGTCAAGTTCCGCCAACAACTTGCGTCGATCGTCTAGTCTCGCATGCGGCAAGTTCAGTTGCATGTCTTGTTGCAACCCCGCGCCAGCCCCCGGCACAAACGGCGCAAAGGCACTGCCGAACTCCCCAGCGGACTCGAAGTTGCCGAAGTCCGTAATGGTCGGCCCTGCCTCCGCCTCTACAGCTCGAGGAAACAAGGCCACATTGGTCGGCATCGCCGAATCGGTACGCTGGGGCCCGGCAACCCGAGAATAAATCGAGCCCAAATTGGCCTGCAAAGTGTCGTTGCTCATCACGGGCTTGATGTCGTGATTGCCATCGCCAGTCACAAACGAACGAACGATATTGAACTTATCCGCGCGCTGGGCAAGTTTTTCAAAGGTGCTGCCAAAGGTAATGCCAGGAATGGTGGTCGGGATTTCCCCAGTTGCACTGCGGATTCCCGTGGGAGCGTCCATTTTGGGATCGAAGGTTTCGAACTGCGAAGGCCCACCGTGCATGAACAAAAAAATGACCGATTTGTCGCGTAATGGCGACATGACCGGTGACCCTTTGGCAACACCCGGCAAGAAATTCCCCAGTGCCAAGCTACCTAAGCCATAGCCGCCCACGCGCAAGAAGTCGCGTCGAGGCAACCCCTTCGTTTGTCGGTATGGGTTGATGAACCGAAACATAACCGTCTCCGGACTTGGACCACTCCTGACCAGCCGCACCAAACCACGGTCGCCACTGGACCTGTGGAATCGACCGTTCATGTTAACGGGTCGACGAAGCACTTACAATCAAAAAATACAAAGTTGCGGTGCACTCCATAGTAAAGCGAGCGCCCCGATCGCTTCCAACATAGTAAAGCGAGCGCCCCGATCGCTTCCGGCAACATTTTTACAACGTTGTACCAAATCTTAAGTTTTGACGTGAAATTCGATCGAGGTTCTAATACCGGCCCGATCGAGGCGCTCGGGCTACTATGGGCCAGCACGATGGAGGCGCTCGGGCTCTACTCGCCAAACAAGTTGATAAAGCTTCGTACCTTAGAGACCAGCCTTTTCGAGGAGTGCGCCAGTCACTCTAGTGATTCTTCACGCATTTAAGTCGTTGCGGACTTGACCTGCTGCATCGAATCGATGTCGGTAAAGACTTGATCCAGTTCTGGTTTGAAGAGATCGCCAATGAGCAGATCTGTGATGTTGCCTTTGTGTTGCGGGAACTGGCGAATGAATTGGCCAAAATTAAAGCCGTCATAAAATTCACAAACCAATCGCCGCATGCGATTCATCCCACGCACGTAGTCCTGCTCCCATTTTCCAAGTTGGGCTCGTGACGTATCGCCCAATCGCAGACCTTCCACAATGGCATCGGCTGCCCGTTGGCCGGAAACTAATGCCAGCAAAACGCCAGATGAATACAAAGGATCTAGAAATCCAAACGCATCCCCCACCAGTACCCAACCATCGCCTGCCGCCTGTTTGGCTTTATACGTATAGTCTTTGGTGGCCCGAAATGGTTCCACCCGTTCGCCTGGAGCGACTCGGGACTTGAGCGCCGGGCACTTCTCCATTTCCTCGGCAAAGGTCGCTTCATGGCTGTCCCTGCCTTTGAACAAATAATCGAAATCGGCGACTACGCCGACACTAATGATGTCGTCATGCAAAGGAATGTACCAGAACCACCCCTCTTTCCCACGAAGACTCAACACGATCGTGGCGCCGCTATCGATGCCACTATCCCGAAAAGCACCTCGGTAGTACGTCCAGATCGCTCCCTTGTTCAATTGAGGATCGGAAACGCGCAGATTCAGTTTGTTGATCAGCAATGAACTTTGGCCGCTGGCATCAACGATCACCGACGCGCGGACGTCCCGCGTCACTCCCTGGGCGTCCGTGACTTGAATACCTGTCGCCCGGTCCCCTTCAAAATAAACCTCTCTCACTCGACTGCCTTCGTGGACATGAACACCGTGTTCACGAGCATTGTTGAGCATCATCTCATCAAATTCGCTGCGTTTGATCTGCCACG
>JAEUIP010000223.1:0-266 GCA_016795075.1 Planctomycetaceae bacterium | reverse complement strand
GGATTCCACTCCCGATGCCGTAACAACCTGGACACTGAATTTCTTGACAAAGTGACTGGCGGACATCTTCTCCAACATTCCCAGTCGCTGCAGCACCCAATACGTCTCCGGGATGAGCGATTCGCCGATGTGGTACCTGGGAAAAGTCTCTCTTTCGAACAACTGGACGCGAAAGCCCTGCTGCGAAATTAAAGTGGCCGCCGTTGCGCCCGCTGGTCCACCGCCGATCACAATCACATCGGAATCTGGTTGCAAAGTATCCAACA
>JAEUIP010000222.1 GCA_016795075.1 Planctomycetaceae bacterium | reverse complement strand
AATTGACAGCTTCGTTCCCGCTGTAAGCGATCTCGCAGATACAATACTCTTGGTGAAAAGTGCGTGAAGCGGAGCAAGTTTGGCAGCTTGCTGATCTTTATTAACAGGATTTCCAAGTGCCTTCCGGATTTGCGCCACGCCTAGAACCAAGGCGCGTGCTTGCTCTATTGTTAGGCTCGCTTTCGCATCGGGACCAAATTGTTGTTTGGAAAATGCGATGTGGAATTCTATCATCGTTGCCCCCATCGCGACCGCTGCCAAACCGGCAAAGATGTCTCCACTATGGTCGCTAAGTCCCACTGGGCAACGAAAACGCTCCCGTATTTCTTGCATTACATTTAATCCCCAATTTTCCGGGGCGCACGGGTAGGATGTCGTGCATTGAAAAATAGCAAATCCCACATTACGTGAACGAATCAAATCAACGGAATCCGTTAGCTCTTTCCAACTACTCATTCCGCTTGAAACTAGAATTGGCAACCCGGTATCACACATCTTGTGAAGCATCGGAAAGTTTGTAAGTTCACCGGAGGCAACTTTCCAAGCAGGAACTCCGCATTCAGAAAGCCACTCGACGGCTAGATTACTGAATGGGGAACTGAGAAACCACAAGTCGCGATCCTTTGCATGACTTGCAAGCTCTAACCATTGTGATTTTTCGAAACCAGTTCGTTCCCAATATTGATATCGGGTTTTATCTTGAGGAAACACCCTTACGCGAAACTGTTCTTGCGCGGTGCTTTCTTCTGAAGCGATATGTGTTTGAAACTTCACTGCTTTCACGCCACAATCAGCGGCTGCATCAATATAAGCGTGTGCCATCCCCAAACTGCCTTCATGCGCCAATCCAACTTCTGCGATTGTAAATACGTCTCCGGCTCCACGAATTAAATCTACAATGTCCATGATAACTACTTTGGCATTAATTTCGTCTGTCGTGAGTGAATACTGTAGAACAGCGGCACGCGTGACCGTCGAATGATTGAACTATTCTATTGCACTAGTTTCTGCGGTGCGAAAAACGAGTCTTTAGCCTATTGATTTAGGCTTAGCGAATGTGAAATCCTTCAATCGTTTGAAAACGGTGTTCCGCACATTTTGTTGACGCGGAGAAGGTCATCGATCTGCGCGACAATTCGCTGCCCTGCATGTCCATCCCACAAGGCTGGGGTTTGTCCTCGCTTCCAATTGCCCTCCATCATACGTTTAATCGCTGGAGGGATCGCGGAGACGTCGCTGCCGATCAGTTCGTTGGTGCCCAGTTCGACGGTTTCGGGGCGTTCGGTGCTGTTTCGTAGGGTCATGCAAGGGATGCCCAAGACGGTCGCTTCTTCGGTGATACCGCCCGAGTCGGTAATGATCCCTCGAGTTCGTTCGACCAGATAGTTGAACTCCAAGTACGGTAGGGGCTCAGCCAAGACAAACGGCGCGGACAACTGGATGCCGTTGGCTTCCAATTTCTGCTTGGTCCGCGGATGGATCGGGAACAAAACCGGGGTCGAGCCCGCTGCCGCCGCAATCGACTCCAGAATCGCTCGGAGTTGTTTCGGATCGTCCACGTTTGACGGTCGGTGAAGCGTTAATAACAAGTACGGTCGTTCACCAAGTTGATCGGCCACGTCCGGGCGTTGGAATCGCGAACGATTTCTTAACAGTGTGTCGATCATCGTGTTGCCGACGAAGAAGATCCGGTCGTCGGAGATGCCCGTGCGGCGGAGTTCGTTGTTGGCGATCTCCGAGGTCGTAAAGAACCAATTGGTGATCGAGTCGGTGACCAAGCGGTTAATCTCTTCAGGCATGGTCCAATCCCCCGAACGAATACCGGCCTCGACGTGGGCCACGGGGACGCCTTGTTTCTGGGCCACGATGGCACAAGCCATGGTCGAGGTGACGTCGCCGACAACCAACGTCAGGGCGGGAGATTTTTCCAGCAAAAGCTGCTCGTAACGCAGCATGATCTTGCCGGTCTGTTCGGCTTGGCTGCCCGAGCCGACTTCGAGATTGACGTCCGGTTCGGGGATCCCGAGCTGTTCGAAGAAGTCGCCCGACATGCGTTTGTCGTAGTGCTGGCCGGTGTGGACCAGTCGAAAACCGAAGTTGGGCTTAGGGTCCGATTCGTTGATCGCGTGGATAATCGCTGCGATTTTGACGAAGTTGGGACGTGCGCCGGCGATGATGTCGATGAATGCCACAGTTGTTGGTTTAGGTTGAGGGGCTAGGGGCTAGGTTTTAGGTGATTGGGTGAGTGGGGTTCAGGGTCGTTCTCGTTTTGTCCGGGTGAAGATTTGAGATTTCAAATTTCAAATTTCCGAGTTCAAAGTTGAGCTAACTTCTAACTTCTTCTGGCCGGGTTTGGAACCACGGATGGACCGCGATTGGCACGGATCGCAGAACGCTTAGCGCCGCGTGGTTGGTCGGATGCCCGCCTTGCCACGCTCTGCTAACCGGTTAACTCACGAGGCGAGATTTCGTTTTTCGGGCCTTGCTTCCTGCCTCGTTTCCCGCCCAGCCTTGCTTTTCTAACTGGTTAACTTCCGAGGCGAGATGTGGTTTTTTGGGTCTTTGGTCCCGGCTTATTTCGGGGCAGACTCCGTCCACCTGGGTGACAGTTTGCTGAAAAACTGTGCCAATCAAGGTGGTTCGGATTGTGACGGTTGAGGGAAATCGTGGGCCAACGGAACAACGGCCGGTTCGCCTGGTGCCATGGACCACCGAGGTTCTATCCTAATACGTGTTTGATTTTTTGGGAGGGAACGTTGCACGATATGAACAAATTTTTACCGCCGAAGCGTGGAAGACGCGGAGTGGATGGGGTGGGGTAGGCAGGGGTCAGGGGGCAGGGGTCAGGCTTCAGTGGAGTCGGTGGCGCGTGGCGAGCCACGGATAGACACGGAATGACACGGATAAAGAATCCGACAGACCATGGAGCAGACCTGACCCCTGACCCCTGACCCCTGACCCCTGACCCCTGAAGCCGGACACCTGAAGCCTGACCCCTGAACCCTGAAGCCTGACACCTGAAGCCTGACCACTTACGCCTGACGCCTGTCCACTGACCATTAGGACAGGCTTAAGAAGTCCATGAGGTTGCGAGTCCCTAGCGGACGAGTCCTGGACAGTAGTTCTCCGGAACCAAAGCCTGCCGCCGCGCCGGCGACGGAGTTGATGGACTTTACTCGCTCCAAAATATCGCTCTTGTGGCCAAACTGGGATTCGTAACTTTGAATGGCACTAAGCTTCTTGCCCATCACGCTTGAGATGTCGACCGTAAACCGATGCGGTAGCGCCAGGGTCTGCTCGATGTCGAACGTCAGCGGATAGTACAACTGGCACGGGATGTTGTGGACCGGTAGGCCGGAAAAATGCTGGTCCCATTTCGTCAGGCGACTGTAGAACACGGCCGCGTCGGTGATTTGCATCGCTTGCCAATGATCGGGGGAGGCCATCGGGGTTTTGTGTCCCAGACCGATGACCACCTTGGGCCGATACCGGCGAAATTCGGTGGCCAAGGCCACGCGAGCTTCGAAAGAATCGAACAACCGACGATTCGGCAGTTCCAGAATGACTCGGCGAGCGACTCCCAAGCATGCGGCTGCAGCGGCGGCTTCGCGGTGTCTTTGTTCGGGCCCCGAGCTCAGTGGTGTGGGTTCGCCATCGGTCAAGTCGATAATCCCAACGCGATACCCTTGTTCGGCCAACAGGGCCAAGGTTCCGCCGCACGCGATCTCGACGTCGTCCGGATGGGCTCCCACGGCGATGACATCCAGGTGTTCCAAATTCGAATCGGACATCGCTCGGTTTACTCCGAAATCATGAGGACTTTGTTCGCCAACGTTTCACGGCCCTGATCGTCGGTCCAGCGAACTTGCAGCAAGTGGTGCCCCGCTGGCAACTCTTTTCCAAACGCCCCCAAGTTTACGCGCCAAAGATGATTGGTCGCATGCGGTTCGCCAAACATGGGTGTGCCGTCTGGTTTCAATTCGCGTTGCCGGACTTCGACGAAGTACGGCGCGGTGCCCGTGTAATTTTCCATGACCGTCCAAGAGCCATCGTGTCCGATTCGGGCTTCCACACGATCTTGCGGTCGTGCGTTGAAAACATTGGCAATGACGGGGAGGTCTTTCCACTGGGAGGCGGGGATTTTTTCGGGCAACACCACGTCCATCTGGTAGCTTGGGGCTCGTCCGGCGGGGTAGAAATCCAGCTGATAGTTGTGATGGTTGAACGCCATGATGCTATAGCCGTTGGGGGCTCCGTCGCTCATCATGGCGTGGGGTATGCCGCGTTCGTCGCGATTCCCGCCCCACCAACTTCCGCTGACGGTCACGTTGATCATGTGATGATGGGGCTGTTTGCCGCGCCATCCGTCCGCCGCGTCGATGAATCGATGCTCGTGGTAGTGCGTGTGTCCGGAAATCGATACACAGAACGGACGTTCCTCGATCAGCCGATAAACTTCTTGGCGATCGACGGCCCCAATCAACGGGATGTGCATCATCAATACCACCAGCGAATCGGCAGGAACCAAGGCCAAGTCATTCTTGAGAAACGCCAATTGCCGTTCGCCGAAAAGTGCGTTGTACTTGCCGTTCGCCGTCGCGGGATCAATGAAATAGTTGATATTGTCCATGACGACGAAGTGAACGTTGCCGTAGTCGTAACTGTAGTACGTCGGTCCGTAGATGCTCTGAAAAGTCTCGGTCGAGTGCTTGCGATCGGGGACATCAAAGTTCAGGTCGTGGTTGCCCAACACGTTGTACCAGGGAATTCCCAACACGCCGATCGCTTGGTTGAGCGGTTTGAAGGTCGATAGATCATCAAAAGCAATATCGCCTAACGTGACGCCAAATGAGGCATCGGTGCCGATCAACTCGGGGATGATGTCGGCAGCAATGTAACGGACTTCCTGGATATTGCGCGGCTGGGGATCGCCAAACATGATCGCCCGGAATTGATCGGCCTCATTCTGAGGCACCAGCGGAAAATTGATGGCTGTGGGTAGTGGGCCACTGGGGGCGACTCCGGGAAACTTCAGTTGGGGTGAGCCCTCGGGCTTGTGCGTGTAATAAAACCGAGGCAGCCCATCTTCGGACAAAGGCGTGCGAAACCCTCGAGGTTTGATCACGAAGACGGATTGATCGACCTCGAGTGGGATTTCGTACCGACCATCGGCGGCCGTCAAGACGATTTCGCGACCATTTGAAACTCGGATGCCGCTCAACGGTTGTTCGTCGGTATCCAGGACGCCGTTCTGATTGCGGTCCACAAAGACGATTCCCCGCGCGGTCTCGGCGGTAGGCGGGGTCTGGGCCGAAATCCCAGTTCCGCCGAAGAACCAAGCCAAACCGACGGTCCAGTGCAACCCTATAAGCTTCGTCGTCATGATTCTCGCCTCGATTCGTAAATGTGGATTTCGACAGTGTCGTGGATCGCTCCGCGATCCGAGTTGGAAAGGGTAGTAGATCGCTCCGCGATCCTAGTCGGACAGGGTCGTGGATCGCTCCGCGATCCGAGGACCGCGGAGCGGTCCACGACAATCAGCAGCCGTTCCTTGCTGGGCATGTGACCAAGATAACACGATTGTTGTGCGTCTGGAACGAAGGCAGTGCGGCAAATGCTGCGTTAACCGGTTAGCAGAGCCTGGTCGAGCGGGGATCCGATCGACCAGGCGCCGCTAAGCGAGTTGGCGCGAAATAAGTTCCGGATTTCGAACGTCGAAAGCTCTGGAATCACTTTCGCTGGCTCTGGCGGTTGAATGATTAATGATTATTGAAGAATGAAAAATTCAAAATGTACCAAACGTCTAGTTTCGAACATTCCGCGAGCCAGCAATGGCCGTCAGCATTTTGCATTGTTCAATTTTCATTTTTCAGGACTCATTTTTTAGCCGCGTGTGAACCAAAGTCGATCGGGGTTCTAGGATTAACCAAGGTCGGACTCTCCCAAATCGGGACGTTATTTCGGGACGATTCCTTCGCGGTTAAACATTTGGAGCATCAATAATGTGCTCAAACTTTGGTCCATGATCTGGCGCGATGACTCCGCAGGATTGCTTCACACATCGCGACTTCTTGATGCCCTTCGTTGGCGGTGGCAAACAGCCGCTCGCCAGGACCATTGACGATCGCCGAATAGATATTGCGAAAGTTCACCTTGAACGTGTCCGGAAAGCCTTCGACATGGCCGGGCGGATAATCCATGAATCCTTGGGCACCGATTCCAAACGCGGGTGTTGCTCGGATAGCGGTTTCGTTTGCACCATCGCGATTGCCCAAGTGCAACACCTCCGGGTCCTCCGAGCACCACCACGCGGATTTCTTGCTGCCGTAGATTTCGATACGGAGACTGTTCTTTCGCCCAGCTGCCACCTGGGAGACACTCAAGTTCCCTCGCGCTCCGTTGGCGAAGGCCAACAACACATTGGCAAAGTCCTCTGTATCGACCGGACAGGGTTGGCTTTTTTGAATTGGACCGACGGAGCGGTCCACGACACTCGAAGATCCAGTGCTGGAAAACGTTTGGACTTCACCGAGCGGTCGTTGCCGCGTGCGATGAAAAATCGACAGATCTGCGATCAACTCGTCCACGGGCGACCCGAGGATAAAACAGACCGTATCCAGCCAATGCGTGCCAATGTCACCCACCGCGCGCAGTTCGCCTCCTTCGCTGGCCAATACTCGCCAGTTGTAATCGGTGTCTTTGTGCAGCCAGTCCTGCATGTAGCTGCCGTTCACGTGGATGATCTCGCCCAACTCGCCACCTTGGGCCATCGCCCGCATCTGCAATACGGCAGGATAGAAACGGATGTTGTAGTTCACGGCAAAGACTTTACCCGAGGCTTTCACGGCCGCGACAATCTCAGCGGTCTGGGCCGTGGTCATCGCCAGCGGCTTTTCGCATACGACATGTTTGCCTATCGCCAGAGCCGCCAGGGCTTGCCGATGGTGATGCCGGTTCGGAGACGTGATGTGAACGACGTCGACATCCGCCTCCGCCAAGAACTTCTCCACGTCGTAACCGGTAACGACTCGCGGGATTTCCCATCGCACCGCAACCTCGCGTGCTTGCTCCGAACCGCAGATCGCCGTGACCGATACCCCGATTCGCCGCAACGCCTCGATGTGCACAGGACCGATAAACCCAGTTCCAATGACGCCAGCCTTTAGATCGGAGAATTTGTTCATTGAATTCCTATGATTCCTGATCGACCCGAGGTTTTATTGCTCTTTGAGAACGATGCTTGGCTTGACGCTGAATGAAATTGGCGGTGAATGGGATTGTTTTTGTTGTGGGATTGCCTGCGGATAGCAAAGCCGATCTGCGGATAAATACCGTACTGAAACGAGATGTGGTTCCTGAAGGGCCATGGTTTGGTCCATTCGTTTAGTTAATCGCTGAAGAGAAACTCACCGCGCTTTCATCCCCGCCCGGCTTCACACGCACACTCACTCTCGGGTTTTTTCATCCGCAGCACGGCTTTGCCATCCGCAGGCAGAACCGGTCCCAGGTTTTCATCCCCCGCGAGATTTTGCAGTCAGACGGCAATTCTATACAAAGAGCCGCGCATGGTGTACGTTATCAAGTCAAAAATTCGTTCTTGTTGGCGGCGCTCGCGGTCCAACATCCACCAAGGTACCACCATGGCGAATATGCAAACAACTCCTCAAACATTGGCGACATTTTTTCGTCGGAACGTCTATATATTGGTCTTGGTCTGGCTGCTGGCGATTGCCAGTCCGACGCTGGCGCAGGACCAACTGCAGGTCCTGGACAGCGTTCCGTCCCTCTCTGCTGGCGACGAAAAACTACTCGACTTGGTGCAACGTACGACCTTCGAGTACTTTCGCGAAGGTGCTCAGTCGAAATCAAAAGCCGCTTTGGAGAGAATTCATTTCGATGGAGATCTCTCGGAGCAAGACTCGGTCGTCATCACCACGGGTGGAACGGGCTTTGGAGTCATGGCGATCCTCGTCGGAATTGAACGTGGGTTCATCACTCGAAGCGAAGGCTACGAACAGATCGAACAGATCGTTTCCTTCTTGGAACAATCCGATCGGTTTCACGGCGTCTATCCCCATTGGCTGGATGGGAACACTGGCAAGACAGTTCCCTTTAGTCCAGATGATGACGGAGCCGATCTGGTGGAAACCAGTTTTCTGATGCAAGGACTCCTGTGTGTGCGGCAGTATTTTCGAACCGGAAGCTCCGAAGAGCAACGACTGGCCGCTCGAGTCGATAAACTATGGCGCGAGGTTCAATGGGATTGGCACCGCGGGCCCAACCAAGAAAACGTTCTTTATTGGCATTGGTCACCCAAACATCAGTGGAAGATCAACTTCAAGATTCGCGGATGGAACGAGTGCTTGATCACGTACGTCTTGGCATGTAGTTCGCCGACGCATGCCGTTCCTGCTTCGGTTTATCACGGAGGTTGGGCGGAGGATGGAAAAATCGTGGGCGGACCAACTTCGTACGACATTGCCTTGCCGTTGAAACACCAGGGACAAACCATTTCCGCGGGACCTTTGTTTTGGGCCCATTACTCGTTTCTGGGTTTGGACCCGCGTGGATTGCAGGATCAGTACGCTGATTATTGGGAGGCCAATGTTCGACACGCGAGAATCCACTACGAGCATTGTGTGACCAACCCGCGTGGATTTGCTGGCTATGGCCCGAATTGCTGGGGTTTGACCGCCAGTTATTCGCCGAACTTCTATGCCGCCCATTGCCCCGCGGAAGACTTAGGCGTCATCTCACCGACCGCCGCATTGGCGTCCATGCCATATTTACCCGAAGAGAGCTTGCGCGCTTTGCGGCACTTCCACGACGACTTGGGTGAGAAGATCTTGGGCAAGTATGGATTCTACGATGCCTTCAGCCACCACGCCCATTGGTACCCACGGCGATATCTGGCGATCGACCAGGGACCGATCGTGGTCATGATCGAAAATCATCGCTCGGGTTTGCTCTGGAAGTTGTTCATGTCCGCCCCCGAGATTCAACAGGGACTGGCCACGATGGGGATGAAGTTCAAGACAAAATGAACGTGATCGCATGTTCGACCGTTGTGAAGCGAGGGGCGTCGCCGTGTTGCGAATCCATTTCCCAACTGATAGCTTGTAGCGAACTTTGGTAGGTTATCAACCACACACTCACTTTAC
>JAEUIP010000221.1 GCA_016795075.1 Planctomycetaceae bacterium | reverse complement strand
ATTGTAGGTTGCGGCCTTTAGAGTTACCGTGTTCCCGGTACTCACAGAGAAGGAACTATTGAGAAATATGTATCCATCGTTGGCCGTGACTTGTCCTTGGGTGAAGCCAAGATTGTCGACAATAACTCCGAAGCGAGAAATTGGCGATGCACCATTGATGGAAATCGAAAGGTGGGGAGCGAGGTTGGCGAAGGCCTGGCTGCCATCGGACGTCACCCATTCGTCAAAGATGATCAACTGTCCCGAACCTGCGGTGGTTATGTTGAATGTGATGTCCGCCGTGATTTGGAGACTGCCCGAAGTGCTATTGGTCGGCGCGACGACGATAATGCCGGCAGTTGCTTGGTTTGCGAGGGAACTAAGTGCTAGGAAAGCGAATACAAGCGAGGGAAGTATCTTTTTCATAGTCAAGGTTTCAATTGGGGTTTGGAAAACGGCAGCGAGAACCTGTTTGCCACATCGCCAAAGTAATTTGGAGGACTTTAAACTTTTAACGTTGGGAACCGCTCGAAGGTTGGACGGGATACATCCGCGCCGCAATCGTTTTCGCGCGGAGTATTTTGAGATTTTTCAAGAAGAGTCGAGAGACGTTGAGGTACCGCCCCAACCGTTTCCGCAGGATTGTCCAACGGAGGCCTAGAATTTTCGCGTTGCCGAGATTCGTTTCCGCTCGGTATCGATCTCGAGAATCTTGACTTTGACGATATCGCCGACGGAAACCACTTGGCTCGGGTCGCGGACAAATTCGTTCGACAATTGAGAAATATGGATCAAGGCGTCTTGATGGACTCCGATATCCACAAAGGCTCCGAAGTGGGTCACGTTGGTAATCACACCTTCCAAGACCAATCCGGTTCGCAAGTCTTCCAGGCAGTGAATGTCTTCGGCGAAGCGGGCGACCGTGAATTCTCGCCGTGGATCACGACCTGGCTTGGCCAGTTCTGCCAAGATGTCGGTGACAGTTGGCAAGCCAACGTCGCCGTCCACAAAATTTTCTGGCTTGAGAGTTTGCACCAAGGTGGCGTTGCCCAAGATGGCGGTGGGTTCGGCGCCAACGGATTTGGCCATGCGACTGACGATGGGATAACTTTCCGGGTGCACGGCCGAATTGTCCAGCGGTTGCTCCCCACCGCGAATTCGCAGGAACCCTGCCGCTTGTTCAAAAGCCTTCTTGCCCAACTTCGCGACCGACAACAATTGCTTGCGATTGGTAAACCTGCCGTTGGAGTCGCGATGCGCCACGATGTTTTCGGCCAACTTGGGGCCAATCCCGGCAACGTAGGCCAACAACGGGGCACTGGCCGTATTCAGGTCGACGCCCACATGGTTGACGCACGACTCGACGACTCGATCCAAGCACTTGCGCAGTTGTGCCTGATTGACATCGTGTTGGTATTGGCCGACCCCAATCGACTTGGGATCGGATTTGACCAACTCGGCCAACGGATCTTGCAACCGACGCGCGATGCTGATGGCTCCACGAACCGTCAGATCCAGATTGGGGAACTCGTGCGCAGCGAGTTCGCTGGCGGAATAAATCGACGCACCCGATTCACTGACCATGACTTTCGTCACGTTCAATCTCTGCTCGCGAATCAAGTTGCCGACGAACGCGTCGGTCTCGCGCGAGGCGGTGCCGTTGCCAATCGCGATCAGTTCCACGGCATGACGCCGAATCAGTCCCAAGAGCGTCTGACCGGCGGCACTGGTATCGTTTTTGGGCGGGGTCGGATAAATGGTGGCATTCTCCAGGTACTTCCCCGTACCATCGATTACGGCAACCTTGCAGCCGGTACGAAACCCGGGGTCGATGCCAATCGTGACGCGCGGACCTGCCGGTGGGGCCATCAGCAGTTCGTGGAGATTCTTGCCGAAAACCGCAATCGCTTCTTCGTCGGCCCGTTCTTTGAGGCTCTGCAAAATCGCCGATTCCGTTGCCGGCAGCAATAATCGATCGACACAGTCCTCGACCGTTGCGTTCAGTTCGGCATGGAACTCGAACTGGCGGTTATGCACGAGTGTTCGTTTGAAACTTGCAACGACATGCGACGTATCCAAGTCCAAGCTCACGCGGAGAAGATCTTCCGCCTCGCCGCGCAACATGGCCAATAGCCGATGGGATGGAATCTTGCGAACCGGCTCTTGATGATCGAGATACAGTTCGAATTTGTTCTGTTCGTCGGTTTTGCCGCGTTTGAGTTTGGATGCGACATAGCCGTACGATTGGGCCTGTTCGAACATTTGCGCACGGAGCCCCGCGTTCTCGGACCATTGCTCGGCGACAATATCCAACGCTCCCCGGAGGGCCGTTTCCGGATCGGGAACCCCTCGTTTCTCGTCCACATACGCTGCTAAAGTGTTGGCTTTGGAACGCGACAATCGTTCTTGCTTTACGAGCAGATCGGCGAGCGGCTGCAGGCCTTGTTCCCGCGCGATGGTGGCCCGCGTGCGTCGCTTGGGCTTGAACGGCAAGTAGATGGCCTCGAGCGTCCGAAGGTCGGCACAGGCTTCGATTTGTTTCCGAAGTGCTTCGGTCAAAAGTCCTTGTTCGGTAATCGACTGCAGGACCGTTGCTTTGCGGGCCGCCAACGTCTGGATTCGCTCCAAGGCATCTTCAATCGCTCGTAAGGCGATCTCGTCCAACCCACCGGTCGCTTCTTTGCGATAACGAGCGATAAACGGAATCGTGTTGCCGGCATTCAACAATTCGATCACGGCACGAACTTGCCGAGTCGGCAGTTTTAGCTCCTCAGCAATCTGGTTGCTCTCCACGTGGGAATCATCACTGCTGGAGTTACCATTCTTCAAAGCTAGACCTCAAACGTGAAACGGATCCGAAGGACCAAGTTGGTCCCTCGGCCAAGGAAATGATGCGTGTTTAGGTGGCAACCAACGGCCTGGTACTTTGTCACTAGTGCTTTGTCACTACTTAATTTTAGGTTGGGTCTGGTAAAGGTGTCAGGAGTCAATTGCCGGAACGACCCTTCGGGTGCTTCGCACAATGGACTCTTGACCCGTTCACCAGACCCCATGTATGGATTGTGCCAAAGCACTAGCTACCAACGAAATACCGGTCCGTCTTCGGCCATGCGAATGCCAATTTGTAGATGGTCTTTGTTGACAACCTTGGCTTTGTCGTCTTCACCGGCCGCGGACGATTGTAGCTGACGCATGATGTACTTGGCGTTGTAGGCGACCGAACTGTCCGGGCCTTTGAAGCCCAAGCACCGTCGGTTCCAAGCCAAATCCATGCCCACCATTTGTCCCCGATTAAGATCAAACAGCACGGTGCCTTGACTCATTTGTTGCATCAATTGGGATTCGATCCGTGGGTCATCCACCGGAGTCAAGACTTGGGTGTCGAAACTCACGGTCGCGACACCGTTGTCGACCGACTGCAACCGATACTCGATTTGTGTCACGATCTTGCGTTGCGTGCCATCGTTGTGACGAACCATGATATTGCCAGGGACACGCCAGGCTTGGCCAATTCGCACCGGTCGGCCGGGCAAAGGCATGGTGACATCGCCGACACCAAACTTGACGTTGCGGTAGACTTCTTGTCGGTCGATCACTTGGCCGATGGAGTTGATCTGGTAAGTTGCCATGGGGACACCGATCCATTCGGCGAATTGCCGATACACTTCTGGAATCTCTCCGCGTTGGTTGCGAGAATTGTACTCGACCGGTGGATGTTCATCGGTTTGTTGCCACATATCGGCGGCTTCCAGTGTCAACAGGATGGTCGCGTTGCCCAAAGAGTCGACGTTCGTAATTTGCCATTTCACGACCGATTGGGCGCGAGACTTGGTGTTGTCGTGGTCCGCTTGGGCTCGAGTTTCCGTGGCGGCCACATGATCCACGTTCCAGCGAATCACGTCTCCCTCGCGAAGTTTGTACTTGAATTCAAACGTCTGCTCGTTCTCCAATCGCCGAGCCGTGTCGGACAAGATCTTTAGCGGATCTTTATCGGGTGCGGGTGTTGTCGCGACGGGCTTGGGTTGCAAGGCCTGTCCGAACAACGTGGTGGGGGAGGCCAACCCAATAGCTAATCCGGTGCTGAAACAGCTCACAAGCAAGACAATTCGGCGGGCGAAGTTATGATCCATCATGTTTGACCTACGCAATCCCTGCGAAAACGGTGCTTTCGTCCAATGCCGCCAAGTCATCAGCGTTGGCCGAGTTGGTTTGCCAGCGCTCGCGAAACACGATTGACTGAGCGGTTTGGTGCTTTGGTCGGAAATTTCCCGTGCTGCATGAGCCGACCCTTGACGTACCGGGACAACCAAACGCGACAGCCATTATTCAAGAAATGCCCTCTAGCTCCAAGAGGAAAATGTGATTGGCGAGAAATGCGACTTTGGTCCCCGTTCGGAGCCCAACAATTGCCAGCATTTTGGTTACAATTCGCAACGGGGCTGATCGGTTGGTCGAGCAGCCCTCCAAGTCGAGCAGTGGGAACTCGCGAGCGCCAATCGCATTTTTTGGAATACGCCATTTACAATAAGAAGGTGGACCATGGGAATTTGGAGAAGTTTGGTGACGATCGGTTTGATTGCTTGCGGATGTGGATTCGGATGGACGAGGTCTGCCGTGGCGCAGGAAGCCGGCCAACAGGCGAAGGAGCTCGATCGCGCGACCACGGTGAAACTGAAGTACTTGTTGTCGCTCCCGAAAGGTTATGACAAACAAGAATCCTGGCCTGTGTTATTGTTTTTGCACGGGGCCGGGGAACGGGGCAGTGACCTGGAATTGGTAAAGAAACATGGTCCGCCGAAACTGATTGATGCCGGGAAAGACTTTCCGTTTATCGTCGTATCGCCCCAGTGTCCCGGCGGTCGGTGGTGGGAACCCTTTGAGTTGGCGGCGCTGTTGGACGAAATCGAAGCCAATTACAAAGTCGACAAACAGCGAATCTATGTCACGGGACTGAGCATGGGCGGGTTCGGAACGTGGGGCCTGGCCGCTTATCAACCCAACCGATTTGCGGCGATTGCTCCCATTTGTGGTGGTGGCGAACCGTTCACAACTCGGTTGTATTCCCATGTACCAACCTGGGCCTTCCATGGCGATCAAGACAATGTCGTGCCGTTGGAACGATCCGAGACCATGGTCGAAGGTTTGAAACGAGCCGGTGGAAACGTGAAGTTCACTGTCTATCCGGGCGTCGGACACGATTCTTGGACGGAAACCTACGCCAATGAAGAGCTGTACAAGTGGTTGCTGGAACACAAGAACACAAAGTGACATTTCACTGTGATTGCTTTGGCAAAGTCAGTGAATCAGCCGTCGGATGGAGGGCAAATTGTATCGGCCCTCCAGGCCTTCGGAACCTTATGGTTGTCGCCAACCGGTGGCTCGCGCCACCGGCAGAGGTTGTGCCAGCCCTTCGGGCTTTAAGACTTCGTCCGTTTGTGTTCGCCCCAACCTGTGGTTTGCACCATTGGCAGAGGTTGTGCCAGCCCCTTCGGGCTTTAAGACTTCGTCCGTTTGTGTTCGCCCCAGCCGGTGGTTTGCTCGATTGGCAGAGGTTGCGCCAGCCCCTTCGGGCCTTAAGACTTCGTCAGTTTGTGTTCGCCCCAACCGGTGGCTTGCACGATTGGCATAGGTTTTGCCAGCCCTTCGAGGTTAAGACTAGTGCCGTGACTCGCTGATGCGGCGGCCATATGCTACGCGGCGGAGCGATCCGATGTGGAATTGAGCTTGTTGTAGAGCGTTTTGATGCTGACCCCCAGCTCTTGAGCCGCGGCGGTTTTGTTGCCCTGATGTCGGTCCAGCGCGGCTTCGATCATGCGTTGTTCCATTTCGCGCAGCGAGATAATCTCGGGTTGATGCGATGGTGTTGAAGCGATTGCCAGCCGAGTTTGTCCGAATTGGCTGGGCAGATGCTCGACTTCGATGGGCAAACGATCGCACATCACCGAAGCGTGTTCGATGACGTTCGCCAATTCGCGAACATTTCCTGGCCAAGCGTGTTCCTGCAACAGCGCTCGAACTTGGTCGGAGAAGTGAGGACTTTGGCCTGCGGCCGAAGGTCGAACCCGGAGTAACAACGATTCTGCCAAAGCCGGAATATCGGATCGTCGTTGCCGCAAGCTAGGGATGTGAATCTGGAAGGTGTTGATGCGATACATCAGGTCTTCGCGAAATTCGCCATCTTGAACCATGTGGGGCAAGTTGCGGTGTGTGGCACAGACAATTCGACAGTCGACTTTTCTGGTCAGCCCTTCGCCAACGCGGCGGATCTCGCCCGATTCCAGAACACGGAGCAGTTTCGCTTGCATGGCCTTGGGCAACTCGCCAATTTCATCCAAGAAGAGTGTCCCGCCGTTGGCAACTTCGAATAATCCCAAACGATCGACATCCGCACCGGTAAACGCTCCCTTCAGATGACCGAACAGTTCACTTTCGATCAAGTTCTCAGGCAACGCACCACAATTGACGGCCACAAAGGCTTGACTCGCACGCGAGCTCTGTTGGTGCATCGCGCGGGCGACTAGTTCCTTGCCGGTTCCCGTTTCGCCCAAGATCAGCACCGTTGAATTCGTCGGGGCGACACGCTGGATGATGCGTTGCAACTCCAACATCGTCGGATGGCTGCCGATCAACACACCGGTCTTGCGAGACGATTGAGACTCCACTTGTCGTTCCAGCTTTCGACACTGGCGGACCAACGCCAACTTGTCGGCGACCCGCAGCAAAGCCGTTTCTAATTCACGCAGCTTGCATGGTTTCTCTAAAAAATCGAACGCGCCCAATCGCATGGATTGGACCGCCACGTTCAGGTCCGCATTCCCGGTCAAGAGAATGGTTTGAATGTCGGGGGCTTGTTCGCGCAGGCGACCAATCAGTTCCAGGCCGTTCATGCCCGGCATATTGAGATCCACCAGCGCACAATCGAACGACTGGGTGGCTAACGATGCCAACGCACTGGCTCCGTCCGCGAACGTCGTGACCCGATGACCATAGCGGGGCAGTTGGTCTTCCATAAACTCTCGCAACTGTTGCTCATCGTCCACGCACAACACGTGGAGCGACTCAAGCGGCGAAGGATTGGCGTTTTTCTTCATGTTTCACCGTAGGAAGAGAAATTGTAAACGTCGAGCCCTTGCCTGGACCCGCACTGACCGCTTGAATGGTTCCTTGATGTTCTTCGATGATCCGATAGGTGATTGCTAACCCAAGGCCGGTGCCAGAACCATCGGCTCGCCGCGTAAAGAACGGTTCGAACAAGTGTGTTTGAACTTCGTCCGTCATGCCACAGCCGTCGTCACGAACTCGAATGATGACGTGACCATTTTTTTGCTCCAGATCGACCCATACATTGCCAAATTGCTCGATCGACTCCAAGGCATTGGTGATCAGATTGAGGGTCACTTGTTTCAGCTCTTGGGCGTTGACCATTCCATAGACGGGCGGTTTTGCACCAAAGTGAATTTTGCGTCCAACGTATTTTTTTGCTGGCGTCACCATGTCGATCACGGACCGAATCAATTGGACCATTTCCGTGGGCTGCTTTTCTTTGTCGTCCAATCGCGAATAATCCAACAGCCCCGAGGTGATTCCTTTGCAGCGAAAGGCTTCGTCCTGGATTCGCCGCAGGTACTTGAGGATGGTCCCGATCTCTTTCTCGTAGGATTCTCGTGCGGCGTCGTCCGTCAAGTCGTCCAGCAACTCTTGGACTCGGCTTTCCAACGCTTCCGCGCTCCAAGCGATGGCGGCCAAGGGATTGTTGATTTCATGAGCCAACCCAGCCGCCATGAATCCGACGCTGGCCAATTGTTCGCTGCGGATCACCTCTTTGGTTCGTTGGCGGACTTTCTCGTCCAGGTCGTTTTTGATGGATTGGAAATTTTCGGTCATATCGTTCAAGGCCGCCGCCAGTTCGGCGACTTCGCCTTCGACGTTTAATTTGATGCGGAAATCGTATTCGCCCTTTGCGACTCGGCGCGAGCCACGAATCAATGTCTCCAGCGGTTGGAAGATGCTGCGTTTTGCGATCAAGAACAACAAGCCCAGAGACAAAAGGGCGACCGCCGTCATGCCAAAAGTCCACGCGTACCAAGCGTTGTATTCGGCACGCACCACGGTGGCGAACTCGTCCATTCGTTGCTTCAAGAGACCAGGCAAGCGTTGAACTTCTTGTTGCAATTCCTCCAGGTCCGTTTCCAGGACCAAGGCGGAATCCTGCGTATGAAAGATCCAATTGCGATTGTCGGTGTTGCGATCGATTCGATCCAAGGCGCGATGAATTTTGGCAACCGCCATTTCTTCACTCGAAGTGTACGCGAGTCGGTCGTCGGCGGTGGGCTCCAGTTCCAACTGTTCTTGGTAGGCCAGGAAAGCAGCACGCACCTTGAATTTTTGCGTGCTAAACGCCACACGCAAAGCGAGTGGACTGTCCGGTTCTTCAAGAAACATTGATGAACCAAGCGTTACCGGGTCCGAGTCCAATGTAGAAGCCTGCGCGTTGATTCGACGCAGATCACTGACGGCCTGTGCCAAATTGGCGGCCAGTGGTAATTCGAGGGCTCGTTGACGGATGCTTTTGGTGAGGTTGCGAAACTTGTACACGCCTTGCACACTGGCCAAACACAGCCCGACGATTACCAATAGCAGCAACCCGGCTCCAAACCGAATTTGGTATCGTACTGGCCAGTTCTTCAACATAGGGTCATCTGCTCGACATTCTCCCGGATCATCGCTGGTGAATCACTTCACAAGACTTCCGTCGTTGGTTGATCTCTGCGGGAGGTGGACTTTAGCAACACACCGACTCTGGCTCAACGTCAATTGCTTCGCTCGGCGCTGTGAATCGAACGACGTAGCTCGGAGAACTGGCGGAGCAGGTTTGGGGAGCTTGGTGAGCCTGTGGGGCCTGTTGGGGCATCGTTCATTTAGTGTATGGGCAGCCCGCAGGGCGTGGATTTCGTTCTCTTAGTTCACGGTGAGCCTAATGCCTTTTGGTCTCCCGTCTACTTTCTTGATCAACCTGCGCCTTATGGTCTCCCGTCTACTTTCTTGGTCAAACGGTGCCTTATGGTCTCCCGTCTACTTTCTTGGTCAACCTGCGCCTTATGGTCTCCCTTCTCCCCTCTGTGGGGGAGAAGGGCCGGGGATGAGGGGGTCTTTGCTTGGCGGTTTGGTTTTGTTTTTGCTTGCGGATTTGGAACGCTTAGCGGCGCGTGGTTGGTCGGATTCC
>JAEUIP010000220.1 GCA_016795075.1 Planctomycetaceae bacterium | reverse complement strand
CGGTGATTGTCCAGGCCTCGCGCGGAGCCCGGTCGTACTCGCAAGACAACTATCTTCGCCACTTGATGCTGGCCGCTGCAGAACTCTACCCGGAAATTCCGATCGTCATGCACCAGGATCACGGCAACAGTCCTGCGACTTGCCTCAGCGCGATCGAAAACGGTTTCACGTCGGTCATGATGGACGGTTCACTCAAAGAGGACGGGAAGTCGCCTGCCGACTATGCGTATAATGTCCGCGTCACCCGAGAAGTGGTGAAGTTGGCACATGCCCGTGGCGTGAGTGTCGAAGGCGAGCTTGGTTGTTTGGGTTCGCTTGAATCCGGCGAAGGCGAAGCCGAAGACGGCCATGGAGCCGAAGGAAAGTTGTCGCACGATCAATTGCTAACCGACCCTGAAGAGGCGGCCCGCTTTGTCGCAGAAACCAATGTCGACGCTTTGGCGGTGGCAATCGGTACGAGCCACGGTGCTTACAAGTTCACCCGCAAGCCCGACGGCGACGTGTTGGCCATGAGCCGAATCGAAGAAATTCACCGCCGCTTGCCAAACACCCACTTGGTGATGCACGGCAGCAGCAGTGTGCCACAAGAACTGCAGGACATTATCAACAAGTACGGCGGTCAAATTCGCCAAACCTATGGCGTGCCGGTCGAAGAAATCCAACGTGGTATCAAGTCGGGCGTGCGGAAGATCAACGTTGACACCGACAACCGATTAGCCATTACTGGGGCAATTCGCAAAGTGTTGATGGAAAACCCCGAAAAGTTCGACCCTCGCGATTACTTAAAGCCAGCTCGCGATGCCATGAAAAAGGTTTGCGTCCAACGCATGGTCTCGTTTGGACAGGCTGGGTTTGCTTCGAAGATGCGGCAGTTGGCCGTGGTGTAGTCGGCTCAGCCCGGGTTAGCAAACCTAAACTGGGTGATTTGCAAGTGACTTGACGGTCGGTAGGAGATTGCTCTTGCCGACCGTTTTTTTTGTTCTGTTAAGTCCCGTCTGGGCGCGATAGCAGGGCATTGCGTTGGGTCCGACGTAACAGGCGTTCCAGTAACGCACTCTGTAGAGGCTCATCAGGCCTCATCCCGTAATGCTCTAAAAGTTGTTGAAGAGCACGGTCGATTTTTCCGGCCATCAATGGATCATCCAAGGCAATGAAGTAGCCTAGTAGACAGCGAGACGCCAATGACCGGCAAAAGTCTCGGACCCGATCATCTTGAGCGCGGAATTGATGCCGTTCCGCAACCAAGACTCCAATTTTGGTGCTAGGGTCGACCGGGTTCTTGGCGAGCCGGCTGTCCGATTTTACGGAATGCCGCGGAAGGGAACGAGAGTCCGCTGGGGTTGGCAGCGACAATTGTCCCGTTAGCGCCAAGCACACACCCGCCGTTGGATGTCGTTGGTTACTGGATGTGGCTGACGTTTGCCGGAATCGCCATTGTCGTTCGTGCATTTGATTGACAATCGGCGGACTCAACGGTCCGACGTGGATCTGGTACGGCACATTGGCCTGTTCCAACACCGTTTGCAATTGCTCAAAAGTCGGTGGATAGTGAACCAAAAGCAGCGTTAACGAAACACGTTCCGGATCCGGCAGCCAGTGAATCATTTGTTGATTCAATTGGCTTCGAGAGGCCATGAACGTGTCCGGGAACTCCTGGACTTTGGGTTGAAGAAAGTCCAACCAACGCGGCCAACCTGAGTTCATCGGGGCACCGTTTGCAAACGATCTCGGCTTTCGTGCTCGAGGCAGATGCCTTACTGGCTACCGGGGCGCCCTGACCGACCAGAACTGCTACCGCCGCCTCCAGGTGGAGGTCCATTGTTATTGCCGCCACCGAAGCCGCTGCGCCCGGACCGTCCACTACTACCTCCGCCGGCACCTGGTGGAGGACCGCTTCCGCCACCCCCGCCCGGCAAGCCACTGCGTCCGCTGCGTCCACCCGCGCCGCTGCGACCACGACCGGACCCATCTTCATCTTCTTCGGATGCATTGTCAGCCTCAGCTAATTTATCAACCAAACCATCTTCCCGCAGAACTTCGCCACTTAGCCAGGTCAAGTCACGGGCATCACGCACTGCCGACTTGACCATTAGTTGTCCCGAAGAATCCAACAACAGGGCTTCGGTGGGAACTTTGAATTTGGTTTTCGACGCGGACGCATTTTCAATTTCTCGGCCGCCCAAAAAGTCCACCAAAACCATTCCACTGGTCCCCTTGTACCCCGGTGGCTTCCCTGACTCGACTGCAGAACCGTCGTTGTTCTCCAATTTCTTGTATTCGCGAGTAATGGGGTCCAAAACCTTCGTGAGGCTAGAGCCACCCAGAACCGACCCGGGATAGACATTTTCTAGCATCAAAGGAACTTGAATTCCAAACGTGCTATCCCAGACGGTGGTCACCAATCGGACGGCTCCTTCGCGCACACTGAAGTTGACGACCTTATTATCCGCCGGCGATTTTGCCATCGACGGGATCGTGGCGGTCGACACAAAGGCTTCCCCCAATACCGACTGCACGGTTACCGGAGATGTAGGTTCGCTCCACGGGCTGGGACGACAGTTCTTGAGAATCGGCAAAGGGCGTTCCAATTTGGCTTCAAGTGCCAATCGCTCCCGAACTTCCGGAGCCAAATGATCAAGCTTGACCTTCGATTGAATGATCTCCGTTTCCAAATCCTCGTCATCTTCAACTTCGGCTTGTGTGTCCGCATCGGACGCCGTCGCGGACATCACGGTCGCTTTTCGTGTCGCGACCGCCTCGACATATCCTTCCATCTTGACCGGATTGTTGGGATCGTACAGCCAATAACGTACTCGGTACTCGTACTGATTGCCGGGCTCCACCGTTGGATCACTAAATCGAACCAACTTGTAATCGACCAAATCCAGCGGTTCTTCCACCTCGACGCTCGACACGCCGGACTGACCACTGGCTCCCGACATGCCCGACATACCCGACATGCCGGACATACCAGACATACCAGACATTCCCGACATACCACTGGGTGGCCTGGACCCACCGGACATACCGCTAGGCATACCGGACCTTCCGGACATACCCGACATACCTGACATACCACTTCGTCCGGACGAACCCGTCCGCCCAGTGGTCGAGTCAGGAGTCGACTCGGCCAGCAATGGATCCACCGGCAACTCCATTTCCGGAATCATGGTATGTCTTGAAACACCGTAGTAGTCCTGGAGCAACACGGGCGGATAAGGACGAGTCAGGACTCGATTCATGAACTTGTCATCAAATGGATCCGGAGCGCTTACCACGTAAGTCTTTTCTTGCTCACGGATTTTGCTGGTGTAATCGACCCATTCGCCCCCATTAACGCGACGTTGAATTTCCATGTATCGAACAACGAAACGATCATTGGTCGCGTCGTACCCAATGGATTTTCGGAAGGCACCCCGGAAATCGGTGTACAACTGCTTGTACGGAAACAAGTATTTCACCGTTGCCACGTACCGATCAACCGGCGCTGGATTGGCCAATTCTTTCAAGCCTGCTTTGGTCGGGTCGATTCCGGTCGCCGCCATCACCGCCCCGAGATCAACGCCCGGCTCCGCTTTCTTGGCATTACTGCCATCTTCCATCGTTGGCCCATTGGTACGACCAGATCCACCCAGTACAGGGTCCTCCATGTCCATCGTTGCCAACATCGACAACGGATGTCGGTCGGTCGCGGTATCGGCAATACTCATCCGAGCCACATGCGTTTCGGGGTTCGTCACGGGCAACAATGTTGGATCGGATCGCAAGGGAGCCGACGCAGACCGCCGCGCCAAGAGATAATCAAAGACATAATCGGACGCGGCGACTTGCACCTTGTTCGAGTCCAATTTTTCGACCGTGTTGGCGATGGCCAATCGATGGGGCCGCAATTCTTCCCACTTACCATTCTTGATATGGTTCTCGGCGGTTGTCACCGTGCTTTCCAACGAAGTTGGTGTGCGGCCTTGCAATTCGGGCTTCAGGCCGACACCTAGATAGGCAAAGGTGCCTAACAGGCCAGCGGCCACAGCCAAACCAACCTTTTCGCCGTGGCGAACAAAAAAGGCCTTGGCCTTGTTTTCATTCAATTCCATCTCGAACTTATTCACGGTCAAACTCCTACGATAGGTTGCTGGTTCGGGCCAGTGTCATTGCCAGTTTCATGAACGGTGTTGGACGATCTCAAGCGGTATTCGGGTTATAGCGAGGGAGCCGCTGGAGTTTCTTCCGGAGTTCGTCCCAAGGCTTCGGGAGCCGGAGCGCTGTAAAACTTCATCACTCCATAAATCTCCAAAGGTACCAAAAAGTGCGAGTTGAATTCGGGGCTCTTGAAGGTTTGTTCTTTGCCGCCGCCGACACCAGCCGGTCCAGCACCGCCGCCGCCTCCACCACCATCATCATCGCTGATCGTCATCGATTCGCCGGATCCGCCGCCGTCCGATCCAGCCACGCTGGGACCTTTGCGTGAGCTACCTTTTTTCTCGCCGAGAGTCGACACCGCTTCCGCAGGTAGTTCCCCGCCGATCAGCGTGATCTGTCGAACTTCCAGGGGAATCTTGGCGTTGGCGCATTTTTCCAAAATCTCGCCAATTCGACGCTCGTCCACTCGCAATCGCAAACGAACGGGAACGCGTTTGACAACCGACATCCACGAGTCCGGTCCCAACTGATTGCTCGATACCGACTGTCGGTACTTGCTCGATTCAATAGGCTTGAAGTCTTTATCGATGTATCGCAAATGGGCCGGGTCCAACTTTTCGGCGTCCGAGGCGGAAACGGTCGTTGAATTCGCATCGTTTCCACCACCGAGCATGTTCTCCATGTACTGCTTCATCATGTCCATACGGCCCTCAGCGTCGGCCATGGCCCCCCCGGCACCACCGGCGGGATTGTCAACCTCCAATGGTTTCGCCTCGTGAGCTTCTTTCCCAATCATGATGCTGTTGATTTCACGAATGGCCGCTTGGGACGGGACGGAGGCATCTTTGTTGGCTTCCTTAATGATTTCCAACACGCCATTGAGGAGCACCAAGTTCTCCTTCAAGTACACGACCTGGATGGTCGTTGGAGTCCCATCGACGGATTGATTTCCATTGCGTTTGAAATTGGTTGTCAAATCGTACCACTTCATCTGATCACTCAACGCCCAATCGACGATCGGTTCACTGAACATCAACTTTTCCATATCGTCTTTAGCTTCATCGCTGGCGACTACGGACGGCGCCTTGTCTGCTTCGCCGGTCACATCTTCCGCGTTCCATTTCGCGCGAACGGAAGTGACCAGGGCCGGCAAGAATCGAGGGAAAATGGTTTTCACTTGTTTTCGGAACAGTTCTCGAACCTCGCCTTCGGACGAGTTTGGATCGAACTTCAATTGCTCAGGGCGCAAAGAATCAAAGTGTTTCGCGACATTGGGATCCATGACATTACCGGGCCACGACAACAAGTCCTTTTGTTCCGAAAACAGTTTTGTCCAGGCCGCCAAGACTTCGTCTTTGCCGCTGTCAATCTCTTTGGTCATTCCGGCGAGCGTCTCGTCATTCGGATGCACACTGGGACCGGCAGCATCAGCGACTTCTGCCCGAACACTGGTCACGTTCTTCGCTTTGGTTTCCGCACTTAAAATGTCGCTCTTTTGGCGATTGATCAGATCCCCCGCCGCCATCCACGACCAAACGCCGACGCCAATGGAGGCCAACACGACCACACCGGACAAAATCCAAAAGTGGTGCTTGATAAGAGGCTTGAGCTTTTCCATGTTCGTGGTCCTTTTTCTTGATCCCTAAGCTGCCCTAACAACAATCGGTTTCTAATTCAGGTACTGTATCCATTGATGTGGCAATTCCCGTCTCGAACGAGTCTGGGCCTGCCACCGCACCTACGAGCCGTTGGCCTCTTGGTTGGCGTTTTCAGCATTCTTAGCGGCCTCGGCTTGTTCGGCCGCCTTCCTGGCTTTTTCCAACCGAGCTTCCTTGCGAGCCCGGATCTGTTCTTCAGTTTGTGGCATCCAAGCGGCCATGACCACGAAGGTCGTGCGATTGACACTCACGCCGTCCGTGATCTCGGCAGCTTCCGATTGACCACCGCCGCCACCCATGCCGCCCATGCCGGACTTCATGCCCGCGCCCATCTTCTTCTGCATTTCCTTGAAACGGTCTTCATCGGACATTTCGGCCATGCTCGCTTCGTCTTCAGCTGCTTTGGCGGCATCTTCCTTCTTGGCACCAGGAACCATGGTCGGGGTCGGCGCCGATGAAGACATGATCGTCGGTCGAACAATCCCCAAATCTTGGAGCAAATAGGTTTCGCCCGCGATGGTCACCTCTTTGTTGAGCAAGTTGTAAAGCAACGATTCGCGCACAAATGCTCGTCCTGTTGCCAAACCCGCTTCGGCACGCTCGGTGCTGTTGACGTAATGATGACCGCTGAGGCGAATCGTCCAGCCAGCCCCCTTCGGAGTATCGGCGTCGGCGTCTGTCGTGGTCGCCGTCGTGTCGGTCGCTCCGGCTGTGCCTGCGGGCGGTGGTGTAATCCCCAAGGCCTTATCGAGTTCCTTCAAGTCGCCTTCATAAGTCGTCTTGATGTCTCCGGTATACCACTTGGTCAGATCGTCAAAATAGTCTTGGGTCATGCCATCAATAAAGATCTCTTCGCGATCGAGGAACGGCAGCGTTTCTGGATCGACTTGATTGTCCTGAGAGCGAGGGTCCTTCGGAATCAACTGGCTGATCGCCGACAAGACACGCAGCATCTGAGTGCGCGAGGTGGCCGCACTGACCAACTCACCGCCCAAATCATTTACATAACCCAGCTCGGTCTTCAGCTTGTCGTCATCCCCTTTTAACTGACCGCTTTTCTTGCTAACCGCGTCGGCTTTACTCTTGGCAGCGCCCCATGTCTTGTTGTTGGCGTCCGCAAAGTTGTTGCTGGTGGAGTACCCATACAAACTGCCCAAGGCATGTTGCACGGCCAGACCCACCATGACCATCGCCACTGCACTCAATACCCACGGCTTCTTGGAGCGGACGATCTTCTCCACGATGAATTCTTCCGGCAGCAGATTCGTCGTCATCTCCGATTCGCCCAGCGCCTGAATACACAAGCCGTAGCAGGGGGAAAACGCCCGCATGTTATCGGCGAACGTCTTCTGGCTGGTGACGTCGCTACCGCCGAGTTTCTCGAACTTCTCAAAACGATCGATCGTCAATTCCAACTGCTGTTCCAAGAACTGTCGCAAACCAGGCAACTTGCTGGCATTGCCCAACATCAATGTTCGCCCAAAGGTCGCGTTGCGATCGATCGACCGGAAGTAGTTGAGCGAGCGAACCAGTTCGTCACTCAAGTCTGCAAAAACTGGTCGCATCGAGGTGAAGATCGCTTTGGGGTCCTCCGCCTGCCGCGAGTTCAGTTTCAAGTGTTCGGCTTTGGCATGGGTCAATTTCATCTCCCGTGCCAATTGTTTGGTAAAGTGATTACCACCGATGGCGATGTTGCGCAGCCAAAGTCGCAGCCCGTTCGAAATAACGACGTCCGTTGATTCGGTGCCGATCGATATCACTAGCGTATACGGTGGGGGATTTTCAGGGTCAACCGAAGCCGCCTTAGGCAGCTCACCCAAGACATCGTGGCAGATCATGTTGTAGGTTGCGATTGGCGACAATTGGATGATGTCCACCTCGACACCAGCGTCGAGGAATGGCTGCATCGCCCGGTAAACGGCCTCCCGTTTCATCGCCAACAATCCAATTTCCGCGTCGGTCAACTGACCGTCATCGATGAAGCCTCCCAGTTGTTGCCAGTCCCAGACCACTTCGTCGATCTGAAACGGGATCTGCTGTTTCGCTTCGTATTTGACGATACTGGGCAGCAGTTTTGGCTCAATCGAAGGGGGGCGAAAAAATCGAGCCAAGCCCGACTGACCTGAAACCGAAATGGCCACCTTGTCCCCGCGAACTTTGTTGCGGGACAGAAACTGCTCCAAGGCTTCCCGAATGGTCTCTTCGGGACGGGCGTCTGGTTGGCTCAGTGGCTTGGGGTACTCGATATAATCGAACCCAATGGCAGTCACCTGGCCGTCCGCCCCCAAGTTGCAACGGAGGGCTTTTAGGGCACATTGACCAATATCCACTCCCCAAGCTGCCTGTTGTTTCGCCATTGCTGCGTTGTTCCTCAAAAAACCTGGACGTCGAGCAGAGTTTGGACTACTCGAGTGCGTCTCCGAGTTCCCGAAAATCGTGGGAAATAAAAGTTGTATGGCTGCCACTGGCGCCGTGAAGGCGCAGGACACCCGCCGATCGTGACACGACACCACCCCCTTGGTCGACCACGTCTACAAATCCAGTATAGACAAAACCTGGGTATTTTCGCCCTAGCACTTGCCAACTTCTCGATTTTATTATCGAGTAACCCGTCCGGCGAGTGCGGGTTGTGCCGTCCATGACCGGTAGGGCTTTTACCAGCCAACCGCTACCATATATGCCATGCGGAACGTCCCCCGCAAGCAATCTGAACTTCTGACTCCGAGAATTCGGTCACGATGATCAACACTCTAAGACTGCTGCTGCCGTGCCATAGCTTGGAGGATTTCCCGACCTTCCACGAGGGCGAGGATGCCGAAAATCTGCTAGTTGCCTGGACTTCTCCGTGGCATCCACTGCTGTTGCATCATTGCCAAAAGCTACCCGAATGGGGACGGGTCGAAAACAGCCCCGAGTCGTGTACGGGCACCGTGTTCCTAATTCCCCGCGTCTCCCTGGCGCGTGTCCCAAGTGGTTTTCGCGACCGCTGCCACGACCAAGGCGGAATTTGTCTGGATGTGCCGACGAATCGCGAGGCGGCCGTCGTCGCGTTGGCCGAGGCGTGTGGTTGCGATTCTCGACTGGCTACGTGCCCGGCCGATACGGTGCAAGCTTTTTTCGCGCTCGCGTATACGTACTTGCAGATCGAACTGTTGACTCGGCAGCTGCGCTACACGAGCAATTTGGATCAGGCCCACTTTCAAACCCAGGTTCTCAAAGCTGCGGAGGCATTCGTCGCGGGAGACCCGTTGGGAGCCGACGAGGCGTTGGGCCGATGTTTTGATCTGCTGTCCGAGGAGCGACATCGCTACTATCCGATGCCCTCGTTCTTGTGCGACCTGACGCTACTGGCCCCCACCACGCTGGGGACGGCCCTGGCCGAACAACTCCGTTCGCCAATCGCGTTTAATCTG
>JAEUIP010000021.1:8019-30903 GCA_016795075.1 Planctomycetaceae bacterium | reverse complement strand
GGCCGGAATATTGCATTCGCTGCGAATGTCGGATGCGAGCTTTACTTTCGAGATTCCACAGCCACAACCATTGGAATTACTACTCGACGCGCCGCGTATCCATTGTCCAACCACCAGCAGTATGGGCCGACTATTCGACGCCGCAGCCGTTCTGATCATGGGCGATTTATTGCCCGGTTGGACCGTCGATTACGAAGGTCAGTTCGCGGCCCTCCTAGAAGCCCACGCCGATGGCTCCGACAAAATCGCGTACCAGCTGCCGTTAAATGTAACTCGAACTGCAAAGGACAATCGGAGTTGTGACCACATTGACGAGCCCGTGGCGATGGAGTGGAATTGGGAATCGCTCATTCGGCAAATAGTTGTCGACCGCGTCCAAGGTGTTGCCAGTCCCGTGATGGCCATGCGCTTCCATCGAGCATTGGCCGTTGCGATTGCAACGTTCGCCCAAGCGACGGGACGGAACCGATTGAGCTTGAGTGGCGGAGTGTTCCAGAATCAACTCTTGGTGGAACTCTTAGTCGATCAATTGCACGAGTCGCCAATCCAGGTAACACTTCCAGCACGCATACCGGTCAACGATGGCGGTCTAGCTGCGGGGCAATTAGTAGCCGCATTGCAGCATCTTCATCAAGGTTGAAGGGGGATGTCTACGGCTGAACATCTCGCCACAACCAACGCAATGAATCAGGCAGGATCGCACCGCCATGGATGCCATTGTGACCGCCCTCGCCGAATACAAATTCGTAATCGTATTTGGCAAATTTCAGAGCCGCGGCCATTTCTTGATTCGCCAAAGGCCAGTGGCCAAAGCGGTTATCCAAGTCACCTGTGCCACCTTGTAAGAACACGCGAATCGGCTTGGGCTCGGTTTTGCGAATGAGTGGAGGATAATTGTGACCGCCACGAATGTCTGTGAAACTTCCCACGTGACTCAAGACTTTGCCAAACGAGTCGGGTCGTTGCCAGGCCACCGTAAACGCACAGATACCACCGGAGCTGATTCCACCGATGGCTCGGCAAGCGGGGTCTTGGCTGATTTGGTATTTTTTTTCGACTTCTGGCAACAATTCTTCCAACAGGAAACGCGAATATGCATCGCTCAGCGTGTCGTACTCGAAACTGCGATTCTCTGGTTCCGGTCGCCAACCTCGTTGGGGAGGTAGTTCGGGTTTCTTGTGACCAGGGTCAATAAACACGGCGATCGTGATGGGCATTTCTTTCTTGTGGATCAAGTTGTCAAACACAATCGGGACACGAAATTGACCATCAACCGCTTCGTAAGCATGGCCGTCTTGAAACACCATCAAACAAGCGGGTTTCGAACCGTCATACTGAGCGGGAACGTAAACGGAGTAATGTCTCCGTGTTTCCGGAAACACCGTGCTATTCGTGAACGTATGTTGTTCGATTTTGCCTTCTGGGACTCCTGCTTGGCGTTGACTATCCTGCCCCAATTGGTACTGGGAATCATCGACGATATTCCCAGACGCCTTTTCGAAAATCGGCAGTAGTCCCAAACAGGCAACCACGACGCAACTGAAGCTAAACAACGATCTATTGAATACGATACAAGGGCTCATTGTTGACTTCTTTCCACAGGATAAACGCTAGATCGAGGGGGACCCACGGCAGATCCCAACGTCCTTGATCCTAATCGACCCACATGGGAGTTGGTAGCAGGTTCCGGCACGCCGGTCGAACAACCAGCAACGTTAGCTCGCGCTTACCGCACACCGACCGACGACTTCGGCAATCGCTCGCGTGGTGACTTCTAGGTTGCTTTCGTTGAGTCCGGCGACATTCATTCGACCATTGCCGACGAAGTAGATGCCAAACTCGTCACGCAAATGGGTCACTTGTTCGGGCGTCAATCCGGAGAAACTAAACATGCCGCTTTGTTTGGCAATGTGCGAGAAATCGTGGTCGCACTTTTCCTGCAATGATGCGGAGAACCGACGCCGGAGCGTGGCAATTCGCAATCGCATGGATTCAAGCTCGTTTTGCCAATTTGCTCGGAGTTCTGTGTCGGCCAAGACAGTTCGGACCAACGCGGCACCGTACTGGGGTGGGTTGGAATAATTCGCGCGGATGGCCGCTTTGACCTGGGATCGCAAAGTGTTGGCTTGCAATTGGTCTTTTGTCAAAAACAGTACCGCGCCGACGCGTTGATTGTAGAGGCTAAAATTTTTAGAAAACGACTGTACGATGACCGCTTCATCCATTTGTTGGGATACCAGGCGGCACGCCAGAACGTCGGCTTCCAAGCCGTCGCCGAATCCTTGATAGGCGCAATCAAGGATCGGCAACAATCGGCGTTGTTTCAGAACATCAATGATCGCCTGCCATTGATCCGGTGACGGGTCGACCCCGGTCGGGTTGTGGCAACAGCCGTGCAGTAAAACGGCGTCACCTGATGGAATCTGTTCCAGAGCAGCCAGCATGCCGACGAAGTCCAGACCTTTACCGGCAGCGTCCAAATAGGGAAACGCCTTCGTCTGCAATCCCGCTGCATTGAAGATCGATTGATGGTTCACCCATGTCGGATTCGTATGCCAAATCGTGGTGGTCACTTGGCATCGAGCCAGAAAATCCGCTACAACCCGCAGTCCGCCTGTCCCCCCTAACGATTGTGCCGCCACCCAATTTCCAGTTCGAAAGCGCGGACTTTCCGCTCCCAGGAGAAGTTCGGACGCTAGCTTGCTATAAGCTGGATCGCCATCAATGCCGAGGTAGTTGGCTTTGACGTTGGTATTGATACGTCGTCGTGCCTCGGAAACCGCTTGAAACTCCGGGATTTCGCCTGTTTCGTCCTGATAAACACCGACAATCAAGTTGACGCGATGGGGACGTTGATCCTGTTTGAATTTTTCGTTCAGGCCAAGGATTGGGTCATCGGGGGCAGTTGTAAGGTGTTCGAACATCGGGTTTGAGCTCCAGAAAATCGACCCTTGAGGGCCAGCCAAGATTCGTCTGGCAAAATGTACCACGCAAGGATAATTTGAACATTGGCCAAAATGCCCTTTTTGAGCTAGAATTAGGGTGCTGCGCCACGAGTCATCTCTTGGTGGCTCACTTTTGATCAGCGAACCTGTGGATTTTGCTAACTTCATTTTCAGATTGGAATTCGTCCCGATGCGCGCGAACACGACCGAAAAGCCTTGCTCTGTACGTGGTCGTCGATCGATGTTGGGCACATTGCATGCCGATTGGTTAGGTTGGGGGGCCGTTGTTTTTCTTGCGACGGTTCCGACATCCCATTTAGCAGCACAGAGTTCTGGCTTGGTGGGTCCACCTACACGGTTGGGGACCGATAGCCAAGTGAAGACGACCGAATACAACGCCGAGTGGGTGGAGTCCTCTTCACCGATTGCGGGTGGGATCGTCTCGACAACCCACTTTCCGAGCTCCGGGAACACACTCACAACTGTTCGCGAAAACGTCGCTCCGGCTGGTGCGTTATTGACGTCCGCGCCCATTCCACAATCCGCAGTGATGCCGCAAGCTTCTCCTTCGTATGCGGCAATTCCAACGGGAAATGGCGGTTACTTGGTTCCCACGGTTCAGTACGTGCCCATGAATTCTGGTGCGACAGCAGGGACTCCTTATCAAGTCGCCGGTGTCCCTTATGCGACGTGTGCCCAGTGCCAAACTCCCATGCTCACCCAGCCAACGGCGTTTCAACCAGGTCTGGTCCAACAACCATTTGCGAATCAACAGCCGGTCCTAGCGCCCCCCAGCGGTGGTGTCTATGGCCCGATGCAACCGCAGGTGAATCCAGGATTTTATCCAGTGCCACAAACCCAACCTCAAGCAGCCCAAGGCGGATATCGGGCGTTGATACCGCGGTCTTTGCCGGCGGGGACCTATATTGGGCAGGGCTGGGCGGGCCAACCAAAAGCTTATGTCTCAAGCCAGCCATTTCGAAACATCATGCGGTATTTGATATTGCCGTAGGACGTGATGGGCGTCCATCGTCCGCCATCGCAAACGCTAGTGAAGAGTCGGCGGAGCTTTACCCCTCCCGTTTGTTTCTCGTTCGTTACCAATTGTTGGCTTGATTGCGGAGCCTGTGCGTTTATAGTTAGCCTGTGCTCATTCGCCCCATGTCTGTGTTCTAAGATCCGGAATAACGAGCGAATCAGCACTGCCAATTGGACTGGGTTGTCTTGGCCGCGGGCGTGCCATGACCGAACAGCGGACGATGGAAGATGTTACTGCGCCATTCAACGAGATGCCCAGCGAATCGCGTGATGCGGTTCATGACGCTTCGTTGGACTTCTGTGGCCACAGGGATCGTCGCGTTTGTCGGCTTCTTTATCTTGGGACTCTCCGTTGCAAACGATTCCGTACACGGATCTTGCGGCCATTACGTTTTTACTCAGTTGGAGTGGCAGCGACACCAAGCAGATCAGGCAGCGTTGAATTCTCTCTTGAATGGGTCGATGCCAACGCCACGGCCTTGTCACGGACCTGGCTGCCGCCAAAACCAACTGCCGATGACGACGGTTATCCCGGCTCCGGTAAAATCCGATCCTTTGGAACAGTACGCCGTCCCGGTTGCGGCAAATCAAATGGAGCTCACGGACTGCGACCGCGAATTTCCTGCGGTACAAACCGTATCATTGACCGAACTATCTACTCGTACTTTTCGTCCACCACGTGTTTGAACGTTCGCGCGATTACGAATAACGCTCGATTATCGAGCGATCTGCAGTCTTGAGATTGTATTCGGAATGCGCGCTGGATTCTGTTTTCGCTGGGCATGTTGTGGGCTGGGCGTGCGGTGCTCAACCAAGCGTTCCGACTTTCTGTGCAGCGAATCTCATTGTTAACGGGCTAGGACTTACCCCAGCTTCTCGACCTTGACGCTTTGATCCGACAAGCGTGGTTCAACCACTCGCTTCTCAGGGGCATGGGCTACTGCGTTCAAACCCAAGAATTGGCGGCATTGATTTAGCTCCGGTCCATCTTGACTCAGTCAATTGATTTCATCGCGGCATCAGCGCGATGGTCGCTCTTTGCACGGAGTCGACCGCCGCAATTCAGAGCACCAACCGTGTCTCTACCGCTGATTCGTGTTCCACGTACTGGATCGACTGAGTGTGTCTTTGCAAACAAACCATTTCATTCAAAGGAATATACTTATGAGTTCATTTCATAAGTCTGGCGACCTTACGAGCCAATCCCATATTTCGGGCCGCATTGGCTTCACGTTGGTCGAGTTATTGGTCGTGATTGCGATCATCGCCGTGTTGATGGGGCTTTTGTTGCCCGCGGTGCAATCCGCGCGGGAGGCGGCTCGGCGAACCCAATGTCAGAACAACTTGCGGCAGATTGGGCTAGGACTTCAAAACTATCATGGAGCTCGACAAAAATTCCCGATGGGACAAACCGATGTAAGTCCCGGTTACTCAGCTTTGAGTTACATTCTCCCCTATTTGGAGCAAGGTAACTTGTACGATCGAATTGATTTCAAGCAGCCGTTGATGGCTGCGGTCAATGATGCGGCTCGCTTGCAGGTGGTCGCTGGTTTTCTTTGCCCATCGGGAATTGACAATCCGATGCCGCAAACTGGGGGTGGTGTGAGTTACTACGGCAATAAAGGTTCGGCCTTGGTTTGGGGCCGCAATGTCGGTCCAAACCAAACGATGCCGGAACCCAACGGCATCTTTGTGCGTGGACAAGCGATTCGCCTTGCCGAGATTCTCGATGGGACTTCGAACACCGCGCTGTTCAGTGAACGTTTGCCAGCGGATGGCAACAATGGCGTGGTCTCGCCCGTCCGAGACGTGTTTTTTCATCCTGGTGCTCCGACGACACTTGATCAAGCTGTCGATTTGTGCCAACAACTGGATATCCAAAATCTTTCCAATCAGTTTCCGTTGTTCATGGGTGCTCCGTGGTTGAATGGGCAACACACCTACCAACACATTGACACGCCGAATCGCCGCTCTTGCGGTTTCTTCGCGATCAATCGAGCAGTGATGCCGCCAAGCAGTCATCATCCATCGGGAGTCAACGTGGTCATGTGCGATGGCTCTACGGCATCGATCGCCAGCGACATATCGGTTTTGCCATGGCGCGCGATGGGGTCCCGCAGAGGTGGGGAGATCGTGACCTATGAATAACCCCACTTCAACTTCCAAGCACGGGGAATCGCGACGAAAGACGTTCGGTTTTTATGGGGTAGCTCCCCGACTGGGTTTTGTCGTTTTTTCGTTGCTTTTCCTGTCCGTGGGTGGCTGCGGCGGAGCCGCCAATTCGTTGGTCGAGGAAAATCTTGCCCGCGAAACACTCACGCGAACTCTCGACCATTGGAAAAGTGGTGGCAATCAGGAAGACTGCCAGACATGGACCCCGCCTGTGGTTGTCGGGGCTTCACAATGGTCTGATAATGCAAAACTAGTCGACTATCGGATCGTGGAAGAGCGTGCAATGGACGCCAACCTTTTTGTGAATGTGGAACTAACCCTGGAAAAATCTGGAAGTCGGGAAACAACGGTCGAACAATACTGTGTGGGAACGGATCCTGTACTAACGGTTTTTCGCGCGATGTCGCCCGCATTTTGAGGAGTGATTGATGAAGGTATATAAACGTGACCCACAGAAGAGGCGAGATCGCATGAGCGGTCGGTGGAACATGGCATTCGCCAGCTTTGGCTACTGCTTGTTCATGTCCGTGCAAATGGCGCTATCGCAAGACACGCCGGTCGAGTTAGACGCGGATGCCCAAGCCGCCGAACAACGATTGCGTCAAATTCTCCCGGCCGACTCGGAAGCGATGGCGATGTTGGAAGCCATCGTCGCTGGTCGGTCAATGACGCGCAGCGACGGATGGTTCAATTTGGCCAAGCCACAAACCGCCTATGGCTGGGAGCAAATGTTGGCGTCCTACGACACGGACGGCGATGGTCAAATTTCACGTGCGGAGTTCCCTGGAGCCGATCAATGGTTCGCGGGGTTGGATCGCAATCGCGACCGTTCGCTAACGGAAGATGATCATCGATGGAATACGGAACCGGGCTCTACCACGTTCCAGCAGGTCGTGAGACGCGTCGACGCTGACGACGACGGCAGAATCACCGCTGCCGAGCTGCAGGCGATGACCGACAAGATGCTGGCCGAGCAAGAGTTCTTGTCGATCGACGATCTTCGCTTGGCCTGGGAACCACCGCCGCGCGCGGCTGGAAGTTTTGAGCGACCCACCGCTAGCCAATTGGTGATCGGTTTGGAGAAGCAGGAAATTGGCTCGCATTTACCGGGTCCGAATGTAGGTGATCAGGGCATGGACTTCACCTTAAAGACACTGCAAGGTGACGAAGTCTGCCTGTCCAAATGGTGCGCTGAAAAGCCCGTCGTTTTGATCTTCGGAAACTTCACATGCGGCCCTTTCCGCGCTCAAGCTGGAAACTTAGAACGATTGTACGATCGCTACCGGGATAAGTTCCACTTCTTGGTCGTGTATGTTCGGGAGGCTCACCCCAGTGATGGATGGGCCATGCGTCGAAATGAGACCGCCGAAATCGTCTTGCCGCAACCGACGAAATATCCGGAACGTGCTGCCGTTGCCCAACAATGTCAAAAACTCATGGGCAGCAAAATTCCATTGGTCGTTGATGAGATGGATGACCCCGTCGGTCGAGAATACAGCGGCATGCCCAGTCGTTTGTACTTGTTGGATTCGGAACGGCAGGTCTTGTTCAAGTCGGGACGAGGACCACACTACTTTAGTCCCAGCGAGTTGGAAGAATCGTTGCTGTGGTATTTGACCGAAACGGAACCATTGGCGGACGAAGAATCGTCCGTGGATGACGGCGGTCATGTTGCTAACGCCGCAGTCGCGGAGCTGATCCCACAAGAGGCTGATTTGACTTGGCAGAAGTTAGGGATCCAGTTTCCAAACTTGCCTGTCTGGGCGGAACGCTTGTCGGAACCGTTGCCCGAGTCAACGTTGGCACTAATGAAGCTAGACTATTTGCATCGGAACAAGAATCCGTTGGGGCAAGAGATTGCCGCAAAGATTCGGTGGGTGGTCGCCGATGCCATGAATAGTTCCTATGGCAAGTCGACTGCAGAATTTGACTTGCTTCAAGCAGGCCTGACGACCGAACAGATTGCGGCTTGGCGGGAAAGTCTCTCGTCCGAGAGCGACACAAATCAGCGGCTCTGGCAATTCGCCCGACAGCTAACCGTGTCTGGCCATTCGATTACCGATGAGCAATTTGCCGAGATACGACTGACCTGGGAAACCGAGCCAACGGTTGCAATCGTGCACACGGTCGCGTTTGCCAACTTTCAGAACCGGCTGTGGCTGGCGCTGGGACTTGAGCCAGAATCCGCAGGAGGTGTTGCCGCGGTCTCTCCACCGGATGGCTGGAGAAGTTCGGATGCTCGTGTTGCGCCTGTTCGGCCTGAACTAACCGAAACACTGCAAAATGCGATTGTCGTCTCGCCACCGAAGCGAGCTGGTTGGAATCCTCAAGATTTCGATCTGTTGCAAGCCAAGTTGAATTCGCAGAAGCGGCGATCCGCAAGAATTCCGCTGCCGGATCCGGAACGCTTGGCGATTCTGCCTGACGAAGAACGACGTCGGAGCGAAAAAGTTGTCTGGAGCAACATCAGCTTGGGTTATCAACCCGAGCTCACTCAAGGATGGTTCACGTTGATGCGTACGTTTCGCCGCGAATCCAATTTGGATCGAGTGTTTTCGAATTCGTTGTTTTGGGTTGTAACGCGTGGCAATGAGTGTTTTTACTGAATGGGTCATAGCGAAATGCTGCTCGCGGTCGCGGGCCTGGACTCATCGGAAATTCAAAAACGAACTCAAATGTTGGCGACTGGCGATTTCTCGTGGATGCCCCCGGCGGAAGGCCTGGCGCACCAATGGGCTTATCGCTTGACGAAAGAAGCAGACCAACTGACGACATCCGATTTTCAAGGACTTCAAGAAGTTTTTGGGGAACCTCGTGCGTTTGATTTGATTTGGTATATCTCGTGGTGCAATTACATGACTCGAGTGGCTGACGCTTTCCAGTTACCACTGGAAGAGGAAAACGTCTTTGAGGAACCACCTGCACCGAAGATGGAGGTGGATTCTACCAAGTAAGATGGGTACGAGTGTGGGTTGCCGGTGCGCTCGGGGGTGGGTGCGCCGGCTTCCCTCCCATGTGCGTGCGTTGGCTGACGTTGTTTAGCTGTAGCCGTTGTATCAGCGTTGGCCCAATTGGCCTCCTGCGCGTACGATACCTTACGATTATCGTCCGGGTTGAAAGACTCGCATGTCGATAGGCGGTGTTTCGTTTCTTAAGATTGCCGCGATACATAATGCCGAGCCGATCGACCACTGCAAGCCGCTGCGAAAGTGGCCGCTGGCAATGACCAACTCTGGGCACCTTCCCAACCGACCCATGATCGGCATGTGATCATAACTGGCGGGCCGTAACCCAGCCCAATGTTGGACCAACTCGAACTGCAAAATTTCAGGTAACGTCTGTTCGACAAATTCGATTAACTGAGATCGACCGTCGGACGTTGGTTCACTATGAAAGCCGGCTTCTTGTTCCGTGGAGCCTACCAAAACATGGCCGTCCAATCGCGGAACAATATACCGAGTTCCAACGTTAAGAATTTGGGTAAACAGTGGTTTTGGCAACTTGAACAAGAGCATCTCGCCTTTGACGGGAAAAATGGCGGCCGTGCCGTTGTTTTCGCCAAACCAACGCTGCAACAAAAGAGTCGTCCAACTTCCAGCAGCTAACACGAACTGTCCGCAACACCATTGTTCCTCCGTTCCCCATTCGAGTACCGGACCGATGTTGGATTCCTTCGTCAGCACCATTCGTGCCGCTTGTTCCGGGCTAAGTTGCCGCGCTTCCACGCCCAGCTTTTGACTGGCTGCGCGAAGTGCCGCCAAATGCCGCGGATTTCGTAATTGGGCTTCGTCGGGGACCTCGAACAGCAGTCGGCAATCTTGCCCCGGCAATTGTTTCGCAAACCACGGGTATCGATTGGACCAACACTCTTGGGACAGAGGTCGGCCTTCGATACCAACCTCGCTCCAAAACTGTCGCAGGCCGATCAGACTGGCGTGTTCGCCAATCGACCGAGCGACGTACACTCCGCCGCAAACATGAAACTCGTTATCGATTCCACTGCATTGTTTTAATTCCGCCGACCATTGGGGCATCATCGAGCGTGAGAGTCGTTGCAAAGCTTCGAGGGGATCTGAAGAAACGATGTTTGGAGCCGGCGGTAGGATTCCCGCGCCTGCCCAAGAACTGGACCCGGGCAAACTTGCATCGAACACAATGATCGACTCACTCGAGTCGCTTCGAGTCTTTGCCAATTGATATGCGATGGACCAACCGATCGCTCCGCCGCCAATGATGCCAAAAGTTCGTCGGCAGGTGCTCATGATTGTGCCGTATTCGACACAAACTTGCCGTCGATGAGGCGAAGGGTTGCGTTCCTAAGCTGATCATGGAGAGGTTCTGGCAAAAGGTTTTCTGGAAAATTCTGAAAACAGACCGGCCTCGCAAATCGTTTGATGGACCCGGTCCCTATGGAAGTGAACTGGCCAATCGCCGCAGGATACGGCCCGCCGTGCATCATCGCGTGATTGACCTGCACTCCGGTTGGGAAGCCATTGAAGATGATCCGGCCAACTTTGGTCTGCAAGAGTTCTATCAAGAGCCGCGCGGACTCGAGTTCGTCCGGAGTTGCAAATACGGACGCGGTCAACGAGCCCTTCATGGATCGAGCATACTCGAACATCTGTTCTGTGGACTCGTAATCGACAAATATTGTTGTTGGACCGAAGATTTCCTCCTCCAATTCCGAGTTCCGCAAGAGCTCGTCAACGGACGAATCGAAAACCATCCCTGTCACTTGGCAGTTGGAACAGTTTTCTTTAGAAACCTGTGCCGAGACAACTTCCGCAACACCGCGCTGAGTGGCGCGCTGCGAGACCATACGGCGAAACCCGTCCGCGATTCCCGGATGCAATAACGTGTAGGGATGCGCATGGATTCGTTCATCGACGGCGTGCCGTAACTCTTGCCACTCTTGATTGTTGGCGCCCAAGATCAAGCCAGGTTGTGTGCACATCTGGCCGCAACCCGCGGTGATGCTGCCAACCAAAGGTTCGATCCATTGTCGCCAACGACCATCCCGCAAGGTTTGCGGCAAGAAAAAAATCGGATTCACACTCCCCATTTCGGCATACACCGGAATCAATTGGGGGCGGCGACAAACGGCATCAAACAGGGCGCGCCCACCGGCAAGTGACCCCGTGAAACCCACGGCTTGAATGCGAGGGTCTTGTACCAAGGTTTGGCCGACGTCGTGACCGCGACCATGCAACAGCGAGAACAAGCCCGGCGGTAAATCGCACTTGGCAATGGCGCGATCGACACACCCCGCCAAGATCTCGCAGGTGCCCGGATGCCCAGGATGAGCCTTGACCACAACCGAACATCCCGCAGCCAGTGCTGCAATCGTGTCGTTGCCGACGACGCTGATGGCTAATGGAAAGTTGCTAGCGCCAAAGACTGCGACCGGACCGACCGGCAACCACAGACTGCGACAATCTGGCGAGTTCAGTTCTAAGTTCGCGTGATCCAACCGTGGTTCGGCCCAACTGCCATCGCGAACGACTTGGGCGAATAGTCGAGCCTGATTTACAGTTCGCTTTCGCTCGAATAGCAACCGCTCGCGCGGCAAAGCCGTTTCGAGATGACAACGGTCCAAGAGCGGATCGCCAGCCGCCATGATTTCGTCCGCAAGCGCCTCGAGCAACAACGCGCGAACATTTGGTGAGGTTCGCCGATACTCGGCAAAGGCTCGCTCCGCCAATTCGCAGGCCAACTTGATTTGGGCGTGGGTTGCGTCGCCGTAGTCCGGTTCCAGAGCCGCGCCGGTTGGGGCGCACGTCGCGCGAAAAAAGGGTTCGAGCGCGGGCACTGCTTTTCCAGCGATCCAATGTCGGCCAGTTAGGTTGCCAATTGCCACGGGGCTATCTCCACACTGTATCGAACCACCTCACGGTACTTGATGTCCGTGAAGAGGCTCCGTCCTAAAAAGGGCTGACCCTGTCTGGTCACGTCTTTTTGTCCGAGAGCTTGCATGACTTGAAAAGGGCGGACCCGATAAGGACAAAGTCTAAAAAACTTATTCTGCACACGGGCGTGCGGCGCAGACTTCCGATTCGATTTCCGCAATCTTATCGATTCGCCGTTGATGCCGACCACCTTCAAATTCGGTTTCGACGAAGGCCTGGACCACAGGCAATAGATCTTGTTGCTTCCATTGATTCCCGGACAGGCAGAGGACGTTGAGCCCGTTGTGTTGTCGCGTTAGTCTAGCCAAATCGACTGAATCGCAAACGGCGGCCCGAACTTTCGGGAATTTGTTGGCAGTAATGGCCATGCCAACCCCTGAGCCACAGATCAGCAACCCGCGATCGGCAATACCGGTCGAAACCAAATGCCCAACTTGTTTGGCGGAGTCCGGGTAGTCGCAGGGTTCGGTCGCACTGTGAGCGCCGACATCGACAACGTCGATTCCCAACGATTGGAGCAAGACAGTAGCCTTTTGTTTGAAGGCAACTCCATGATGGTCACTGCCGATTGCTATTTTCATTGTTGATCCTCCAAGCCTTGTGGCAAATGCAACTCGATTTGCCGAGCCCATTGATCGACGTAACCTTGAATTTGGGTGGCGCATTCTTCGTAGATATTTACGGAACCGCCAATCGGATCCGAAACGTCTTCACTACCGCCCGACAACACAAACGTTCGACCGGCAGCGGTTGGGAAATAACTCAGCAGCGCTTTCATGTGACTATGGGTCATCGTCAGAATCAAATCGGCCGAGTGGACTAGGTTATCACTGACGCCTTGGCTTTCATGCAAGGAAAGATCCAAGTTGCGCTGGGCCATCACCGAGACTGCTTCGCGACTCGCACGACATCCCTCTTGGGCGGCGACACCGGCCGATGCAACCATGATTCCATGTTCCGGCAATTGGTCCGGCTTGCATTGGAATCGTTTGGCCAACGCATCCTTCATCAAGCATTCTGCCATGGGGCTGCGACAGGTGTTGCCCGTACAAACCAGCAGGATATTGAAATTCGCCATTCGCTTCAGAGTCTTTCTAGCAATCACGCCTTCACGAAGAATCGTACAATTATCGCCATTCACTCGTACCACGGTCGACGATTGACCGAATCGGCACGGGCCATCGTCGATCACCAAATCCACGCAATGTCCAAGTGCTTCCAGGACTTGTTGGGCATTCGTTGGTTCCGGTTGACCGGACACGTTGGCGCTGGTCAGGACAATCGGACCTCGGCAAAATCGCAGCACACTCAAGAAAATGGAATGCGCTGGGACTCGAATGCCCAAACTACCATCCCCTGCCACACGTCGCTGGACATCTTTCGACAACTGCGTGATCACACTGTCGGGGCCGATGTCGGGGAAAACGATCGTCAAGGGACCGGGCCAACAACGCCGCGCCAATCGGCGCCCCAACGGAGTCATTGTGGGAACATAATCCAAGGCATCGTCAGCGCTCTTCACGGCAATGGCCAATGGGCGTTCGCAAGGCCGCGCTTTCTGAGCACATAACTTCTCCACCGCTTCCGGACACAATCCGCTAACCGCCAGTCCATAAACCGTTTCGGTCGGCAAGGCAATCACTTTGCCCTCGGCCAACGCCTGTACCGCGCGATGCACGGCATCGTTTGGGTCGTGAATTTTCTCAAGGTTCAAGACCGTAGCGGGCATCGAGGTACTGTAGCTTTCTACCGTGTCTGTAGGTAAGGTTGTTTATCGAGTCGCCGCGGGTTCCAATACGGTGTTCAAAACACTCATGCTTAACAGTGCCATGGCGGTTCCATAACACCTGCCCAACTCGTGCGAATCAACAAAGCAGCCATCGATTTCCGGCAACGCGAATATCAGCTGTTGATGTTGACGAGCTGCCTCCATGCGAAACTCCGGATTCGCTAAGTGTCGGATTGCATCGGCTCGACTTTGCATGTCGTACCAGAAAAAGAATCCACCATACGCCAGCGTCGATGTGTGGTTGTCGTACTTGTAGGCAACGCTCAGTTTATCGTGATGTTCGAGCGATTTTTCGACGGCGAATTGCAAACGAGTCTGATCCGATTTTCCCCACAATAACAACGCTACTTCGCAAATTGGCATGCGTCCGGCCGAGGCCGGAATATCCCCGTCTTCCGTGGCATTCGAGCGATTTCCTCGAGCACTACTGTACGGGTATGCGCCGTTGGCATAGCGATCGCGTTGGAGCGACAACAGCCCTTTGTCGACGATGTCTTGATTTATCGAAGCCCCGGCTTGCTTCGCGTCCGCCAATGCGACCAAAGCGGTGGCCGTCACAAAGGAGTTGCTATACTCGTGATACCAACTTCCACGATTGCCTTGGACCGACTCTAGCTTTGAAACCGCTTGGTTGACGGTTTCCAAAGTTTCGCTTCCCATCCGAAGTCGGGCAACCAAAAAACGAAGCCGATAGGCATAGGCCCAAAGAATTTCGTCACGGTCAACCGGGTTGATGTTCTTTTCGTCGCGAACATACTCGGCTGCTTGTTCCAGTGCGGCGTCAATCGCCGCCGACTCTTCCGGAACACGTCCCCGCGCTTCCATTAGCGATAGCCCCACCAATGACGTGACCGCCACATAGACATTGGGGAGACTGTCCGTGCCCCCGAAGTCGTAGTCGCTATCGATCAAGGCCCCATCGTCTCGTTGCATTGCCAACAAAAACTGCACGCTTCGTCGCCACAATTCGACTTCTGAATAAGTCTGCGCAGGAGCGGCGCTTCCCAAGGATTCGATCCCCGCCAATTGAGCCGCTACCGGCAACGGGCTGAAAACCTCGAACCCGCGTACGAACGGTCCAAATCCTTCCCGTTCCGCAGCAGCCTTCCAGGCCAAAGGATGGTCGACATCAATCTCCATCGCGGAACGCCACGTCGATCGCGCCTCGGCGTGGTTACCTGAATAATATTGCATCATACCCTTCATCAACTGTGCCTCCAGTTTTTGTCCGCGATCTTCAATTGGGGTATCGAATGAACTTAACTCCACGGTACCGCGATGCGGATGGGTCATGAATTTTTCAAACGCCATTCTTGCCGGCGAGTCTTCGGGCAGGCTCCAAATCGAAGGGACGGTTTCCCGAGCATTTCTCTCAGCGTCCTTGTCCTTGCCACGATACTTCTTGAACAGTTCCAGTAGCCAAGCCGGCGGCAATGTCGTCAATCGATCCACTCGGCCGGTCACTTGACCTGTTGGGGAAATTACCAAGAAACCCGGCTCGACGAACGCGTAGGTTCTAAGATCGTACTTCTCAGACAGTTGGTCGTCGGGCGCTTCGCGAACAGGGATAAAGTCGTTGTTGAGTAGCTCGATGATTTTCGGATACGAAAATGGCCCGGCCAGCATGTATCGGTCGATTTCGACTTTGCGATCCGTAAACGTTGCGGGGACGGTGTTGATGTACCAAAAAACAGGTTTGCCCGTTTGTTGCGCCTCCGTCAAAGCTTTGGCGACCGATGATCTCCAGAGTACCGCTGTCCCAATTCGTTCGGCGATCTTGCTCGGGCGGACACGAAATTTCTTCGTCGAGTTTTCGGTGGTTTCCGTGGTTCGCTTGGGCGCTGGCTCTTGAGCCGTGACGGTCAGGGAACTCGCACCAAAGAACAGAATCGTAGACACAATCACGAGGTATTTTCGAGGCATTGCCCACGTCGGGCAGGAAGATGACTCTTGCTCATACCTGCGCGACTCGTCCATAAACTTTGTAACTCCCTTTGAACCCCGCGAGCACCATTCTTGACCGTTCGCGGCGCAAAACGATTGGAACCCCACCAAAGTATCGCATAGTCGGCACTCTATTTGAAGTGACCCCCAGATTTCAGGCATTTTGCTTGGGTCGCCCCTAAAGTGGGACGACTTGATGGCACAAAAAGCGATTCAGAAGATCCAAACTCGCGAATTCGAGAAGACACGGGGTGTTCCGCCGTTCTATCCGACGCCGCAACGCCCGCATCGAGTCGTGGCGACGGGACCGGATTAACGAACGCGGGGCGCGGATTTGGCGTCGGATTGCTTAGTCACGTTTCGGGTCGAGGTTTTGATGGATTTCTTCGTCACTGACCCCAGCCGAATCCATACCGTTGTCCGGTACCGCAACGCCCGAAATCCAACACAAAGAATTGAGAATCACCTTGCGAAATTGGTCGTGTTGCCAATTGACATGAAAATGGCCACCTGTGAAGCCAAAACCTCGCCCGCCATCTGGCCGATCAACGGCCCACATAACCGCTTCCTGGCGACCGGCCGCCGCCTGAATGTGCTTGTAGGGACCTGCGGGATAAACGTAAGGACCGTTGCGGACTTCATCGGACGGAGTGGTCACAAGTACCGGCGTGAATTTGACTCCTTCGACTTCGGCGGAACCGTCGGCGTTAAAACCGTCGCGAAAACGCATGTTGAAGTACCATTCATCCTTGATCTCGAAGGGCTCGACCCCTTGGCAGATGGGGTGTTGGGGGAACTTCTCGAACTTTGCAACAAAGATGGGGTTGCAGGACCACTCGTGTTCGTAGTGACCGCCAATCCACTTTTGGAATTCGTCGCCACCTCGGTCTTTGGGAACTTCCACACCAAAATGCATACAGCCGAAGCCAATGCCACGCCCGATGTGTTTTTCCAGCAACTTCAAGCGATTTTCTTGAATCGCCGGATGTCCGCCGCCTCCGTCGGAGAAAATGACAATCGCGGCGGCATCATCAAAGGTTGATTCGTCAGTGACCCAGCCATTTTCATGGCGTTCAACGACCAGTCCAGCGATCCCTTGCAACCGTTTCTCTAGCAGTATGGTTCCAGCGCGAAACTCGTGCATCATTTTTGGGTGACTTGGCCGCCCGGCAATCAGCACCAGTTTCTTGGTGTTTCTTCCGCTTGCCGAAACGGCGTTCGGTCCAAGCAAAGTGGGACCAGCAGTCAAGCCGGCAAGCATCAATCGCAAAAACGTCGAACGCAACATGGCCGCACTCCTTTAATAACTTCTTGCTCCGAAATCACAGCACTTTCGAACGTTAAGACGTTGCGGGAGCGATGGGGGCATCTGGGTGGTTAATGGTTGGAATCAAAGGCTGATCCTCGCTACGAGCCGACGGCACGTCGTCCAAATCGGTTTCGACAAACATTCTCGCGAGTAACAAGTAGAACGTTGGCACGAGGAACAAAACCAAAACGGTTCCAAACAACAGTCCAAATGACAAGCTTGCCGCCATGGGTATCAATACTTGAGCTTGAAAACTCGTCTCGAACAACATCGGCGCCAAGCCAGCGATCGTTGTGGCGGATGTCAACATCACGGCGCGAAAGCGACGCTTTCCAGCCTCGACAACTGCCTCGTTCAGCGAACCACCTTCCGCCAAGAACCGATTCATGAAGTCCACCAACACGATCGAATCGTTAACGATCACGCCCGTCAGTGCCACCAACCCGAAGAAACTGAATAATGTCAATTCAATCCCCAGGATCCCATGGCCGAATACCGCGCCAATATATCCGAATGGAATGATGGCCATGATGATGGCCGGTTGCAAATACGATTGGAATTGCATAGTCAACAACGCGTACATGGCGAGTAGTGCAATGAGCAAACCCGCAAACATGCTCGTGAACGATTCGGCGTTTTGTTGCTGAGCGCCTTCCCAGCTAACCACCAGTTGTTCGCCGGTTTCGGCTTGAAAGTCCGTTTGCAATTGCTGCAGAAAACCTTCGGGTAACTTCAGTTCATCGGTCACTTTGGTTGCCAAGCCAGGCATCGACGCATCCACCGAAGCCGAGATGGTTATGGACCGCAACCGATTCACGCGATTGATTTCCGCGGAGCTCCGCGACATTGTGGCGTCGGCAATTTCCGTGAGTGGTCGTTTGTTGCCTTCAGCATCCGACACCATCAATTCGTCGAAGCTGGAAAACGTGCGACGTTCGTTTTCCGGCAGGCGGACCATCAAGCGAACTTCATCACGGCCGCGTTGCATCCGCATGACCTCGACACCGTAATACGCACTGCGTATCGCCGAATAGACGGCGTTTTCGGTCACTCCCAACGATTTACCCAACTCGTTGACCTTGAATTGAATCTCTTCCTTGCCCGGTCGCAGGTCATCTTCAACATCATAAACACCCTCGAAAGTGCCAAGCTGTTCTTTACAGCGTTCGGCGTATTTCTCCAGCAAGTCGGCATGTTTTGACTTGCATAACAATTTGAATTCGATGGCGTCCCCCGGAGGTCCCATGGCCTGTGCACCGAATCGGAGTGCTTCCGTACCGGAGATCGTACCCACGTGTTTCCGCCACGCGTTGAGCAAGTCTTCGCTAGTTTTGTTTCGTTCACCCACCGGCGTAAGTTCGACGAGGACATTGGCTACGTGACTACCTGAGGAAACCCCATTGGGACCGCGGAGCGCATTCCCAGATTCTCCCAAACGCTGAAAGACCGTCCGCAGCATTTTCCCGCTTCCAGCAGCCTCCAGTTCCGCGACGGCTTTATCCAACCCAACAGCGATTTGCTCTGCCGCGATTCGGGCAAACTCTTCGCTGGTTCCGTCAGGAAACGCCACCGAGGCTTCGACAACTTGCGAATCCAAATTTGGAAAACCGGTGAATGGAATATGGCCACCGGCAACCAATCCGACCATAAAGATCAGCAGAGCCGCCGCAGAAGACAAGGCGATTTCCGGGTAACGCAGGCAGCGAATCAACAGCGGCGAATAGATGTATTCAATAAACCACTTGACGGCCTTGTCGCATTGATGGCGGACCATTTCGATCAAAATTGCCAACGGTCGAAATACGTAAAGGACGGTACCGATCATCGACAAAAACAAATTGCGGTGGTGAGCCAAGTGACAGGGTAATACAAATACACTCTCGACCAAGGAAACGACCAACATGGCGATCACGGCCAGCGGCATCACAGCAATAAACTTGCCCATGACTCCGGAAACGTACATCAACGGCACAAACGCGATCACCGTTGTCGCAATACTGGATCCCACTGCGGGAACCACTTCGGCCGTCCCCTCCACAGCCGCTTGGGTGAACCCCATTCCCATTTCGCGTTTGTGATAGACATTTTCTCCAATCACAATCGCGTCATCGACCACGATTCCTAAAGCCATCAAAAAGGAAAACATCGAGAGCATGTTCAATGTTTGATCTGCGCCCAACAACACGATTCCGGCGCCCATCATTGAAACGGGAATCCCCAAGGCCACCCAAAACGCTAATCGCAGTTCCAGAAACAAGGCCAACACAATAAACACACACAATAGGCCGGAGAGCCCGTTGCGAATCAATAAGTCGATTCGATCTCGAACGTCTACCGACATGTCGCCCCATTGGTGCAGCTCGTATCCCGCCGGGAGTTGTTTTTCGGCAGCGTACTTCTTGATCGTGTTGACGACCGTGAACAGATCTTCGTTGGAGGCTCGGTTGACATTCAGCACAACCGCCGGACGTCCGTTGACATGTTGCTGCAGCGAGAATTCGTCGAATCCATCGACAATGGTCGCGATTTCGCCCAGACGTACTGGGTCGCCAGTATCTCGATTCAGAACTTCTAGCTCCGCGATTTCTGTGCCCAAGCGGCGCTTGTTATCACCCCGGATCAAGACTTCTTGACTATCGGACTTGATCTTACCCGCGGGCAACTCCAAGTTCTCGTTTCGCACGATCCCTGCAACTTGTTCCAAAGTCAGGCCGTACTGACGAAGTTTGTCTTCCTGAATCTCCACACTAATCTGATACGGCTTGGCCCCCATGATCTCAACGGTCGAAATAGCAGGTTTGCCAGACGGAACAATCCAGCTCTTGAACAACTCGCGTAAAAAGTTTTCCGCGGGAGCAGCCTCCTGTACCAAAAGTTCATCCCGGATTTGATCCGCGAGTTCGCGCAATTGCAGTTCCAAGACGTCCGGCGGCATGCTTTCTTTGGCACCTTCGGGAGCCATCAGCGCCAAACGGATCGCGGTGGTCCGAAAGGTGATTGTCTGTACTTCCGGTTCTTCGATGTTTTCCGGAAATCGCCTCCGGACATTACTGACTTCGTCACGGATGTCGGTCAAAACGGCTTCGGTATTGACGCCACGATCCAATTCCATGATCACGAAGCCGAAGCCTTCTTTCGCGACGGAGGTGACCTTCTTGATCCCATCAACGCCGCTGACGGATTCTTCAATCACCTGGCAAATGCCGGTCTCGCATTCCGCCGGGGTGGCGCCGGGATAGGGAACCGTCACCAGCGCCACGTCCAATTCGAAGTCCGGGAAGACTTCCCGCCGCATGATGATCAAGCAGACGGCGCCGACAATGACACCACAAATGACAAAGCTGTTCATGGCAGGCGAGTTGGCAATCGCCCAACGGATGATGGATTTCATCTAAGTAAAAACCTTTAAGGGCGACGCTCGGTAACGGGAACGCTCTCCGTCGATTCCCCTTCGCTCGTCGTTGATTCCTGGCTTGTCAATCGAGCCTGCTCCGATTCAATCGTGTTGCGTTCCCCGTTCGCGTGGACTCGATCGGGCACAACTTCCACAACCATATTCGAAGTGTACGTACCAACAGGCGTGGTTACCACGCGATCCGTCAGCAGAAGTCCATCGCCGACTAACGGCACAACCACTCTCCGTCCATCCGCCGATTCGAACGTGTTGACGACGTTCACGCGCTGCATCAACAACTTCCCGTCGCGGTACAACCAAACAAGGTTGCCCGGCAGCAGGCTCCGGTTGGGCAACACGACAAAAAACTGGTTGAGTGCTTTCAATGGTTCCGTGGGCAATTCGATACGAAGTTTGACAAACATTCCCCGGACCAACGCCCGGTTGCCGCGACTCCCCAAAGTAATGGGTTGCTCCACACTCACTCGGACCGGAATCGTTTTCGTTCGCGCGTCGACACCCAATCCATCAAATCGATCCAACACTCCGGTCCATTCCAGTTGCTCGGACCCAGATGAATGCCTGATCTGTACTGGCACGCGAGGAATTCTATAGGCGACTTCGGTTCCCAGAACATTGTCGGTTACTTGGGCCGCCGCCTGCGGTGCATGTTGCCAGAGCCAATCCAGTTGATCTTGTCGGAGATTGCAGCGTACTTCAGCCCGTGACGTGTCCTCAAAAACCATGATGGTGGCTCCCGGTTGGACAAATCCATTCAACTCGACATTCTCGCTGACAATCACTCCGTCTGCAGGCGCTGTGATGATGCAGCGTGCTCGACGAATCTGCGCCATTTCAAGATCCGATCGCCGTACCGCCTGAGTACTGGCCCAGCGATTACGGCTTTGCTCCAACATGTTGACCCGATTCGTCTGGGTCGTTACAGCATTTTTCGCAGCCAACACTGCTCGCTCGGCTTGATCCACTTCACTTTTCGAAATCCCATCCCCAAGTTCTCGCTTTCGGGCAAAGTCGGCCTCCTGCAAAGCAAGATCGTTGGCGGCGATCAAAATCAAATCTTTCGCACCCGCGATCTCGACTTCAAGCTCTTCCAACGAAGACTCCGTCTGTCGTAACTCCGCCTCCAATCGGCCGATTTCCAAGTCGTAGTCGGTCTGATCCACTCGCATCAACATGGTTCCAGCCTTGACGTACTTGCCAGGGCGGAATTCATCGGCCTTGAAGACAACGCGGCCAGTAACCTCGGAAATGATGTTGATCTCGCGGAATGGCACGACCAAACCAGTCACCTCCAGCGACAAAGAGCCCGTGTAAGCCTGAATATCTTCCACCGAGACTCGAACCGTTGGGGTTGATTCGGCTCGTTGGGCGGGCTGCTTTTTCAGCATGTACAGCCCAACTGCGACCGCCAATCCCGCTACTAGACAAACAACTGAAATCGCAATCCGAGTGGGAGCCGACAACATTTGGAATCAACTTTCACTTTTTCGAGAACCTGGGATCGCGACGAGCTAACCGCAGACAACCAATGGAACGCAACTCGAAGAGAATATCACCATCGCGACCGCCATTTCCAGCGAGCGAAACGATTGTGCGTTCCACAATTTGCCCAGTATATCTCGCCAGCCGGAAATTACGGAAGCGGACCTTTACCTGGATACCGAAGCGAATTCACGCCTTCATCCGGCTACAATTCTGAACCGCCAGTGCCCAGGGAACCTGCCGGGCCGACTGCTACTTCGCGGAGAGTTGCAGTGACTTGACGGTCTTCTGCCCGTTGTTGGAATGGTTCGAATTGACTTTCGCGCGAACCCCGCCGATGGCCGCGAGTGAAAACTCGGCGATCTGCTTCGCGAGACGCTCCACGTCCGGCTTGCCATTTTCTCCCAGCGACGACGGTGCGATCTGCAAGAGCGTTTGATAACCGTAGCGGTAGATCAAACATTGGCTCAGCACGCTAATCCCGTACCCGGCCAATTGTTCGTAAACGAGAGGCGCTGGCGACAAGGCTTCAATGGATTCAAGTAGAATTTTGAAGAATGATGAGAAATATTCATCCGCAACCTGCGATCCACCGGGAGTTGGGTACAGTACTTCGCGCATCAACAGCTGCACTTCCCAAGGAGCCGTGTCCGCGACACTGAGTTGCAACAACAGGGTCCGGACCAATTCGAATAACCGTTGTTCCGGAGTTGTTTCACTGGACCAAGTCGGTAAGGGATGCTGCGCCTCACATTTTTGCTGAGCGTGTCGCACCAATTCCGTGTACAAATTTTGTTTGTCGCCAAAATAATAATTGATCGACGCGACGTTCACATTGGCCTTCACGCAAAGTTCGCGAACCGTTGTCGCTTGAAACCCCTTTT
>JAEUIP010000021.1:3309-8009 GCA_016795075.1 Planctomycetaceae bacterium | reverse complement strand
ACAGGGCCTGCGATCTCAAAAATTCGCTCTTTAGTAGATAAACTCATAGACTCACTCACCCGAAACCACACGAAGCAAAAGGTCCGCAACGACCGGGGCCGGACCGTAAGTCGTGAACCCCGCAAGAGTTTCCGCCGTTGTCCGGACGCCATCGTCCCCGTTTTACTCTGATCAAACTGCGGGAGATAGGCAAATACCATTTTCGCTATTTTCCCAGAAAGTCGCTTCTGTTAGCCCTGTTACAGCGGCAAAACGCAAGACGATGTAGGCGTCGGTGACGATAGAAACGTTACAACGGCGGTTTTGCGGACGTGAATCGACTTCGGGAAATTCACCTTGATCGCCTGAGCACCTCGGGGGACAATGCTCCCAAGTTCCTGGCTTGCTAGCAGGGAGGGCCTCCTCCTAGCGACCCGGAGCGACGGTAGGTGCTTCCTTTTCAAAGCGTGGAAAAATGATGCGTAGCAAATGGTTGCCGGCAGTTGATGTTAGAGTCTCTGGGCTGTGGTTTATCGCCGTTTGCTTGTGGTTGTCGACAGCGACGGTGGTGGTTGGGCAGGACTTCGGATTTGGATTGGGCAAAAAGCTGACCCCCGATCAACTGGTAAAGCTGTCGGCGAAACTGAAGCCGGAATCTGGAACGCAGCGCGCGGTGTTGGAAGTGACAGCCGTCATCGCCCCCAAGCACCATATTTACTCGACGAACCAAATTGCTCCGGGAAGACCTAGCATCATTGGTCTACCCAGCTCTCCCGATTATCAAGTGTTGGGGCCGTTTGTTGCCGACAAGAAACCGCTGGTCAAGGATCCCGATCCCGATCTGGGGATTGTGACGGAATCATTCAAAGACAAGGTGACTTGGCGAGCGGCATTGCAGTTTGCTCCAGGGATTGAAGTTGCCGCCCAAACGATTGAACTGTCCTATTCGGGGTTGGTCTGCGAAGCGACGGGCAGTTGTACTCCCATCGAAGGTCGCCAGGTCAAGTCGACGATTGGTGAACCGATTTCCGAAATCGATTCGAGTTTGATTCGCGAGGTTGCTCCGAAGTCGACTTCGGAAGCGGTTGTGCCGAGTGAAGTTCCCGCTCTAGGTGCGGAAACGGAGTTTACGGATGGGTTTGTGACCGTCAATGGCAAGATCAGTCACCGTAGTCTGCGACCTGGCGATTCGGGCAGTATCTTCTTGGCCGCTGATGTTATTCCTGGCCATCATACTTATCCGAATTTACCTGCGAGTGAAAAACCAACGGCCCCCTATATGCCCTCCTACATGGGAGTGTTGTCGGTCGCACCGGGTGGAGAACTTTCTGGATTTGGATTCTCAGAGCCAATAGCAGATCAAATTCCTCATGATCATGTATCGTCGGATGGTTCGGTGACGGTACCAGCGTTGGATGGTTTGGTGACTTGGGAAATCAAGTTCAAAGTTCCAGCGGATCAACCGGCCGGAACATATCGAATCACGGGCGTCATGCAATTCCAATCTTGTGACGAGTTCAATTGTCAGCCGCCTGTTTCGCTCGCTTGGCAGGTTCCGCTGGTCGTTGGTGACGCGACCGTTGCCGAACCAACCCCCGCCGTTCTCAAGGTCGTCGGGCCAATGGCCCAAACCTTGCTGACGGATGCTTCTGCGGCCAGCAAATTGTTGACTTCGATCGGGATTGTGGGTTCGGCCGAAGGTACTCCGCCAATTCCGACGGTCGCTGAAACCGGTTCCCCTACAAACAATCGAGTTGAAGCCGGCAGACCGATCTTGGATATTTCAAAGCTGCAACCCGATGTCAAGTTCGACGCGCGGACCTTGTCCGTTCCAATGGTCATCTTGGTATCGTTATTGGGTGGGTTCATTTTGAATTTTATGCCGTGCGTGTTGCCGGTGATTGGCTTGAAGATCCTGTCACTGGTTGAACAAGCAGGTGAAAGTCGCATGCAAGCCTTGAAGTTTAATGGCGTGTATGTATTGGGTATGATGGCCGTGTTTTGGGTTCTTGCGGCGTTGATTGCCTTTCAACAAATTGCAGGTTGGGGCAGTCAGTTTAGTAGCACTTTGTTCACGATTGTGTTCTCAGGTGTGATCTTTGCCATGGCCTTGAGTTACTTGGAAGTATGGGAAATTGTCCTGCCTAGTGCGGTGGGGCAACATTCGGCCAAATTGGAACAAAAGGAAGGACTGTTGGGCACGTTCTTCAAGGGTGGGGTCACGACAATTTTGGCGACGCCATGCAGCGGTCCGGGGCTGGCGACGGCGTTAGCTTGGTGCGCGGATAAAGAAGCGGCCTACGTGTTTCTGGTCTTCACGTGCTTGGGCTTGGGGATGGGTTTGCCTTATCTGGCCGTTGCTTTGTATCCACCCATCATTTCGTTCTTGCCCAAGCCAGGGCCTTGGATGCTGACGTTCAAACAGTTGATGGGCTTTGTCTTGCTGGGTACGGTGGCGTTTTTTCTGTCGTACATCGAATTCACCTACTTGTTCCCCACGGTTTGTTTCTTGATGGTGATTTGGTTTGGTTGCTGGCTTGTTGGCCGACTGAGCTTTCTATCAACGACCACCACGTGGTTCACGACATGGGCCGTCGCTCTGCTGACGGTGTTTGGGAGTAGTCATTTTATTTTTGGTTGGCGAATTACTCCTGAAAGCAGCCAGTGGCTGGGAGAAAAGGTCTTGGCGTTCGATTGGAATTCAACCTTGTCGAATTCTTGGAATCTGTACGATTCTCAGGAGTATCGATTGAATACCTTTGTTGATCGTCAGATACAGCATCGTCGGGAGCAACCGAAAGAAGAAACGGATCACGAAAAGATCGACTGGAAGCCGTTCTCATTGGCTGATTTACAGGAACGCTTGCACGGAGATAAACCGGAAACGGTTCTGATCGACTTCACGGCGGAATGGTGTATGAATTGTAAAGCGCTCGAACGCGTCGTATTGCACAATGCCGATGTAGAGAAACGACTCTCAAGCGAGCATGTGACCACGGTGATTGCCGACATGACTCTGTTTCCACCGGACATGGTTGCCATGGTAAAGCAACTGACGGGAGGGACCGCCATCCCGGTTTACGCGATTTTCTCCAAAGATCGACCGTTTGACCCAATTGTACTGGACGGGACAACCATCTCGATCGAAAGCGTCCAGGCGGCGCTCGACAAAGCTGGTGTTCCGGCTGCAAGCGAAATCGAATCGCAGAAAAACAATAACCCCGATAGTCCAACGGAACTCGCGGACGCTAGTCCGCCAATGCCCGTGAGTCAGCAATGAGTGTTGAAGTTGGGGAAACGCATCAACCGCCTATTGGAGCTCGGCCTGTTGCGGTCGTCACTGGTAGTTCCTCCGGTATTGGTCGCGCCATCGCGGTTCAACTTGCCCAACAAGGCTTTGACATCCTTGTACACGCGGGGAGGAATATTAAAAGGGCTGAAGAATCCGTAGCCATAGTTCGCAGTTTTGGCGTTGATTCGCATGCGATCGTCTACGATTACTCGCAAGATTCGGACGATTTTGAATCGTTTGTCCAACAGGCTTTTGCCTGGCGTGGTTCCGTCGATTGTTGGGTCAACAATGCGGGCGGTGACGTGTTGACCAACGAACGACGCACTTGGTCGTTTACGGAGAAATTGGACTACTTGTGGCGCGTGGACGTGCGGGCGACTCTGTTGATCTCCCGATTGGTGGCCGAACGAATGAAGACCAACTTGGCGGAGGCGAATTTTGGGACTCGCAGTGTCATCAACATGGGTTGGGATCAAGCACAAACCGGTCTGCCCGGTCCAAGTGGCCAAATGTTCGGATGTACGAAAGGGGCGATCATGGCCATGACCTCGTCGCTGGCCAAGTCCTATGCGCCCTCGGTGCGATTCAATTGCGTGGCTCCCGGTTGGATTCGCACACAGTGGGGGGAGGAAGCCGATCCTGTCTGGAGCGGTTTGGTCGCCCAGCAATCGTTGTTGCGTCGTTGGGGTTCAACGCATGATGTGGCGGCGACGGTTGGGTTCCTGGCGTCAAACGCTGCGGTTTTCGTAAACGGCCAATGCATCGCTGTTAATGGCGGACTCGGCGACCTTAGTGCTGAAATGCGAGACCGTTTGTGTTGAATGTGAAGCAAGCGCCAGAAGTGCGGATTAAACGGTGTTCTCCAGGGGCCAAAAAAATGTGGGAAGTTCCCGGTAATTTTGTGTCGGAGCCAGGCTCGGATAAGGTATGGTTGAGCGTCCGCATGCTTGCCAAGCCTTGGATTAGGTGATATTCGAACGGAGGCAAGCGAGACACGGATTTGGGGTTGCTGTTGGTTGGGATGCGACTTTTCTTGCGGTTTCGAAACACGAATGACTTGGCGGACTGATTCTGACGAAAAGCATCCCGAGAAGGCAGGCGGTGTTGGATTGTCTTCGGGCAGTCTGAGTTGGCCGTTGACTTCGGAATCGGATGAAGGTGCCTCGGCTATTCCGTCTGCCCTAGAGTTAAGTGCCACAATCGAATTGGGCTTTAGAGAAGGCACCAATTTAATCAGTTCCGCGGAAAATGAACTTCCTGGCACCTCGGAAAGCGACGGAGTCGCGACGCTCGACGAGGAGCAAACCAAGTTGCATTTGGGCTCAGGACGAGCAATTCGAATTGAACGAAGTGCAACCGTTCCGGATGGTTCTACTCGTTGGGCGGGAATTGCCGAACGTGGTTCACAAATTGATGATCTTGATTTGTC
>JAEUIP010000021.1:0-3299 GCA_016795075.1 Planctomycetaceae bacterium | reverse complement strand
GGACGACACGGATCAATTTGTTTTGGCTGACGTTCAATCTCCGGCAGAGGCTTCCGATCTTTTACGGGCTACGACGCCTGCATCAACGAATTGGTGGAAGTTTCCCCGTTTGCGACGGTTCTTGGGTTCCGTGATTTCGTCAGCAGAAGCGGGCGGGAAAATGGTCGACCGTGCCGTCGGTTTGGCCATCGGCTTACAAACCAACCTCACGTTGGAAACGCAGAAACTACTTCATCATCGATTGCAGATTGCCACTTTGCTGCTCTTTTTCGGGTTTGCGGTTTCGTTGGTTGCAGAATCATTTTTTTTCAGCGGACTACACAGCTCTGCCGAGTATATGCGATTCTGGTCGGAGTTTGTGCTGACAACCATCATGGGCTTGATCAGTTGGCGATTGATTGCCAAATGCCCGCATATGTTTCGCAATCTCCGGTTTGTTGAGTTCACGGTGTTTGCGTCGGCAAGTTGGATTCTGGCACTGAACTCATGGGTCGTGCTAGAGCAAGGAGCGGCAGCCAAATATGCCGTGACGTTGTCTGGACCGTGGCAAGCATTGGTGTTTACTTACGCGCTGTTTATCCCCAACCATTGGCGGCGGGCACTCAGTGGAATCGCGACCATGTCGTTTTCCCCAGTCATGCTCACGTTGGTCGCGAGTTTCATTTCGCCACAAGTTTCCAGCCTAGCCGGCGAGTCGCTTGACTTTACCCACGGTTTGGTGAGTTTGGCACTGATGAGCGCATTCTCCACCATCGCCGCGACCTGGGGAGTTTATTCGATCGGCTCGCTGCGCAGCGAAGCGTTCTCTGCCAAACAATTTGGTCAATATCGCTTGAGTCGGGAGTTGGGGAGTGGAGGGATGGGGCAAGTCTACGTCGGAGAGCATTTGCTTCTCAAGCGTCCATGCGCGATAAAGGTTATCAAACCGCAGCAGGCTAGCGATCCGAAAATGCTGGAGCGATTTGAGCGTGAAGTTCGTTCGACTGCGAAGTTGACCCATTGGAACACGGTCGCCATCTACGATTATGGGCGCGCGGAAGATGGGACTTTCTTCTACGTGATGGAGTATTTGCCAGGTCTCAATCTGTCGCAAATCGTGAAAATGTTTGGACCTTTGCCGCCTGGTCGCGTGGTGCATTTGTTGGTTCAGATTTGTGATGCGTTGGCGGAAGCCCATCATCATGGGATGGTGCACCGAGACTTGAAACCCGCGAATATTTTTGCCTCCAAGCGCGGCAGCAAGTACGACGTTGCGAAATTGTTGGATTTTGGACTCGTGCGGCGGATGGTTCGGCGGGATGCTCAGGCGGATGGTCCAAGTGCTGCCGTGGGCTCACCGTTGTACATGTCGCCCGAACAAGCCATGGGTCGGCCCATGGACCATCGCAGCGACTTGTATAGCTTGGGAGTAACCGCGTATTTTCTCTTGACCGGACGCCCACCATTTCGACACTCGGAACCGCTCAAGGTCCTGCGGGCTCATGCCAAACAAGTCCCACCATCATTCGAATCTTTGGACGTTCCCGTTCCTCGCGATTTGGCAGATGTCATCTTCAAGTGTTTGAGCAAATCACCGGAGGATCGGTACCCGGATGTGGATTGCCTGCGTCAAGCATTGCTCGAATGCAAGTGCGCGGCCGATTGGACTTGGCATCATGCGGCCCAATGGTGGAAGCTCCATCGTTGCCCCGAGAAATCACAGTTGGACCACGCCATTGAAACGGATCAATTGGCCGAATGGCTTGCCCGAACCGATCAAGCCGACCTGGAAAAGTAACGGGCGCTTCGTCACGGTGTGATGTTCGGGTTGCTGCGCCTCCTTGAATCGCCCTAAAGATCAACCACGCTTTGGTAAGTTTCGCTACAGCGGCCACGCGATGTTCCATGTTTCGTCCTGAGGGTTGACGTGCTCTCCAAAGGATCAGGCCCTCTGAAAGACAAAACCTCAAATAAACATGAAGCGGGATTCCTCCCCGGGCAAATCGCAAGTTCCGTGTCGAGCGAACCCAAGCCGATTCAATCAACCCAGTCCATTGACTTTTGCCCGGACGTATTCGAGCACCACGGGTTGAACTTCCGACAATGACTTCTCCTGGAACGCTCCCGCAGCTGCTTTATGCCCACCGCCACCAAAATTTCCCGCAATTTCATTGCAGTTTAGGGAGCAGCGGCTGCGGAAGCTGACTTTGACACCGCCGCTTTTCTGTTCGACGAAAATCACGGCAAACTCCGTGCCGCGAATCGAGAGGGCAAGGTTGATAAGGTCTTCCGTGTCGGACGGCAATGCACCCGTGTTGGAGAAATCTTCGTACTTGATCCAGGTGTGAACCAATCGACCGCCCAGTTCCGTTTGTACTCGAGCCAATACCACTCCCCGTAGACGAACTCGGCCAACGGTTTCTTGCTCGTGAATCTGGGAGTACACCCAACTTGGATCCGCTCCCGCATCAATGAGCATCGCCGCCGTTCGGTAACATTCGGCTTTGGCCGAGGGGAAGCGAAACCAACCGGTGTCCGTCGCAATCGCCGCATACAATGGATTGACCATTTGGGGGGTCAGTTCGCAACCAAGTGACGCTGCCGCTCGCGTCAGGATGGCACCCGTGGCTTCGGCGTTTCGATCTTTGAATAACTCGGCGTTTAAATCATCTTCACCCTGATGATGATCGACGACGATGCGCTTGACGCCGCTTTCTTTGATCCAATCCCCAACCGCGCCCAATTGAATCCACGCGCTGGTGTCCAAAATAATTACGAGATCGCAATCGGCCAGTTCCGCGCGAGTGATGTCGACATCAATGGCGAGAAGCTTCTTTTCGGGGTCCAGAAATTGCAAGTTGGGGGGCGTGGTTTGCCCGTTGACGATGCGAACGGTCTTTCCCAATTGTTGGAGCAGACCCGCCATCCCAAGCTCGCTGCCCAAAGCGTCACAGTCCGGACGAATATGACTTGTGAGGACAATATTGCGGGCTTGTGCTACGATCTGCTGGAACCGATGCCAATCAATACTCATCGAGGAAATCTCTTCTATCAAACTGCCAAGTTCACCGTTGTCTTCTACGCCACTCGCGGAGTTGATGCCGCCCAAGTTCGAACCGTTGCGACGTCGATTTCGATCTGTTGTCTTAATTCGTCGATCGAAGCAAATCGCTTGATGTCGCGGAGTCGCTCGCACAAATCGAAGCTTAGTGTCTGCCCGTACAGGTTGGCTGACAAGCCCAGGATGTGGGCTTCTATCCGGCTTTGTGGGTTTTGGAATGTTAAGGGCACACCGATGTTTAGGGCTGCTGGGTACTGGC
>JAEUIP010000219.1 GCA_016795075.1 Planctomycetaceae bacterium | reverse complement strand
GTACGGCCCATCGTGTGCTTCGCACAATTGACTCCTGACACCTTTACCAGACCCTAAGTCTTGGATTTGACAAAGCATTTGAGTCGAGCGCTTTTACCAAGAGAGAACGAAGATGATCACGAAGACGACCATTTCTAGCGTACTTGCGATGTCGGTTTGCGTTGGCGCCATCCTGGTGAGCGGCTGCGGTCAAAATGCTGCCACGATGAAGGACAAAGGCATGATGAAAGGTGAGGGCATGATGAAGGACGAGGGCATGATGAAGAATGAAGGAACGATGAAGGGTGAGGGCATGATGAAAGAAGAGGGCATGATGAAGGATGGGAAAATGACGGACGGCGAAAAAATGATGTAACGAGGCGAGCTCACGGGGACGTGACACGCCGGAGCGTTTACGGTTTGCGATCGGAGGGGGTTTGCCGCACGATTCGGTGAAGTTCCTCCGGTTTTTGACATTTCTTCTCACCAGCTTCCCATTCCGCCATTTTGAAGACACTGTTCTGAGGGAGTACGCACTTGAGTGACACCATGTCAGGGAACGAGCTTCGCGGAGAAGTGACGCCCTATTCGATGTACGCTAACCGACGATGGTTCATGAAGGCCGTTGGCGCTGCCGGGGTGCTGGCGGCATCCGGCGGGGTTTATCGTTGGTTTAACCCGGTTCGCAAGATGGAGCTCGACACGGTCGCCATTGAAGGACTGGTGTCAACCGAACTAAGCGAGGATCAACGTCGATCGCTGGGGTATTTGGTCGATGAGCCTCGCACGAGTGAATCGGACATAATCTCCTACAACAACTTCTACGAATTCACAACCGACAAGAACGCGGTTGCCGAAGCGTCCCGAAACTTCAAGACCGAGGGTTGGCAAATACGCGTCGAAGGCCTGGTTCACAAGCCGACGACCTTTACCATTTCCGACTTGAAATCGCTGGGCCCGATCGAGGAACGAATTTATCGGATGCGATGTGTCGAGGCGTGGTCCATGGTGATTCCATGGGCGGGTCTGCAATTGTCGCACTTGCTCGACGCCGTCCAGCCGATGAATGGAGCAAAGTACGTTGCCTTTGAGACGCTCTACGATCCTGAACGAATGCCGGGGCAACGGACGGACGTGTTGGAATGGCCTTACGTGGAAGGACTTCGGTTGGATGAAGCCATGCATCCACTAACTTTGTTAGCCCTGGGCTTGTATGGGAAGGAACTCCCGGCTCAGGATGGTGCGCCGGTTAGATTGGTCATTCCGTGGAAGTATGGTTTCAAGGGAATCAAGTCCATTGTCAAGATTTCGCTTCTCGCGAGTGAGCCGCCGTGTAGTTGGAAGCGATATGCACCAACTGAATACGGCTTCTTAGCGAATGTCAATCCGAACGTGCCACATCCGCGCTGGAGTCAGGCGACGGAGCAGAGGATTGGCGAGTCAGGCCGGCGGCCGACCTTGATGTTCAATGGCTATGAGGCGCAAGTCGCGTCTCTCTACGATGGCATCGACTTGTCCGTCAACTTCTAGAATTGATTTTGCTTTATGAACCTTGCTTATTATCGCAATCTCGTTATTTTGGCAGGTGCTGGTCCGCTCTTGATGCTGGCTTGGGATGCGTGGCATGGGCAACTTGGCGCGAATGCTGCGAACAATGCCTTGCACATCACAGGAATCTTGTCCCTGGTATTCTTGTTCTTCTCGTTGAGCATCACACCATTGCGCGTGTTGACTGGCTGGAACGGTTTAGTCGCGTACCGGCGTGCCTTGGGCGTGTATGGATTCGTCTATGCCTTATTGCATTTTGGAATCTATGTCGTTTTCGATCGGATGGGCAGTATCCGGAGCACCGTTGACGAGATACTGGCTCGACGATTTCTGACCGTTGGTTTCATCGCCCTCGCGCTGATGCTGCCGTTGGCTGTGACGAGCACCAATGCCATGATCCGCAAGTTGGGGCCCGGTCGTTGGAAATTATTGCATCGTTTGGCGTACGTCGCGACGCTACTTGGAGTGGTTCACTTCTACATGCTCGTCAAGAGCGACGTTCGCGAACCATTGGCATTTGCCGCGGTCTTGACTCTGATTTTGGGCTTTCGCAGCGTCAAGCACTATATCGATTTACGGATCGCTGCCTCCAAAACGAATGTCAGAACCGTCGATCCGGCGAGAGCACGCAAGTTTTGGAGTGGTGATTTAATGGTGGCTAATATTCGCCAAGAAACACACGATGTAAAGACATTTCGTTTTGTAACCCCCGGCGGTGGAGAAATTCCCTTTGTTCACTTTCCTGGTCAGTACATGAACGTGACGCTCCACATCAACGGGCAAGCCATCAAACGTTCCTACACGCTTGCCTCCGCACCAACGCAGCGTGGCCATGTTGAACTGACGATCAAACGCCATCCCACCGGTACGGCATCCCAATACATGCATGATGTCGTCAAGCCGGGAGATCGGATTCGCGTTGGGGCACCGGCCGGAAAATTCTACTTCGATGATTCGACCTCCGACGGGGTTGTCTTGATCTCGGGCGGTGTTGGGATCACGCCCCTGATGTCGATTCTTCGTGCGTTGACGGATCAAGCTTGGCATGGAACGATCTATTTTATCAACGCCGTCCGATCCGAGGACGATGTGATTTACGCGAACGAGCTGAATCATTTGGTGAGTCGTTTTGATAACCTGCGAGTCCTGACGTATTACAGCCAACGAATGCCGTCGATACGCCGAGTAGCTCCGACCGAGCGTTGGATCGAAAAGACGGGTTATGTTGAAGCAGAAGGGCTCCGTGCCTTCGTTCCGGATCTGGCCAACTTGCCAATATTCTTGTGCGGGCCCGATTCGATGATGCAAGCGGTTCGCAATCTGTTGGCTTCGCTCGGAATTCCCGCGGAAAACGTTTCCACGGAAGAGTTTGTGTCGCCGAAAGTCATGCGCGGCGAGAGTTTGATCGCCTCGGGCGGCGACCAAGAGTTGGTCGACGGGCGAGTCGCAACGGTTGCGTTCTCGAAGTCAGGACAGACGGCCGAAATCGACTCGACGCAAACGATATTGGAGGCAGCGGAGCAAGTGGGCGTTTCCTTGCCGTTTGAATGTCGCTCAGGAATATGCGGCCAGTGTAAAGTCAAGTGCTCCAGCGGCCGTGTGCGAATGGCGAGTCGCGATGCCATCACCATGTCCGAACAAGCCCAGGGCTATATTCTCGCCTGCCAGTCGCACCCGATCGACGAAGCCATAACGATCGATCATTGATACGTGGCGAAACAGGCTGACGATCGTCGAGGGGAATGCCGAGGGTACAAAGTGTCCGAGCTTGCGGGCGTGAACCGTTGCGGTCTCGGCGGGACTTGCTTGCTAAACAAGTCTGGCCCTCGACCGCTTCGAATCTGCGGGGTGTCGTTCTAGCTGCCAAACTTTCGCACCAACGGGACGAGCCACGTTGGGGGCGGTGCTTCGTTGTGTTTGGTTGTTGGATGCCGAGCGTACGGACTTGCGGGCGTGAACCGTTGCGGTCTCGGTGGGACTTGCTTGCTAAACAAGTCTGGCCCTCGACCGCTTCGAATCTGCGGGGTGTCGTTCTAGCTGCCAAACTTTCGCACCAACGGGACGAGCCACGTTGGGGGCGGCCCGCTAAATAAACAGCCCGCGAGTTACGTTGGGGTCGGTGCTTGGAAGGATTTTTGCATGTCAGTCCAAGGATATTGTGTCGGCCTTTCAGGCCTTTTCTCGGGCGAGAGATGACGCTGACCGGTGGCTCGCGCCCACCGGCTAGGGTTGTTTCGGCCCATTCGGGCCTGTTCTCGCGGTGGGAAATTTTTTACGGCGTAACGCTGGGGCAATGCTGCACACCGGCTAGCGTTGTTTCGGCCCATTCGCGCCTGTTCTCGCCGTGGGAAATCGAGTTAAAAATTGAACTTGAAGACGTTGGGCGGGAAACACAGAACGGGGATCAGGAGACTGGCGAGACCAAGTGCGGTGCGCGGCCAGCCTAATTTGACCGTGTCGTCGCTGGTCGGAGGGTGTGTCGGTCCCATCAATAGCAATAGCACCACCATCAATATCATGATCAGGACTTGTTGGTAGACCATATAGGCAATGGCAAAGATCAACAGCGTGTAGCTGATCCAATGGGCATGCCGAACGAAGAGTCCGTAGGTCACGTGTCCGCCATCCAATTGGCTGACGGGCATCATGTTCAATCCGGTGACCAACAACGCGACCCAGGCCGCCGTGAACGCTGGGTTCAATTGGCTTAACCAAATGACTTGCCCGGAGTAATCCGGATGCATGAGTGTGATCATCCACCGCATGGCCAAGGGGATTTCGAAGCCAAGTCCACCGCCTTTGGGGAGACTGAGGTCCAACTGCCATGCGCCCATAATGGCGACGGGAAATGCCAGGACCAGTCCCGCCAGTGGACCGGCGATCCCGATGTCGAAGATCTGCTTCCGATTTGCTTCATGGCCGCGCATGGCGATGACGGCGCCCATGGTCCCGATGGAATTGATCGGAAAGGGGAGGAAAATTGGTGGCGTAGCGGGCACTCGGTACCAGCGAGCCACAAAGTAATGTCCCAACTCGTGAGCCATCAAGATTGCCAACAGAAAAAACGAGTACAACAGGCCTGAAAACCAATTCGCCAAAATCGCCTGTCGAAGCGGCATGAACGACATATTTGCGAGGCAAAGTTCGATCACACTCAATGGCGACCAACCACAAATGCCGACCCAAATCGTGGAGGCCACCGTTAGGAAGAACAAAATGACCGGCCAACGCCATCGATTGCGAGTCGGCTCTACATCGTAGGGCTCAACCTCGTCATCCATGTCCACCACCCGATCGAACGTCGCGGCGGGCGGTGACGCTATGCCGTCGCCTTCGGGCGAGAATTGGACCATGACCCACGGCTGCGGACTCAGCGGCGGGTCGCCACTTGTTTCTGCGAACGATTCTGTCGGTAACCCGAGTCGCGACGGAGAATCCGGCGGTGAATTAGATTCGGAGCGTTCGGGATCGAGCATGACGAGTTTACCACTTCGGAGGGACGGCCGACTCCAGGATAACTTCCCGCGGTAGGATGAGAAAGGGCAACCTGGACTTACCTAGGCTCTGTCCCCAAAGAGGTCCGGCCCTTTGGAGAAAGAGGGTAATAACTTCGGACAAAAAGACATGGCCGGATCGGAGTTGGCTCGTTTTGGGACAGAGCCTAGTTGTCAGCACCGGAATCGGGGGCGACAATGGCCCAATTCCGAGGGTGGTAGGCAGCCTCGACCAGACGATCCAGTTGGTTGCGGAAATCATACACGTCAAATAGGTAGTGGAAGGAAAAATCGATGCCTCGTCCGATTACTTTGTTTACTGGCCAATGGGCCGACCTCCCGTTTGCCGAGATGGCTCGTTTGTCGAAGGAATTCGGCTACGATGGAATGGAATTGGCTTGTTGGGGCGACCATTTTGAGGTTGACAAAGCGTTGGCCAGTGAAGGTTACTGCCAGGCCAAACATGATGTGCTAAACAAACATGGGCTGGAATGTCATGCGATCAGTAATCACTTGGTCGGGCAAGCAGTTTTGGACAATATCGATGCGCGGCACAAGATGATATTGCCGGCTTATGTGTGGGGGGACGGCAATCCGGCCGGCGTCAATCAACGAGCCATTGAAGAAATGAAGAATACGGCTCGGGCGGCTCAGCGAATGGGAGTTGGCGTCGTCAATGGATTTACGGGGTCGAGCATTTGGCACTTGTTGTATTCGTTCCCACCGGTTACTCCGCCAATGATCGATGCTGGCTTCCAATTGTTGGCCGATCGTTGGAATCCAATTCTCGATGTCTTTGCTGAATGCGGCGTTCGCTTTGCCTTGGAGGTTCATCCGACCGAGATCGCCTTCGATATCTACACTGCTCATCGAGCCTTGGAAGCGTTGGATCATCGCCCGGAATTTGGGTTCAACTTTGACCCTAGCCATTTGATTTGGCAAGGGATTGACCCGGTCGAGTTTATCCGCGAATTTCCCGATCGAATCTATCACGTGCATGTCAAAGATGCGATCACAAAATTGAACGGCCGGACGGGGATCTTGTCCAGTCACTTGAATTTCGGCGATCCTCGTCGAGGTTGGGATTTTCGCTCGCCGGGTCGTGGTGGCGTCAACTTTGAGGAAATCATTCGAGCCCTGAATGATATCGGTTACGATGGTCCACTGTCGATCGAATGGGAAGATTCCGGAATGAAGCGAGAATTCGGCGCGAAGGAAGCGTGCGAGTTCACGCGGCGATTGGATTTCTCACCGAGCGACCGGGCCTTTGACGCGGCTTTTGAAGATTAGAGTCCCCATGAGTGAAGCCGGAATTCGAGTTCGCGTCGACGCTCCGGGTGCGACCGTCATTTTGGACCGTCCGGAGCGATTGAACGCACTGACGCCTGGGATGGTTGCGGAACTCGAGACCGTATTGGACGACTTGCAGCAAGAAAAGCGGGTGCGAGCCATCACGATCACGGGCGCGGGCAGTTTTTTTTCCGCTGGGACGGACATGAAGGAAATGGCCAAGGCGATGGAACGCCGTGACCAACATGGCCTCTTGGAAATGTCGGTGATGCACGGCTTTCACGAAGAAGTGAAAGCGATGCAGCAGTTGCTGGAATTGTTGTTGCGGTTGCCGAAGCCGATCATCGCCGCCGTCAATGGACCGGCGTTAGGTTTTGGCGCGGCCGTCGTTTTGGCTTGCGATTATGTCCTGGCGGGGCCTTCGGCCGCATTGGGTTGGCCGGAGACAAAATGGGGGCTTGCTCCCGGTTTGAGTGCTCCACTGATCCGCCGTCGACTGCACTTGGCACAGGCCACATCGTTGCTGTGCTTTGGCAAGTCCGTCAACGCGGACAACGGGTTCCGCTTGGGATTGATTGATGAAATCGTGGCCAACGATCTCTTGTGGGCGATGGCCCAGCATAAAGCTCAGGAGTTGGCCGGCTTGGCCCCGCATGCCATTGCGTTGACCAAACGCTTGATATGTGAGACCATTGATGAAGAGTTGTTTTCTCAGTTAGCGGTTGGGGCTGCCAACACCGCGGCGTCACGAACGACATTCGAAGCAATTGAAGGGGTGACGGCATTTGCACAGCGAAAAGCACCGCTCAACCGTTGACGCTCGATTCCGGGATGGTCATTGGTCGGTGGGCCTTTTGTAAATCCGGGTGCCCGATTTTCGGTTTTACACAGATATTTTGAAAGGATGATTTTTATGGACCGACCGTATGTTCAGTTGCAACCTGATGAACAGGCAATGACGATTGCCGCGAGCAATATTTACGCGGCCTACGTGATGTCGGGTGAAGCGAAAGCAGACCCGGACGGCACCTTGAAGCGCGCGGCCTTGGAGGCGATCCGGTTGGCACGTTTGGTGGACGAACACGTGACGGTCCCCGGCGAAATGCATTGATTTGGTCGGTGAAGCGCGGACGAGTTGGCGCCGGTGTTTCGGGCGTCGACACGAAGGTGGGGACGCATCGCACGAGGGTGGGGAGCATTCCTGCGCCAGTAATCGTGGCGATTGCTAACTCTTCGACGCTCTGGCCGATGCCGTTTCTAACCAAGCGCTGGCGCGCGGCGCTACCAGACCGACTTCGGCGGATTTGGTGGCGTCCCCTTTGTTCGGACTTGTGCGCGGTTAGAGGCTGAGTGGTTCTTCGGAGAGCAGTCGTTCGCGTCGCGTGCGTTCGTGCATATCATGTATGAGTTGGATGTCGCATTCACGCTGCGTGACTTGCCGACGCGCGAACATGCGGGCTTGAGTGGCGACCATCACATTGGGGCCCATTTCCGTGACTTGGCCGAAGTGCCGTGCATAGTTGACGAAACTTGGTACGTTGGTCGTGACGAAACCGTAGACCATGCTGCACACGCCGATTAATTTACCGGTAAAGATGCTGGTGTTGATCGCACTCTTCGAGTAGTCGCCGACCAAGCAGCCGACAAATTGGCTGCCGGTGTTGACTTTGCCGTAGGCGTATTCCATTTTTACTTCGCCGTAGGTGTTCTTGAGATCGCTGTTGCAGGTCCCAGCCCCCAAATTGACCCAACTGCCGACGTAGCTATGGCCCAAGAAGCCATGATGTTGTTTGTTGGTATAGGGTTCGACAATGGAGGCTTCGACTTCGCCACCAACTTTTGTCGTGTGTCCCAAACAGACGGCGTCTTTGATGGAGGCATGTTCGATAACTTTCGATTTTGGGCCGATGTAGACTGGGCCTGCCAAATAGGTGTAGGGCCCCAACGAGGCGCCGTCGTCGATCAAAACCGGGCCCGATTTCGAATTGACCACAAAGTCGCGTGGCAATTGCACGCCCTGCCCTACGAACAAGCCTTCTTGCAGTTGTTGGAAACGCCCGGTTTCCAAGCGATGTTGCAGGCATTCGCCGATGATTTTTAGCTGATATTGGACGAGTTGGTGGGGATGTTGAACCGTTTCGAGTTGAACGGGCAAAGGTTGGGGTGGCGGATCGACGGACGCCAGAATTCGTTTGAGCACAGGTTCGGAAAATACACTACTGGCTAAGGTTTCGTTTTTTTGGTTCGTCGCCATCGAGCGTAAGTACGACGTCGGTAGAAGGGCCAGCAACGTTTCCGACTCGCTTTGCATGACGCAAGGGGCTTGTCGCTTGGCCAAGAGCTTCAGAATGTGGTACGCCGAAGGACTAGGGACAATCCGAGCATTGACCAACAGCGACCAATCTTGACGAGCGTCCAGTTGGTTGTCGACATCTGGGTAATCGGCCGCTTGTATCTCGAACAGATAGGGTCGAACCCAGCCAACCAAGCGTTGCTCTAGCTGTCGCAGCCAGTCGATCAAGCGGAAGCTGCCAATCGTGACCGCGTAAGTGGGCCGACCCGTATTGGCCGGGTGCAGTTGGTCTGCTAGCGAATCTTCAAAGACGACCAAGTTCATGTAACGCTTTCGAGGATTTCGCCGGCAATGGGAGTTAAACAGCTGTTTGGCGTGTTGGCCGAAATGGGACGACACGTTAATTATCGGTAAAAAAGGGCTGCCGAATGCCCATTGAGCTGGCCAATCGGCTTGGTCCGAATATGATGGGGCTTGGAGCGGAAGGCGCGGTGGCTGGTGCCGTTTGTAGCGATTGTTCGGGATTGGCGACGAACGGTTTTTCGCTCGATTTTTGGGCGAGAATTTCAATGTCGACCTAGACTTCCGGACAAATTTCTCTAGATACGAGTCTATTGGACCGGAGTATCTGGGCGGCAA
>JAEUIP010000218.1 GCA_016795075.1 Planctomycetaceae bacterium | reverse complement strand
AACTTGGAATCTTGTGTGACCCGGCATGTCGTGTGACCCGGCATGTCGTGTGACTAGGCATGTTGTGTGACCAAGCATGTTGTGTGATTCTCCGAGTCGAGGGCTTGGTGCGAAGAGCCACGAACGAGTTCCAATTTGTCGGATTAGGAATAGAATTGAAAACTTGGTTTTAGCGGCAGCGCCGGAAAACGGTTACCATTTATCGAAGGGACTCGAGTTGACGGATTTTCATGACTTCAAAGCACTTGATGCCGCCGGGTTGCACAATGTCTCGCAACTATTGGCCCATGCGGCCATGCAAGTGCCGGAACATGCTGCCGTGGCGGTAGCGAGTCGTGGTCGTGCTGGACGGCATCAGGAACGTGGCGCCGCAACCGACTCAAGTGGCCGGAAATTGCCAACGGGGTGGCGGGTCATCACGTATCGCGAACTGGATGGATTGGCAACCGAGATTGCCCGCGGGCTGTTGGAGATGGGCGTTCCACCCGGGACTCGGTTGGCGTTGATGGTCCGACCGGGCATCGAATTCATTGCATTGGTGTTTGGGTTGATGCGCGCGGGTATGGTACAGATCTTGATCGACCCGGGAATGGGGCGCAGCAACATGGTGCAGTGTTTGCAAGAGTGCCAACCGCAAGGTTTTGTTGCGATCCCGTTGGCGCATGTCATGCGACTCGTGTTTCGGCACAAGTTTAGGTCGGCGGTACATAACGTGACGGTCGGACGACGTTGGGGCTGGGGTGGGTGGACGTATGCTCAGTTGTTAGAAAAAGGCCGAGCGTCCCAGAAAGATGTCAATCGGACGAGTGCCGACGAGCAAGCGGCGATTATCTTCACGACGGGTAGCACAGGACCACCAAAGGGCGTCTATTACTCGCACGAGATGTTCATTCGACAAGCGACTCAGATTCGCGATTTTTATCAGATCCAACCGGGCGGCGTGGATTTGTCTGGGTTTCCATTGTTTGCTCTATTCAATATTGGAATGGGGGTCACTACCGTTATTCCGCGAATGGACCCAACCCGACCGGCGGACGTCCTTCCACAGGACATCATCGACGCGGTGAACTTGTGGAAAGCCAATCAAAGTTTCGGCTCACCCGCCTTGTGGAACACGGTCAGTGTGTATTGCGAGAAGCATGGGGTGCAATTGCCAACCTTGCGCCGCGTATTTTCTGCCGGTGCACCGGTTCCGCCGCATGTGCTGCGTCGTTTGCAGAAAATGATGAGGCCGGGCGGCGAAATATTTACACCGTATGGTGCAACCGAGGCTCTGCCGATTGCCTCGAATTCGGCCACGGTGATCCTGGGCGAAACAGCTGTTTTGTCGGCGCAAGGCAAGGGCACATGTGTGGGACCACGTTTTCCCGGAGTGCAGTGGAAAGTCATCCGGATCAGCGACGAACCCATCGAGAATCTCGCCGATGTTCAAGAAGTCTCACCCGGGGAAATTGGCGAGTTGATGGTCCATGGTTCGGTGGTAAGCCCACGGTACGTCACGCGACTCGATGCGAACGCGGTCCATAAGGTAATGGATTCGGCCACGAACACCGTCTGGCATCGAATGGGAGATGTGGGATACTTGGACGGTCAGGACCGGTTTTGGTTTTGTGGACGGAAGGGGCAGCGAGTTGTGACGGCCCATGGGACGTTGTATACGGAACCGGTCGAGGCCATCGTCAACTCGCATCGATCGATTTATCGGTCGGCGTTGGTCGGCGTTGGACCGCTCGGAGGTCAGACGCCGGTTGTGGTCTTGGAACCGTGGCCAGAATATTGGTCGGCGGAACGAAGGGAGCAGGAAAAGTTGATCGACGAAGTTCGGCAAATTGCCGAGCAGGATCCTCGGTCGCGCCAGGTCGAACACTTTTTTGTGATGCAGAAGTTGCCGGTCGATATTCGGCACAATGCCAAAATTTTTCGCGAGAAGTTAGCTGAATGGGCCAAGAAACAACTGGATGGGATGCCGGCGGGGAATCGTCAATCGTAAGTCGCTCGCCAGCGATTGTGGAGGACGCATGCCGGTCTTGGTAACAGGTGGCGGTGGCTTCTTGGGCCGAGCAATTGTTCGGCAGTTGGTTTACCGCGGAGAGCGAGTCCGCGTCTTGGGTCGCAGTCCCTATCCGTTTCTGGACAAACTAGGAGTCGAGGTCGTCCAAGGTGACGTCCGCGATCCGGTGGCGGTCGCGAATGCGTGTCGGGACGTCGAAACCGTGTTCCATACAGCGGCTGTTGCCGGGATTTGGGGACCGTGGGACCGATATCATTCGATCAACACCGTGGGGACTCGGAATGTGATTGACGGATGTTTGGGTCAGGGCGTGCGCAAGCTCATTTATACGAGTTCTCCAAGTGTGGTCTTCAACGGCTCGGACCAAGAAAATGTCAGTGAAACCGAACCGTATCCTCGTCGATACTTGTGCCACTATCCCCATACCAAAGCGTTGGCGGAACAAGAAGTATTGGACAGTAACGATCGAACGCGACTGTTGACTTGCGCTTTGCGTCCCCATTTGATTTGGGGACCGGGCGACCAGCATCTGATTCCGCGGATGTTGGAGCGGGCTCGTTTGGAAAAACTCAAACGAGTGGGCAATGGCGACAACAAAGTGGACATGATCTACGTCGACAACGCAGCGGCAGCTCATTTACAAGCAGCGGATGCTCTGACACCGGATTCACCGGTTGGTGGGCAAGCGTATTTTGTTAGCGAAGGCCAACCCGTCAATTTATGGATGTGGATCAATGAGATCCTGATGTTAGCGGGTCTCCCACGAGTCCGGCGTTCGGTTTCCTTCACGACGGCCTACAATGGCGGGCGTTTTTTGGAGACCATTTACGAGTGGTTCCGTTGGCTGGACCACGAACCGATCATGACTCGATTTTTGGCCTGTCAATTGGCTCACCACCATTATTACGATGTTTCCAAGGCTCGTCGAGATTTTGGCATGCGGTCGATTGTCTCGTTCGAGGAAGGCATGGACCGCTTGGGCCGATTTTTGAGCGGAGAAACGGCGATTGCCGATCAAACGTTGCCCTGCAACCGAAGTGACGCAGATGTCGAACGCGAACGGCAGCGACAAATCAATTGGCGCGAGCAGTACAATAAACCGGTCGCCACCCCTGGTCGTGGTCCCTCGGTCGCTAAAAAGCCGGAGGACGACGAAGTCGATGACGCAGACGACGGCGATGACGGTGACGACGACCAACTGTACGAAGATGCCGATGATGCCCATGTTGACGACGCCGAGACCGAATCGTCCACTTCTTTGCGAGATCGGTTGGCTGATGGGATTGAGTACGCCGACGAAGAAGATGAAAATGACGACCCGAAGAATCGCCGCCGAAAGCGGTGAAATTCGCGGTCTTGATAATGGGGACGGTTCGATTTCGAAGGAACGGTCATGATTCTGTCTGGTGAGGAAATTGCGAGACGATTGGGTGGCGATATTGGCATCGATCCCTACAACCCCGCTCACGTGAATCCCAATAGCTACAACCTCACTCTCCATCATGAACTGATGGTGTATGAGGAAGTGGTGTTGGACATGAAGAAAGTCAATCGCGTCCAACGGATTGAGATTCCCGAGGGTGGCTTGGTTCTGGAGCCGCGTCGCTTGTATTTGGGGCGTACGATCGAACGAACCGAAACACACAATTTGGTTCCGATGATTGAAGGTCGCTCCAGCGTTGGGCGTTTGGGATTGTTCGTTCACGTGACAGCTGGGTTTGGTGACGTGGGCTTCAAAGGGTTTTGGACTTTGGAGATGTTTGCGGTCCAACCCGTACGAATCTATGCGGGCGTGGCAATCTGTCAAATTTTCTATCACGAAATCAAAGGTGCTTACGAAGAATATCAAAGTGACAAGTATCAGAACAATCGAGACATCCAACCCAGTCTCTTGTTCAAAGAGTTTTCAGCACCGCAAGAATCCGATCCACAACTGCGATTGAAGTTCGACTAGTGTTTTGTCACAACCAAATAGCAAGATCTGGTGAAAAGTGCGCGGAGTCCATGCAAAGCACTCGCAGGCCGTTTCGGCACTTGACTCCTGCCGCCTTGATCAGACCGACCCCAGACAAAACGATGGCAAAGCACGAGCGGCATTGGTCGAATGACAAATCGTGATCATGTCGTTGAGGAATAAGATTGTCGCGGATAGCGACCGATGTCTTGGTAAGGAAACAGTGGATGGACCAGCAAGCAGCTGCAGCAGAGATGGCGGAACTGCGTCAACAGATCCGGGTTCACGATCGGAAGTATTACGTCGATTTGGCACCGGAAATTGCGGACCACGAGTACGATCGATTGATGCAACGCTTGATCGATTTGGAACAGCAGTATCCAGCACTCGTCACGTCGGATAGTCCGACCCAGCGAGTTTCCGAACGTCCGGTCAGTCATTTGGTTCAAGTCGCCCATCGTGTGCCGATGTTGTCGATCGAGAACACCTATTCGGAGGCGGAACTACTGGAGTTTCGGCGTCGGGTACTGGAAGGCTTGGACGGGGTCGAACCGGAATGGGCGGTTGAGCTAAAAATTGACGGGGTCGCGATTGCTTTGGTCTATGTTCAAGGGGAATTGGTTCGCGCGGTGACTCGAGGTGACGGTCAGGTTGGCGACGATGTCACTCACAACATTCGAACCATTGTCGATGTCCCACTGCGGCTAACAACGGCCGAGCCACCCGCGGTGTTGGAAGTGCGGGGCGAGGTCTACATGACCAACCAAGAGCTGACTCGGCTGAATCAACAGCAGGCCAATTCAGGTCTGCCTTTGTACAAGAATACGCGCAACGTGGCCGCCGGTACGATCCGCTTACTGGATCCTCAACTTTGCGCGGAGCGCCATTTGAGAGTCTTTTGCCATGGAACCGGCTATTGCGAAGGCTTGGACGCCACCTCGCATCAAGAATTCTTGCAGAAGATCGCCTCGTATGGACTCGTGCCGACTCCGATGGTTCAAGTGTTCGCCAATTTCGATGAAGTCCTGAAGCATTGCCAATTCATGATCGAACACTTGAGCGAACTGGATTTCGAAGTCGACGGGATCGTGATCAAAGTCAATCGCTTCAACCACCGCGAGAGCTTGGGGCTTCGGAGCAAGAGTCCTCGCTGGGTCACGGCGTACAAGTGGGAAAAATACGAAGCTCTGACTCGAGTCAATGACATTACGGTCCAAGTTGGAAAGACGGGTGCGATAACGCCAGTGGCGGAATTGCAACCGGTCGAATTGGCTGGGACGACCGTCAGTCGTGCCAGCCTGCATAACGCAGACGAAATCCAACGAAAAGATATCCGCGTTGGCGACTGGGTCATTGTCGAAAAGGCGGGCAAGATCATCCCCCACATCGTGCGCGTCGAGTTGGCGCAGCGAGCCGCAGATGTCGGCCCATTCAAGTTTCCAACTCATTGTCCGGCTTGCCAATCGGCGTTGGTTCAAGAGCCCGGCGGAGTCTATATTCGCTGCGTAAACAACGCGTGCCCCGCTCAGATCAAGGAGCGTTTGCGGTTTTTCGCATCGCGGGGTGCCATGGACATTGAAGGACTCGGCGAGAAATTGGTCGATCAATTGGTCGACGTTGGCTTGGTTCGTGGCTACGCAGATTTGTATCGATTGGACGAAGAAAAATTGATGTCGCTCCCGCGCATGGGACAACGGTCATGTGAAAAATTGTTGGCGGCCATCGACGCCAGCCGTGGCCGGGGCTTGTCGCGATTGTTGTGCGCTTTGTCGATTCGGCATGTGGGAACGACCGTCTCGGAAGTCTTGGCTAAGAAATTTCGCTCCATGGATGCCTTGCGATTGGCCACGCGCGAGCAACTGGGGACCCTGGACGATGTCGGAACCGTGATTGCCGATAGTGTCTATGCGTTTTTTCAAAGCGAGTACGGTCGCCAAGTCGTCGAGGAGTTAGCAGGGTTGGGGCTCGACCTCACTCAGCCGCAGAGCGAGTCAGGCGGCGGATCGGAGCGTCTGAATGGCTTGACCTTTGTGGTCACTGGGACACTGCCCAACCTCGGGCGAGACGACATTCATGAAATGATCAAGCAACATGGCGGAAAAGTCAGCTCGAGTGTGAGCAAGAAAACCAGTTACGTTGTGGCAGGTGAGAGTGCCGGCAGCAAATTGGACAAAGCTGGCGAGCTTGGCGTGCCGGTTTTGGACGAAGCGGGATTCCTCAAGATGTTGGCTGACAATCCAGCAAGCTAGCACCACCCATTCCCTCCAGGTTGGCCAGGCCTCCCAGATTTGATATTCTTTGCGTGCGGAACGGGGCCACGCTTTCGTGGCATTGGCCAATGCTCAAGGGGACTTCTTTGACTGGGATGGGAACAATGTTGGGTCAAACGGAAATTGATCTTGGGCAATTGTTATCGGGCTTGGACTACCTGTTGAGTTGGATCGGCATGGGGTGCCTCGTTGGGTTGATCGTTTCCGGATTTCTTGGTCATCGGCAAACGGGCGGATCGGTTTCAACGGTGGTCATTGCGATTGCCGGGACGTTGTTGGGTTGCGGCCTCCTTCAATACTTCAATCCCGGGGAAAACATTCGACCACTGAGTCCGCAGGGGATGGTGGTTGGGACGACCGGCGCGTTGCTGTTGCTCTTATTCTTTGGACTACTAGGTGGTTATCTGCCGGCGGAAGTCACGGAAGGGTCGGATTCGCCGCGCCGGCAACGTCGGCGCCGTGTTCACCGCCAGTACCTGCAAGAGGACTGATGGACCGAGACGAAGCGACTCGCGCAAGGCGAGTGTCTGTCCTGTCTCGTCAAAAACGAGCGATTTTTGCGAACCCGCTCGAAGAAATTCTGTGCAGAAGCGGTATTGTGCCTGAGGTAGCGGACCAGCCCGCAAGACATCTCGGGCTTTCCGGGCTACAATAAAGTGGTTAATTCCCGCCAAGCGAGAGGTTTGTTTGGGGGATTTTTTGCAAATGCTTGAGGAGAAACCATGCGTCGAATGGCATTGGGGATCGTGATTTGTGTAAGTTTGGCAACGTTGACGGGCGGCGTTTGCGCGTCACCCGTCGTCCTGGTCCAGGAAAAGCAAGAGACGGAAAAACCGCAGGACGAAAAAGCCGAAGCTCCGAAAGAAGAGACCATTGAAGTTGTTTTGGCCGAAGGAAGGTTGGATTTCCAAGCTCCGAAGTCTTGGGAAAAGAAGCAGCCCAAGTTCAACATCGTCGAAGCGGAATTTGCACCGAAGTGCTCGAAGGAGAACGTCGATCCAGCGCGACTAACCATTATGGCGTCGGGGGGATCGGTGGAAGCGAATGTCGAGCGTTGGATCGGCCAGTTCTCGCAGGAAGACGCTTCGGATACAGAAGAACATACGAAACAAGAAGAGAAGAAAATCAATGGCATGAAGGTCCAGATCCTCGATATCCAAGGAACTTATGCGGATTCAGCGGGTCCATTTGCGGGGAATGCCGTACAACGCAAAGGCTACCGCATGTTGGGTGCCATCGTTGAGACGAAAGTGGTTGGCAACTATTACTTCAAAATGTACGGCCCCAAAGAGACAATCGACGAACACGAGAAACGGTTCATGGACATGATCGAAACGATCAAGCTGAGCCTGTAGTCGCCCATCGATTGGACACTCGAACTCGACCTTGATTAAAAACGCCAGCTTGGGCCAATAGTCCTCGCTGGCGTTTTTTATTGTGCCATAAGCATGTCCACCGACAACATCGAACGATGGAGCAACGGTCCGTACCACGTGTTTTTTCAAGTTGTCGAAACTTGGCACACGGGTTTGTTCCAGTGGGTCGTGCGAGGTTGAAACAACCGCCAGCGATTGGCAAGAATCTTCTCGTAGAGTTCGGTGTAGGATCTGGCTTGTCGTTGTAGCGAAAACTCTTGACGGACCATTTGTTTGCCGGCGGCCGACAAACGGGCCAAGCGTTTCCGATCTCGCAGGAGTTCGTAAGTCGCCAAGGCCATGGCCGGGGCATCTTTGGCGGGAACCACCAAGCCGGTTTGATCATGTCGAACGATTTCCGGTACGCCGCCCACGGAAAACCCAACGACAGCAGTCCCGCAGGCCATGGCTTCCAACGCCGTTTGTGGTTGGTTGTCTTCCAGGGATGGCAACCAGAACACATCGGCGGCTCGATAGAGCTGGCCTTGAACGTTGCGATCCGAAATGTAGCCCCATTGTTTCACCACGACGGCTGGGTCGATCATGGCTAAAAGTTCAGACGAGAGTTGCTTGCCGAACGTCCACAATTGCAGACGCTTGGAGTAATCTCCCAACGAATCGATACTGCCCGAAATTTCGTTTTTGCCCAAGCTCTGCGGCGAGTGTTTCGCCATCTTCGCCAATTCATTGATCGCTTCAATCGCGTATTTCACGCCTTTCCGCGCGTTCTTCAAATCTTCGGCCCCAAACAGAATCGTGGGCAATAACCGCGAGCCCAGCAGGGAGCCGGGTGGTTCCGTTTGGCCAAGTGGTGCCACATCCAAACCGTAGGGAATATGGTGAAAAGCGACGGCGCGCGAAAAAATCGGTGACTTTTGGGCTTCTTCCAACATCCATCGACAGGGGGCAACCACATGCAATCGTCGCGAGGCCAATGCCGCCCGTTTGACCATGAAAGAATGACGGCTGACGTCGGAAGGATCCGAGTTTAGGACTTGGGGGCATATCCCACAGCCCAGTTGGAATCGGTCACACCCCGAAACGAAATGGCAACCACCCGTATAAGGATTTTGGTCGTGCAACGTCCACACGATCGGCAAGTTTTTCGGCAGCGATGCAAAGAACGACGGATAATCAAAGGCAAACGCCGTCCAGTGGAGGTTCAAGATCTGATGTGGAAAGCGCGAAGAATCAAGCCAAGTTTCGTCATGCATTTCCGCTTGTGAAAAAACTTCAGTTTGGCGGGTATTGCCCAGCAAGTGAGTTTGATAGTGTCGCCCAAGTCGCTGCAAGCGTTTGGATTGATGCTTTTGCTCCATGCGTCGTCCCAGCGAAGAAGAACGAAATAGCGTCGACGGACGGCTGGGATTGAATAACTTGTCGATGGACGAGAATGTCTCGTCCAACGGATTCGTCGATTGATTTTCGCGATAGTAGAAGTGGCTGGAGACGCCTTCTGCCAACAAGCCGCGATGCAGACTGCAGGCGGCCATTCCGGCCCCACCATGTGGAAATGTCGAAAGATGCGCTACGGAAAACTGAGGAGGCAAAGGAAATCCTTGGTCGAAGTTATGCTGCTTTGCGCCGAATCTGAC
>JAEUIP010000217.1 GCA_016795075.1 Planctomycetaceae bacterium | reverse complement strand
CAGGGCCGTTCCGGCAATTGACTCCTGACACCTTTACCAGACCCACCCCAAAATTAAGTAATGACAAAGCCCTGGCCCTTTGGAGACCTGACCACGTATCGGAACGTTCAAGCGGTGCTCACTTTTGAGCCCTGACTTGTTCAACGACAAACTGAAAGGAACGAACAATGAGTGTGGCGGTGATTCTAAATTCGAACAATGGCTCCGTGAACAACGGCAAGATCAACTCGGGTGGCGGGGAGGTGCTGGACCGCATCCAACATCTTCACGCACGTTTGGTGCTGGTCCCGGGATTGGCGGGAACCGTGACGACCGCCTTGGAGATATCTGTGACCCGCGACGCCAGCCAAGGGACAAGCGCCGACTCGCTCGCGCTGAAGTACCACTCGGGAACCGGCAGTCGTGGCGAACGGAACGTTTTTCCAATGGACGTGATGATGATCGACGACGTACGGGCCGGACAGATGAGTCTGATTGGCAAAATCGTTTGCCGCGACGCCTACATCCATGGGCATCAAACGGAGTTTATCGGCGAGGACCAAACGCAGTCCGTGACGTTTCGCGCGAATCGATTCTCGCTCTTCAACGCGATCGACGGCGCGTCTCTGCCGGCCGCACCCGTGGTCGTTCCCGGCTTCAATGACGAAGACGAGTCAGATTAAAAGTCGAGCATCAAAGGAGTCGGCCCTTCTTTAGCCAGTCGATGAAACCGCAACAACGTGGACCTCACCCTCCCAAAGATCAGACCCCGTTCGAGCGAGATTTCGAAGCTTTAATCCCACAACTTTTTTGAAAGGACATTCGCAATGCACAAGTTTCAATTCACCAGTGGCGGCACTCAAGTGAGCGGCGGCGATCAGGCTGCCGAGAAAGTAATGGTCCATCATGGCATGGAATCCCATATCGATGATCGTGGCGTGTTTCGTTCGCGACCACGTCGCTATGGCGCGCACCTATCCCGCAAAGTACGGCGAACCCATGGTGACTTCCATCTGTTTGAGATCGCCGTGGCCGGTTTGGAAGCCAATGTATTGGCCTACGCCATCGACCAACACGCCAAGTTGGAGATCACCACGCGCAAACAGGTGGGGCGAAAGAAAGTCCCCCTGCAACAGGTGCAGCTCAAACGGGTTCAGCCCACGATGTGGACACTCGTATGGGAAGGCACCGGCAGCGATGGTTTGCAAGGCGCTGACTTTGTGGAGTCGCTGGACCTAGTCGCCACAGCCGGCGCCATCACCAACCTCTCCGACAATAGTGCGGTGTCGTTCAACTTGGAATAGTCCGTGGCTCCCGGAAAATCGTGATGAAACTGTCTATCAAAGGTGTGGCGGATCCGACTCCGCTGATGTTGCAACTCCAGGAAGGACTCAACCAACATGCGGTTCTATCCGGTCGTCTGGTGGTGCAGGGAGCGCGCCGCCGACTGGGCGAACTGGTGGGCACCGAAGTTTGCTGCACGCTGTCATCGTTGCACGGTTTGCAACGAAGCGGAGTCGTTTTTCGCGGCCGCCTGCACTCGGTCGAAGGATTCGGGAACGAAGTGAGCTTTATGGCTTTGGGCGAAAGCGGTGAACGCGACCGCGCCATTTGCACGCGAATGCTCGGCGGTCCAACACCGACGGCGTTGCGGCGTTTGCCGGGCATAGAGCCTTTGCTCAAGCAAGTTGAAGGCACGCCGCTTCTGTCGCAGCGCGTCTCTTGTTTTTATCAATTTGCGGCGACCGACTACCGCGCCTTGTTGCACCTCGCGGAACTAGCAGGTGCGTACATCGTGTCCAACGGTGTCGGGCCGATAACCTTCGCCAACAAAGCAAACCCCACCGACAAGGTAATCCAATCCAACGAGATCTTGCCGGGCAGCGAGCGGTTGTCATTCGTCCGGACCCTAGAAACCGCCACGGTCTTGTCCTTCAATCCCGACCGCGACGAAGCTCCAGCGCAAGGAGCAACGGCCGGTTCGGCCCGTGACCTTGGTCATCAAATCTATCCTGCGGCGTGGGGAATGGAAATTTCCGACGCGCAGCGCGCTCGGCGCTGGCAGTTGGTCGAAAACAGCAAGAAAGTGCGCTGGTCCGCGACGCTCGCTCCTTCGCTGGCTGATATCACCGCGGGCGATGCGGTGCGTCTAAAAACCGACGTAGACGGCGCGCCGGAACAGTGGCTCGTACACCGACGGACGCTGTCGTTTGATCCACATGCTCCTGCTTGGGCTGGTCAACTGACCAACTTCATCGAGTGCGGGCCTGTGGAGGCTCCTCCCGTTTCCGCAGAACCATGCGCGCTCGGCCCCGTCGTCCTCTTGGTCGGTCGCGTTGCCCATGTGGTCGACCCGCGGCGGCTCGGAAGAGTCAAAGTGGCGTTCGCCTGCCACAATCGCCATGGAGCACCCGAATCTTGGGATGGATTGTGGTGCCCCGTTGCTCGTCCCGTGGCTGGTCACCACGGCAACAAGCCCCACGGGTCGTTAGATCTCCCGCGCGAGGGTGATTGGGTACTGGCGACCGTGGATCCCAACGGTTGCGAGCCGCCTCTTGTCCTAACCTCCTGCTATCGAAACCAAACACCGGCCCTCGCGCAACCCAAACAAGAGCGAATCCTGTTCTCCACTCCCGATGGCGTGGGAATGTGGGTCCGCGATGCCGCCGACGGCAAACCTGCGTCAATCGAATTCAAGATCGGCAACCACTGTAGCTTGACGATGGACGCCGACGGCAGAGTCGTTTGGCAAACGCAAACGTTTGACGTCCATGGCCAGGCCTCGATCAAGGGCAATACCGTCGTCGATGGTCAATTGGACGTCACTTAGTTGAGAGCCAATCCGTCTGGGGATTCCTCCATAACATCAAGAAAGCGGTCATCTTCATGAAAGCGATTCGGCACAAACAACAGCAAACAAAATCGTTAAGCCGTCGCGCCCAGCGAATTGGACTATTGGAATTGACACAACATGCGTTTTTCGGTGAAGGAGGACTTCGGTTCTTGGTTGCCCAAATGCTCGACCGCGATGCACCATTCACGAACTGGCTCACCGAGCCCGTGCGCGATGAGCACACCGGCATCCTCCTCAGTCCGGTCGCGCGACGGTTTTGTCCCGTGCCGACGAATGACCCTTGCCTCAAATTGTCATCATGCCAGGATAGCGTCGTGCTCGAAATCGAGCTCGATCCAACGGATGCGATCCCGATCAGTCCACTGAGTGAGTTATCCATCTACTGCGACGCGGATGGATATGGAGGGCGCAAAGCCTTGGAAGCGTTTTCACTTCTAGCGGCCGGAGTGTGGCCCGATCGAATTGCCTTCCCGCGTCATGGCGACGAAAGTTACCCCCGAATGGGCACGGGCCCTTGCTGGGAACCGAGTCTGGCGTGGGGTACCGCAGCAAATATCTGTCCACAAGTCGTGCATCCGTTTATGCAACGATTCTTGCGCCTGCCGTTTGCGGAAACCATCGCGAACCGCAACGACTCCGGCTTGCGGATTGAAGTGAAAGTTGGCGCTGATCATGCGGCAGAGATTGCCGCTGCCTTGAACGGCAAGCTACTGCTAAATCATCTGCTGATGTGGAATCGGCTGATGGAGCGTATCGAACCGGAAACCGCGCGCCGAGACTTGCCGACACTCGCAGGTCCCAACCCCATCATTCTGCAATGTACGGACGTGCAAACGGGTCATGAGTTTGTTGATTCACGCTTCCTTCCGGCCGGCATGGACCCAGCCTGGTCCGTCAAAGTTTCGCCGCCACAATTGGGTCAAGACTGGACGATCTCGTTTCCCACGGAGCAAGTGGCCTCGCGTCATCTGCGACTGGCGTGGTTGCGAAGCGTGGACTGGACGGACTTTCACGTGCAACCCGGTCGAACGCGTCTGTTGGAAGGTCGAACGCCGAAGTACTTGGTCAAGTCGTGCATCTTCCCAGAGGAGGACGGTCTCCCCGATCGCGAAGTCCGTGAGATCCTGTCTGCCATGCCGCGGCAGTTCGTGCGAGACCCCTTGGGCACGCCACCCGAACGAATTGCCAAACTGGTTTGGTTTTATATGCCAGCGGGACTGCGGCGTTGGCTTTTGACCGACCCAGGATCGCCACGACCGTTTGGACTCGGCATTCAATCGCAAGTGAGGGCCATCCCTTCTTATGGTCGACCGGATGGGATGAGCCCCAACGCCGCCACGTTAACACACACGATTCAACTCGCGCTGCGTCCGGGCGTCGAGGCGACCGATCTGGCCATCTATGTCCAATGGTTGGAACGCGCGGTAAATCTGCGCCTCGATCCTCCCGGGCAATGGCTTCGTATCGAACTTTGCGCCTATCCCCAAAAGGCAACGCTGTGAAACATTCTTTCTGACCAAAACCGGCCAGAATGGGACGAAACAACCCTGGCCGGTGTGTGCGAGCCAACGGTTCGAATGGTCTCTCATTCAAAAATGGCTTGAAAGGCCAACGCCAATGCTGAGCACACGCATTCAACAATGTTTCACCGCGTTGCCCAATCGGGCTGACCCTCATCGGAGACGCCGTGAAAACACGACCAATCGGATGACAACTCCCAAGGATCAGATCTCTTTGGGGAGAAGCGCTTAACGCTGGAAAACAATCATGAGTGACTATCTTTCCGACGGTGCTGTAATCGTCTTCGAACCCGTTGGCCCGTGGAAGTGGTCGGGATGGGACGGCCGCGGCAAGCTTTCCGTTGCCGACCACAAGTTTCGTGTGGCGGGCAAGCCGTTGGCGTTGGCCAGCGACATCGAATCTCTTTTCGCGCAATTGATCGGCCAGGCTTACACGGCCACAGGGTTTAGTGATGTTCCTGGCGCGATCACGATGGCAAAAGTTACGGTGACATCCGCAACGTTGAGTGAAAAGAGCGCCATCGGTGGCAAGAAACTTGCCGTGGCTGCAACGACCGGAGAGTTCTCGGTCCAGTGTATCCCGTCCCTGAAGGCAGCGAGCCCGCCCGTGCCAGATCCTCTGCTAATGAAAACAGGACGCTGGAAAGTTGAAAGCACGAACCAATCCAAGGCTCGGTCCACATAGTTTCCGATGGCTCAAGAATACGGCACCGCGTTATGTCCATCGACTGGACCATTGCAATCCGTCTGTTGCATCAGGGCAAGTGGAGCATTGTGGAGCTGCAGCAATTCTCGATCAGCTTTCAGCATGATCCGGCCATCACTCAAGCGTTGCAAATTGCCGTGGAACTGGAGCTGGCTCTAAAACGGGCGAGTTTGCGATCCCGAATCGAAATGATCGAAGAATTTTCGAAAAATCCAACTTCTGGTCGTCCGCACGATTAACCGCAGCATCATCCGCGCATTAGAGATGGGAGCGGGCATGGAATCCCACCGTTAATGTTTTCCCTTTCGAAAGGTCCAATGATGAACAACCTATTGTCGCAGCCTCCCCTTGATCAAACGCTGATTGAAATTGCCGGGCTGTATGATCGGCTGCTGGAGTTCCGCGGTCCCAAACGCAGCGGAAAAACGACCTTGCTCGACGCGCTGGGTTGTGCGATCCATGGACGACCAACGTCGCGTTTCACTCGCACTTCAAAGTGGGCCTTGGATCAGTTTCAACGTCGCGTCCGACACGGTGCTCCATTACCCACACCGAATACGGTTGGGCCTGAACAGGAGCAGGACAAGAGCAACTCGCGTCCGATCGAATGCGTGAGTTTTTTCAACGGCAGTGAGAAGACCCTTGCAGTCGCCTACGCGCACGATCCACGATCACTCGATAGTCAATCGACCGCACGGCTCTACCGCGAACAGCCCCAGCGGATTTTCTTCCCCGTGATTCAACCGATCCGAGCGCACGCCGGAATCTGCCGTGATGCCTTGCTGGACTTGTTGGCCGACATGCCCCGTGCGTGCGGCGACAAGGCGGACCTACGCGATGTCTTGCGTGCGGCCTTTGATTGTGCCTGTTCCGGAAACCCATGTCGAATCGATGACCTGACGACCGATGGCCTCGCCGAAATGTTGGCCGATGAACGACTGATCGGCGCTACCGTGGATCGAGCGCGCACACGCGGAGGATACCGGTTCCGCTTGAAAGGCAAGAGCTTGACGGACGCGGTCGGTTCGACCTACTTGGAAATCATCGACGCCGTGGCCCAGGACGTGGCACGAGAAGAACGCCAGGACTTGCAGCCTCTGCGCGAAGTCCTGCAAAACTTGGCGGACCCGCGAATCGTGATGACGCACCGCGACCTTGCCAAAGACCTCCATGCGGTCTGGATGCACCAAGAGCGATTCGACGAAGTTGCGTGCTGGCTACTCGGTCACGCGAATCGAACGGCTCACAACGTTCTGTTCACCGGAAATCTAGATGTGGAACTGAAACCGATTCCGCCCGGGGCCACCTCCGCTCCGCAATACCGGCACGACATCGACACGACGGGGGCCGAGACATTGTTGGAAACAAGCCGATCGCTGGAAGAGGCCCCTGAAGTCAACGACCTACGTTCGGATCGACTCCCGGACATCGAACAGATGCTCGGTGAGCCAAAGCACGAGTCCGAATCCGAAGCGACGACGGGGATGCAACTTGTTTCGGAATCGTTGTATGGGTTGGGAACTCTGTGGCCACTGTTGGTCGCGGTGGCGTGGTTCGTCGCGGTGACCGGCTCCGCAGCCGAAGCTACGATCTTTCTAGGTTGCAGCACGTTGGTCTCCGCTGTCGGATGGCTGTGTTATGTGGTCGCACGAGCCCAATGGGGTAAAGATCGCTGGGCCGTCTTTACACCAACTCAAGTGACCTTGCGCAATGCGTTCGGCCAAAGCGTCTCGACGACAGCGGACTTGCTCCATGTTCATCAGTCGTGGCTGGGCAAAATCTGCGACATCTCGTGGGTGACGGTTGGCAAGAACCAGGTGCGACGATTCGCGGTTCCGCAGTCTCGCCGTTTTTGGGCCGCCTGCGAACTTGGCGAGGTCCAGAAACGTTCGGCCCGAATCACCAACGGGCTGCACGTGGTTGCGGTGTTGGCAGCCATCGGCTTGATAGTCTTCGCAGTATTCGCCTAACACAAAATTGCTCCGTTTTTAGTTGGCCGCATGGTCGCGCGAAGTTTGTAATTCCGCGTCGCCCGGCAACGCGTAGCGCGCACGTCCTTGCCGGAATAGATTGTTGGAGAGTTCATGATGGATCAGCAGCTGGCTCAAAAGTTGGGACACTTGGCGCATGACTGCGTCGATCGTCAGTATCGACGGCGAAACAATCATGTGTTGATCATTGACCAACACCTTGTTTTGCGGGGACAAAAAATTCATCTGGGTCGACGGGAACGTGGCGATTTCCGACCGGCGACAGCGAGTCGTTCCGGGGTGGTCAAAACCGGAAACCATTTTCGACCCGGACTAGATCCCTACTACGCCACCATCCAACTTCTCTTGCAAACGGCTAAAGAGGGACGCTGGTGGCTGGAACCGTCCCTCCCCGGGGTCAGCCGACGTCCGGATCTGGCAGATGTGGACCTCCACCAAATCTGGGAAGTGAAGCCGAAACATGCGGCGGCACTGCGAACCGGTCGCCAACAACTGCGGATTTTCCGTCGACTGTTGCAACAAGCGGACCGTGAATTTCGTCTTTTAGCCACGCACAAACGTTACGCGAGTGACCTTGGTCGGCAACTGAGCTCAAAACCTTGGACCTACGGTGTTTGGGTGCCCGACTCGGAAAACGTGGCGCTAGCCGATGGCACCACGTTTCGCATCCACTTTACCAACGAAGCCGGCTTGATCCTCTGGGAAGCCACGAAGCTGCGTTAAAGGCAACGTGTTCTTCCGCCAAGCGAGTCGAGCCACCGGCGCGAACAGGAGATCGCGTTTACGACTTTGCGACCAGTCCTCCAACCTCCGGCGCTTGAAAACTTTTCCCAGGGCGTGCCGCCAAAGCGCAACGCGGGATCCACCGGACTGCCCGACAGAACGTTGCTCAGCCAGCACCGCGGGTTTCACTCACTGGCTGATTCCTGGTTGCGCCGACGGCGAAATTCCGGCGGGACGAAGGGCCACTCGGAAGCCGGAACTACTATTGCGATTGGCCGGGTCGTTCGCGCTGCGATTCGCTGCGCGGCAATTTTCGGCCCAGCCACGATAACTGCCGCCACGGTACACGCGGTTCGAGCCCTCTTGGGGGCCCCGAGGATCCGTGGCTGCACCTTGCGGGTACTCACCTAGCCAATCCGAACACCACTCCCAAACGTTGCCATGCATGTCGTACAAGCCCCACGCGTTCGGCTTCTTAAGTCCCACCGGCTGTGGTCGTCCCCCGCTGTTGCCGTCGTACCATCCATAATCGGTCAACAGATCCACATCGTTTCCAAAACAATACGAATCCTTGCTCCCCGCCCGACAGGCGTATTCCCATTCCGCTTCCGTGGGCAAGCGATAAACGCGTCCCGACTTTTTTTCCTCGGGTAACTCCGAAAGCCGCTGGCAGAACTCCACGGCGTCGTCCCAGGAGATTCGCTCGACGGGATACTTGCCGGTCTCGATCGCAATTACTTTTTCTTCTTCCACAGTTCGGCCCGTTTGAGGATCTTCGTGAGCAGGAATTCGTTGCACCGCTTTTTCCCCCTGAAAGGCACTTGGATTGTTACCCATCACCTGTTCATACTGGGCTTGAGTCACCTCAAACGCTCCCAGATAGTAATCCTGGCTGATCGAGACTTCACGCGATAGCTCGTCGATGCCTGCGCCTTGTTGTTCGAGCGGCGATCCCATCGTGAATGTCCCTTGGGGAATCAACACCAGTTTCATGCCGATGCTGTTCGTAATCTCTTTTGGCACTTGCGCCACCGCTGTACCAACTGCACTCAGGCCCACTGCCAAAAGCAACGTTAGTGTTCTTGTCCATCGACTTAGTTGTATCACTGTTCTTCTCTTCTTCCACCTAAAAACACCCCGCAAGACAGGTTGAACGAATGCGGCCACCTCCGCGATCGGAAAACCGTCTCCTCAGATCTGGATGGTATAGTCAAACGTCCCGGCAGCGGTTTCGAATTTCACGTTCAACGGGTTCTGCTCCGCTGGCCGATTGGCTGGCATCCAATTTCTCCCTACTCGCGGAATCAGGAACACACCTTCAAAGTCACCGCACCACACAAAGTCATCGCGATAGATGCCACCTTCGACCAAGTCAATTTGAAATTGACGGATCAATTGTTCCGCAAACTGTCGAGGGTTCTCTGCCGGCATCCCAATTTCATTGAGTCGAATCACATCATGGATGGCGAAGTCCGTTTGTTCCGGATGCCCCAACGATGGTCGTTGAATAAATTCTGCCAAGTTGCCGTCC
>JAEUIP010000216.1 GCA_016795075.1 Planctomycetaceae bacterium | reverse complement strand
TTCGGGTGATAGTGATTGCGGCGCGAAAGACAACCGACGGTGAGACGCACGAGCATGGATTCGCCCCGCCGGGCAGTCCACTGAGACCCATCATGAACGATTTCCGGGAAGCCATCCGACTGTCGCTACGCTACAAATGGAGCATTATCGGCGCGGCGCTTAGCTCGTTGATGATCGCTCTGTTGTTCGGCGCCAGCATCGCGACGACGCTCCCCTTTGTCAAAATCATCTTCACGGAAGACTCGAACACAATCGAGTTATGGGTCGAGCAACAACTCATCACGGCGGAAGCTCGAGTTGCCGAAGTGGAAGCTTCGTTTCCCGCGATTGACGATTCGTCCAACACAAACCCGTGGAATACCGATCCAAGTTGGCTCGAAGCTCAACAGACCATGATCTTTTACCAATGGTTGCAAGGTTGTGTCGCCGGACGAGTCCCCACCACGCCATTCGGCACGCTGCAATTGGTCATCGTGTGGTTGTTGTTCGCCAGTTTACTGAAGGGTGTGTTCTTGGTCATTAGTGTGGTGTTGGTAGCGAAAGTCGCGAATCGCACGGTCATGGACATGCGGCGGATTTATTTCCGTCGAGCGATGGAAATGGATTCGCGTCGCGTTGAACAACTGGGGACCAGCGTGCTGATGAATCACTTGTCCAACAGTTTGCAGATGGTCAGCGCGGCCTTGATGGCCTTGTACGGACGAGCGTTGCGGGAACCGATGAAGATGCTGACCTGTTTGGTCGGTGCGGCCTTTATTTCTCTGCCGCTGTTGATTTTGTCGTTGATTCTCTTGCCGTTTTGTGGCTTGTTGGTCTACGGATTGTCGCAACGAATGAAGCGCGCCGTCAATCGCGAAATCGGCGGCATGTCGGCCGTGTACCAAACCTTGATGGAAACGTTCAATGGATTAAAAACGATCCGCATTTTTAATCGCGAGCAGACCGAGCGAGTTCGCTTCAAAAGAAACTCCAAAACGTTGTATCGAATTTCGCTCCGCATTTCGCTCTACGATTCGTTGATCCGACCGGCAACCGAGATGGCGGGCATCGCCAGTTTCTCCATTGCGGTCTTAGCGGGCGGTTATTTGGTGCTGAACCAAGAAACGCATTTGTTATGGATTCCGATTAGCAGTCAGCCACTCAGTGCGGAACAGGTGGTCTTGTTCTTTGTCTTTTTGGCGGGCGCCAGCGACCCAGCTCGGAAGATGAGTGAGATTGTCAACGTTGTGGTTCGCGGTGGCCAAGCCTGCAGTTTACTGCGCACGACGTTTGATCAACCGCCGACCATCGCTGCTCCCGCGAATCCGCGTCCGGTGGTTCCACACCATCAATCCATCAGTCTGCGCAATTTGCGATTTGCATATCAGGCAAACACGCCGGTCCTCAAGGGCGTGACGCTGGAGATTCCATTTGGCCAAACGGTTGCGATTGTGGGCGGAAATGGCTGTGGTAAAAGCACGTTGATTTATCTACTAACTCGATTTTACGATCCTCATCACGGGCAAGTGTTGATCGACGGGATCGACGTCCGTGAATACGATCCTCGACAATTGCGGCAACAGTTTGCGTGGGTAACGCAAGACGCCAGTTTGTTTCAAGGCACCATTCGCGAGAACATCGCTTACGGCAAGCTGGGAGCTACGGAACTGGAAATCCAGGCAGCCGCGAAATTGGCGGGCGTCACCGATTTTTTGCCACGCGTCGCGCAGGGACTCGAAACGCAAGTGGGCGACATGGGCCGCGAACTATCCGCCGGGCAACGTCAGCGTGTCGCCTTGGCTCGGGCCGTTTTGGCGGACCCAAAAATCTTGATCCTGGATGAAGCCACCAGCCAAATGGATGGCTACAACGAACAATTGATCCATCAACGCTTGAAGCCATTTTTTGAGAACCGCACCACGATCATCATCAGCCATCGTCGCTCGTCGCTAGAACTGGTAGATCGCATCGTCGTCATGGACGCAGGCCGAGTCGTGGAAGACGGCACCTTGGACGATTTGCAGCAACACTCCATCTCGTTCACCGACCTATTCCAAACCGAAACCACCAAAGCCGCGTAAGATCACGTCCGTTGGGCAAAGCGGTTCAGGCGTTCAGACTAAAGGGACTGGGGACATTGAACGTTGGGTGGAGCAAGATATTGAACACGCCTTGCCATGACGTATAGATGGACACCACCGTCATGATCACTTGGCCGAAGATCAAGGCCCAAAAAATCGGCATCCAGGACAAGCCCCACAGCCAAGTTGTGCTCCGTGGTTTGTTCGCAGCATGATGCCAGGCCCAACCCCAAGTCAACCACACCGGCCCGAGCAAGACGACATAAGCGACCGACAACAGCCACCATAATTCGTACGGGATCATGGCAATCCGAGTCAGCCAAAGCGGGAACGTCAGGACCAATGCCAACGCAGCCGCCAAACAAAGTCGCAACGGACTGTACCAATATCGGCAAGCCGCTTGTCGCCATTGCCAATAGCTACGCCAACGTCCCGTTTCACAATAACGGCAATGGACCAACGGATAATATTGCAAGGACAAAAATAAATGCCCGAGTCCCAAGAGAAAAAAGATCCCCTCGGCCGCTGGGTTTGTCGCACGAGTTGCAATCAACAGCCACAACGTGGGACCGACAAACCACATCAACATGCCCGCAAACGCGCCGAAGCCCCATGAAAAATAGTATCCCGGTCGAAGCCTTGCGACCCAGTTCCAAAAGCGGTCGCTGGATTCGGACAACAGGGTGCCCTGCCACAAGTGTCGCCACAACACGGCTGGGACGAACCAATTCGAAAGCGGTACGGATCGATAGTACGCCGCAACGGTCTTCGGCAAAATGCTACCGATCGTTTTTTCCACCAACAACTGCACCCAACTAATTGAGAGTCCGCGTTTCACCAGTCCGGTCATCATGTACCACGGAACCAAGAGCGGCCAGAAAAAGTGGCGAAGTTGCCCGCCGGTCAACCCAACGCCAATCCAATGCACGACCGTCAATCCGAAAACCACAAACTCCCAAAAACGCCAACTGGCGTAGGTCGTCGAGAGTGGGTCAACCAACCACGCGTCGTATCGCATCCGAGACACTGCCAAGAGCGGCAACCAAGTGACGGCCAATCCGAACATCCACTTGCAAACGAGCCACCCTTCCGTCGCGCCCAACAAGCCGTCTCGCAACCGTCCTGACTTGGCCACCCGCCGAGTCACTTCGACGAAGTAACCCAGCGTCAGAAACTGGACGATCGGTACGGTGGCCAACCACGCCAGCAAAAATCCAACACCGAACATTCCGCCTACCCAGCGGAACCCACTTTGCACGCCGCCAACCACTCTTAACAAAAAGTTCTCGAAGCGATTTTCCGCGAATAGCGCCGTGACCACGCCGGCGGAATCCACGTCCACATGGTTGGTTATGGGGAAAGGAGGTGGTTGGACGGAGCCGCCGAAGTCACTTGCGATGGAACTCGGGGATGCCGGAAGTGAGACCAGCACCGCCGTTGCGATTTGGTCCTGGCGTCCAAGTTCGGAGAATGAATTTACATCCGGTATTTGATTGCCCAAGCGATGGTCGTCTCGATTCGACATGCCGCTGTACCTCGTGAACTCAATTTGCCGGCCCAACTCGGGGGGCATACCCTGAAAATTCGGGGGCGAGCGCCATTATTGTTGAAATATTTTCAAAAGACCAGAGAATATTGAATCAGGCACCGGAATGGTGGTGGTACGTTTTGACGAGGCCACGGGTCTGACGGGGTGCCAAACTTCTCTGATGCAAATTCGAAGCAGACAATATGAGCAACCTTCCCAACAACAACGGTTGGCCATCAAACAATGAGCCGAACCATGACGGTCGGTCGGGGCGTTGGGCGTTTTGGCACTCACGACCTTGGGTCCGACAACTCGCGTTTCTCCTGGTGATGTTGGTTGGCATTGGTTACTTGCTGCGGTCTTCGATTTCCAACACAGCGATTCAGCGGATCGATGCCGGACTTTTGCACTCGGTGCAACGCTCCACGCTGGCGGAACCCGTCGCCATGGTGGACCGCGAGTTTGCGAACGCTTGGCGAGAACATGGGCTGGAACCAACCAACGACGCGGACGACTATTTGGTGATGAGGCGACTGTCGCTGGCCTTGACCGGAATGCCACCCTCGCTTGAACAAATCCGATGGGTCGAACAGATCCCGGTGGATCAACGACTGGATCAGTATCTGGCACATCTGTTGCAAAACAAGCCAACCCACGACTACGTCGCCGAACGCTTGACAAGAAGTTGGATTGGAGCGGAAGACGGACCGTTCATCGTGTTTCGCCGCCAGAGATTTGTCGCTTGGTTATCCCAACAATTGGCTGAGAACCGGCGTTACGATGCGGTGGTCCGTGAAATGCTGACCGCTCGAGGCCTGTGGACGGATCATGGGCCCGTCAACTTCTTTTCAGCGCAAGCCGATCCAGACAAAGACAATCGCCTGGACTTGGTTCGGGTGACTGGCCGCGTGAGTCGAAACTTTTTGGGGATGCGGATCGATTGTCTTCAGTGTCACAATGACTTTACAGGCGCCACGGAGTTTGGTTCCTCGGAGGAACGTCGCGAAGGATTGCAAACGGACTTCCACAGCATCGCGTCGTTCTTTGGACAGCTGAGTTTGGCGCCAACGGGATTGCACGATCGACTGGAGGCGCCCACTTACGAAGTGGAATTGCTGGGCGACAAAGAACCAACTCCCATTCCCGCCGCCGTACCGTTTGGAAATGAATGGGCGAATTGGGAAGACGCGGAACTCCAGTCTAGCGATCTCCCGTTGCGGAACCATTTCGCCGATTGGTTAACGAATCAAAACAATCGCCCGTTTGCGCGAGCGTTTGTGAATCGCATGTGGGCCCAGTTATTGGGGCGACCGTTGGTCGAACCCATCGACAACATCCCACTCCATGGCCCCTTCCCGCCGGGGCTCGAAGTATTGACCGACGATTTTATCGCCAGTGGCTACGACATTCGCCGCTTGATTTCCGTGATCGTTCACAGCCAGCCATTCTTGCGCGACAGTCGGGGCCAACATGAACTTACGCCGGCCCACGAAGAGCACTGGGCAAGTTTTCCAGCGACAAAATTGCGGCCGGAACAAATGGCTGGGACGATCTCGCAAGTCGCATCTTTGATCGCCTTGGATGACTCGACGCATATCATCACGCAACTGGTTCGGTTCGGAGAAGAAAGTGATTTCATGACTCGCTACGGCGATCTTGGCGATCAAGAATTCGAACAGGATGGCGAAACCGTTTCGCAACGTTTGTTATTGCTCAACGGAGCGATGGCTTCCGAGCGTTTGCGGGGCGAAGGTGGCTTGCCGTTCAATTCGGTGGTGCAAATCGAACGCTTGGGACAGACCCCAGATCAGATCGTCGAATTGTTGTACCTGATTGTGCTCACTCGCAAGCCGACCCGCCATGAATTGGAAGTCATCACTCCCGTTATCGAGGAAGATCGGCGAGCAGGGATCGAGGATTTGTTGGCCGTCTTGGTAAACTCATCCGAAGCCTTGTGGAATCACTAGTGCTTTGTCACTACTTAATTTTAGGGTGGGTCTGGTAAAGGTGTCAGGAGTCAATTGCCGGAACGGCCCTGCGGGTGCTTCGCACAATTGACTCCTGACACCTTTACCAGCCCCCATTCTTAGCTGTGACAAAGCACTAGCGCCACGCTTCATGGTCACCTTCTCCCTTCCGTGGGAAGAGCCGCGGTTGTGGAAACTTTGGTTTGAATTTGCGTTTCGCTCCGCGAAGAAAATAAAGGAAGAACATCATGTCGAACGATCCAAGTTGCCACTCGAACGGGCATCTCAGTCGCCGAAGTTGGCTGCATTCGATGGCGTGGGGCAGCGCTTGTTGGCTGACTCCTTTGGCTGAGACTTTGGGCCGAGTGCACTTGGAGGATCTCCATCGTGACAGTCGCGCGGCTCGGCAAATCGGTCGTACGCTCCAGCCAGCCAAAAGCCTGATCGTGATTTGGTTGCAAGGTGGCCCCAGTCAATTGGAGACCTTTGATCCGCATCCCGGCTCGGCAAGTGCGGAAGGCTCCAAAGCGATCAAGACCAACGTTGCGGACATGATGTTTTCCGAACACTTGCCACAATTGGCTGACCGCGCGGACAAATTGTCGATCATTCGGTCGGTGACCAGCGAAGAGGGGGATCACGAACGAGCGATCCATAATTTGATGACCGGGTATCGGCCCGAACCCACGCTGGTGCATCCTTCGTTGGGGAGCGTAATTTGCCACTCCACGGAGTCCGCAGCGGACGTATTGGATTTGCCGCGGCACGTGTCGATCTTGGCGACGGGTTTTTCCAGTCGCGGCGGCTATCTTGGGCCGCAGTACGATGCGTTCCGCACGTTTGATCCACTCAACAAAGTGCCGGATGTGCAAGCTCCGGTGGACGACCAACGATTCCAACGGCGGTTGAATTGGCTGTCGCAAGTGGTCGAGCCCGAATTCCAGCGTGGTCGGTTGGTGAACCCACAAATGGCCGCCACCGAACAAACGATCCAACAAGCGACTCGCATGATGTCCTCCCAACAACTGGCGGCGTTTGACGTGACCGGAGTCTCTCAGTCGCGGCAACAGCAATATGGTGATACGGCTTTTGGTCGTGGTTGTATTGCGGCCACTCAGTTGATTGAAGCGGGTGTACGTTGTGTGGAAGTGGCACTGCCGGGTTGGGACACCCACGCGAACAATCATCAATTCCAACAGAACAATTGTGCGATCTTGGATCCGGCGGTGGCCGCCTTGTTGGACGATCTGGCAGCGCGCGATTTGTTGGATTCAACGATGGTCTTGATTGCCGGCGAATTTGGGCGGACACCCAAGCTCAACGTCGCCGGTGGACGGGATCATTGGCCGCATGGATTTAGTGTCGTGATGGCGGGCGGTGGGATACAGGGCGGTCGAATCATTGGGGCAACTGACCCAGCACCACCGATCGAAAAAGAAGGCAGCCGCGCGAAATTGGTGGATCCGCAACCCGTCGAAAACATCCACGCGACCATCCTGCACCAAATGGGGATCGACTATCAAGAAGTCATCGAAACCCCCATCGGCCGCCCCCTAAAAATCTCCGAAGGCAAAGTAATCGACGCGCTGTTGGGGTGAGACGGATCAGTCCGATCAGACTAGTTTTCCCACAACAACGGAAAGAATTGGCCGCTGAGGGGTTGGCCGGGCGGGACTGGTGGGACGCCTTCCAATAGTGGTTCGCGACTGGCGCTAGTCACCCCATCGCGAACCATATTGATTACCACGGCACGCCGCGGTCCGTCGGTGTGGTTCGCATAAGAACCATGAATTAACAATGGATGATGGAACGAGGCATAACCGCGTTCCAACGGAATCGCGACCGGCTTCGCAAACGTTGCTTGCTGTTCTTCGGTCAAGACTGTACGAATGGCGTCCATATCCCCGGCCAAACCAGTAATCGGCAACAATTCCCAGTGATGACTGCCCGGAATGTACTGCAGGCAACCGTTGTCAGCCGTGGCTTTGTCCAAGCCGATCCAGCAGGTCAGATGGGCCATCGGCTGCGTCCGAGTCCAGTAAGAATAGTCTTGGTGCCAAGCGACGACGCCACCGTGCCGAGCCGGTTTGCAAAAGAGTTGATCGTGCCAGAACCGGACGTTCCCTTCCAACAACTGCGACGCGGGAATCAACATCCGCGGGTTGAACAAACAATCATGCAGTGCGGTGCGGAGTCGCCAAGCTCCCAGTGCATGAAACAGCACATGTGTGGGATCGGCACTTTCATTCGAATTGTACTCGTACCATAACGAGCGACCTTCGTGATCCGGGTTGACTAACTCAGCCAGTTCTTCGCAAATGGCATCACACTGCTCATTTGTGAACACCTGGATGCCGCTGACATAGCCGAATTCCCGATAATGCTCGACTTGAGCATCGGTCAGTCGCAGCGATGCGCCCTCCGAGATCTCCGAAAACAATCTGCTGAGCGGATGATGGGCGCGAGATAGGTCGCCAACAGACATAACGACAAGACTCCGGATCAAACACCAAGTTTTCAACCCTGGCCGAACCCGTCCAGGTCTTGGTTTCGCGCGGCCGCCGCCGAAATTCCCGCCAAAATGGAAATCGCCCCGAACCCGTCGGGCGGCCAGTCAACGAAACGATGCTTACTTATTTCGATCGATCATACCTTGCAGGACCGCTTTGGGTTGACCGCCCAGCACTTTGTCAACGACTTCGCCATTTTTGAACAGCATGATCGTTGGAATGCTGGAAACTTGGTACTTGATCGCCGAATTCTTGTTGTGATCCACGTCCAATTTCCCAATCTTGACTTGTCCCGCATAGTCTTTGGACAATTCGTCGATCACTGGGGCGATTTGTCGGCAAGGACCGCACCAAGTCGCCCAAAAATCAACCAAAACCAATTGCTGCGAATCCAGAACTTCTGTTTGGAAGTTGGCGTCAGTGAACTCCAGAGCCATTCGTAACTCACCTTTCTCCGCAAAATCGCGTAGACAAACTGCGATTGAGACTATTGAGGGTCAAAAATCTTGCCTCCAGCGAGGCTGAACCATCGTATGCCAATGGATGGGTAACGTCAATTGCAGAGTGCCCCGCCGGACGCCCCCGCCATGGGCCGAACAAACGCCTCCAAGCAATCAAACTTCCTATCGTCCGATCACAGATCCGGCCTGATCGACCCCAACCCTCGATTGGGTTATACTAGCGGTTAACCCAAAACGGGACTGACCCATTCGCAGACACGCAAGATCTCTGCCAAACAGCTGGGATCGAATCGGTTAGCGCCCTTTTTGGACAACGTACTCCGTCACCCCGTCGCAAGTATGCCGGAGCGAGTGGTTGCTGCTCATCAAAGCGTGACATGGCACTACGGAACGCCCGACCCGTGCCAGACCGGTACGCACGAGTCCGGTTGTTTGCGTTGACACGGATTTGGACCAAGGTTTGTTCGAATGCTGAATTGGCGAAATATGGTCAAGGCTTTCACTGTCTTTGTACTCCTGATTTGGTTCGCACCATCAGCCGTCAGCGGGGCGCAAGAAACCAGCAGCCCCGATGGAATGTTGGAGGTCAGTCGAATCAACGGCACGAAGTTCCGCATCCCGCCGACGGGAGTCTCGGCCGCGGGCGTGCAGCCAACGGACGGACCCGAAATCTCGTGGGAAGAAATCAACGAGCTGACGACCAAAAACGCTCTGCTGGGCGATGACCCAACGGCGACCGTTGTGCGTTTACGAGGGAATGGCGTCCTGCAAGTCCGTAGTCTGACCGCTGCCGATGGTTTGGTCTCGATGTCCACGGACTTGGCCGAAATCCGTTATCCCCTATTGGATATCCACAGCATTCGATTCGCGAAAAGTGA
>JAEUIP010000215.1 GCA_016795075.1 Planctomycetaceae bacterium | reverse complement strand
GGCGGCGGCGGGTGTTCGGCAGGCGCTGCTCGGGCCGGGGTGCGCCGCGGCCTGGTCACCACGGGTTTTGCGGGCCGGGCAGGGGGCGCATTTCGTGCTGAGTATCCACGAAGAAGCCGATCTGGCCGGTTTCATGGCGGTCGGGGCTTGGTTCGCTGCTTGGTTGCGGCTGCAGCCGCGTTAAGGACTCGAAGTACATCGCAGCCGCTTCCAATAGCCAGAAATTCGAGTTCTCGCCGGGTTTTCGAATTCGCTTGCCGGTTTCTTGAAATAGCTGATGTACCAGTTCGTGTTTTTGTGTGGCCAAGACATTGGGATCTTGGGAATCCAAGTAGAAGTAGCAGCGTTCGGATTCCGAGTCATAATATCCAACGCTTTGTTCGATGCCTGGCACGCGGCGCAGCGCCTGCAAGAATTCTTGTCGATTGGCGAATAGGACCACCGTGTGTTTGGCTTCGACACCACTGGGAATCGGACGCCCCGATTTGATGGCCGCCGCGACACCTTCGTTGTTCATCCAATAGGGCAGGCAGGTTTGGCGCCAAAGAGTTCGCCAGATTTGGAACTGACGAAGGAGTTCACGAGCGGTCGCTTCATCGGCGGTCGTCAGTAATCGGAATTGACTCGAGTTGCCTTCGCGGTACGCCCCGCCTTGCCAGCCCAAGGTTGTATCCGGACGTCGAGCGATTTTGACTTGAATTCGCTTGGTTTCGGCTTCGATTCCTTGATAGTCAAGAATTCGGCGCAGGGCCGCGTGTTCTGGGTCTTGCCACAAAGCCTCCCACAATGCGGAGCCCACCAAGTTCCATTGTTCGTTCGTCGCCGCCGTTTGAGCAAATTCGTACAGGGCGGCTGCATGACGCTGCCGCAGCTCACGAACTTGTGTCCGCCATTCCGGCCAAGTTGCGACTTGTGATTCGATCCGTTGGGGATCGCCGGGGTCCGTGTATTTGACAGGTGGCAAAAACAAATATCGGCGACTGGGATCGCGGGGTTCGACCCAACTTTTGGTGGCCAGGGATAATTGATCAAGTCCCTTCGCGGTGCATTCTTCGGCCAGCGCATTCATTTCGGCAGTAAACTTTGCCGTCAGATCATCCAGCGGGTGGGGCGGTGGAGTTGGGGCTTCTTGTCCCTGGCTAAGCGAGAGCGTTGAATAAAGGGACAGGATCCCTACCAAAAGTGCCAAGCCTAGAAAACGGGATGCAAACCGCTGCGGTTTAGAAATCAACGGATTCATTCGGGCGGATCCTTTGGATGCAAAAACGGCTCGGTGACCAAAGATCACCGAGCCGAATCGTGTTCATCTTTCCGGGACGAGTCCACGGTCTAGGCGAGCTTTCCTGCAAGACAGGGTTCGCTATTGACCAACTCGTCCTCAAGCTGCCTTAAATCTCGTAGCCGTTGTGCAGTTCTGGACGAATGATCTTTTCCAGACCTTCCACGTTCTTGGAGACCAAGTTCTTGGCATCCCATTCGACCTTCTTGCCGGACCAAACGGCCAAGTTTCCGAGCAGGATGGTTTCGGTCAAACCGCCGGAGTAGGTTTGGATGTTCGACATAGCTGCTGGGCCACCCTTGATCGCTTCAGCGAATTCGTTGAAGTGACCTGGGGAGCGAACCCAATCGTCGCATTCCAAGCTACGGATCGGTGTGAATTCACCATTGGCAATGACACCGGTTTGGCGAACGTGTTCGCCGTAATCGCCAGGCGAATAGAACTTGCCTTTGTCACCGATGACCAAAGCACCGCTGGTAAAGTGTTCTTCACCTTGCTTGGGCAGATCGTTCATCAGTTCGGCTGGTGGAACTTGACCGCCATCGTACCAGAACATCTTGCACGCGGCGCGGCCGTCCAGTTCCGGGAACTCGAAAACGATCTTCGACCATTTCGGGAAGCAGATGCCATCGTGACGATCGGCTTGGGCTTCGACGCTGATTGGGTCACGCAGGTTCAACGCCATGTAGGACATGTTCAACGTGTGGCAAGCCATGTCACCCAAAGCACCGGTGCCAAATTCCCAGAAACCGCGCCACTTGAACGGATGGATTTCTGGGCTGTATTCATGCTTCTTGTTGGGGCCAAGCCACAAGTCCCACTTCACGTGAGCTGGCGGAGCCATGGTGGCAACCTTCAAGCCATAAGCTTGTGGCCACACCGGACGATTTGTCCACACGTGAACTTCTTTCACGGTACCGACAACCATTTTCTTGCCGATCAACGCGGCGCTCTTGCGGAGGTTCGATTCGGCCGTGCCTTGGTTGCCCATTTGTGTGGGGACGTTCATCTTCTTCGCGATTTCCGACAACTGTCGGGCTTCCCATAGCGAACGCGTCAAAGGCTTTTGGCAGAAGCAAGCCTTGCCCATCTTCATCGCTTGCGCGGCAGCAACGGCATGAGTGTGATCGGGAGTACTGACCGTGACGGCATCGATCGAGGCACCCAGCTCTTCGTACATTTTGCGATAGTCGTTGTACTTTTTCGCGCCTGGGAACTTTTCTCCGGCTTTGTTTAGTGTTTCATCGTCGATATCGCAGATACCAATGACTTTGCCAAAACGACCGGCATCGTCCGAGTCGCTTGAGCCTTTGCCGCCGACACCAACGCAAGCGAAACCGATTTCTTCAATGGCCGCCAAACTTTTCTTCGGCGCAACACCACCGGCCGCCCAAAAACCAGCACCGGCAACTGCCGAAGCTTGGATAAAGGTACGACGGTTTGGATTTACTTTCTTCGACATGAACCGACACTCCTAAAATCGAATCTTTGTGACCAAGGCAACCCGAACCGTATTCGAGGTTGCCGCGATGGGCTGTTCCCCGCCACCGTTCGTGCGACAGGGGGAGTTCCCGGTCCCTAGGATAACCGACCGAGCGTAGGAATTCAATCAAGCGAAGGAAATCGGGGCGGAATTAGAGTGTTCTGGGTAACCTGTATCAACTTCAAGCGGCTTCGGCCGTACTGGCAACCACTTTCCCGTCCCGCAAACGGATAATTTGATCGGATTGTTGGGCGATTCGCTCGTCGTGGGTGACCATGATGACGGTCAGGGCCTGATGTTCGCTGAGCTGCCGCAGTAGTTCCAGGACCTCGTTCCCGCTACGCGCGTCGAGGTTACCGGTCGGTTCGTCGGCCAACAGCAGTTTTGGTTGAGTGATCAAGGCTCGGGCGATGGCGGTCCTTTGCCGTTCACCACCGGATAACTGGTTGGGGCGATGGGTCAAGCGGTGGCTCAAACCCACTTGCTCGAGCAGTTCCTTCGCTCGATCATGGAGTCGTCGTCGTTGCAACAGATAGTTCCAAACTCCGTAGTGAATCATGTACGGGACGAGCGTATTTTCCAGTACATTGAGTTCCGGCAACAAATGATAAAACTGAAAAATCAGGCCGATGTCTTGATTTCTGATTCGATCTCGCTGTCGAGCTGGAAGGTTATCGATTCGCTGTTTGTTCATCACGATTTCGCCCTTATCCGGACGATCAAGCGTGCCCAACAGGTGCAGTAAAGTGCTTTTCCCGGAACCGCTTTGTCCAACGATTGTCGTGAACTGTCCCTGGCGAACCTGAAGGCTAACGCCCGTCAGAACCGGAACCTGTTGACTCCCGGCTTGGTAGGCCTTGTAGATTTGATGAGCCGATAGAATGACCGAACCATTCGAATGGTTCTTCGGCGAGCGAAACGGGGCGTGAGAAATCACGTCGTGATTTTCGTGTGCCGGATTCGCGGTGCCGCGCGACACTTGATCGTGGACTAGTTTTGCTTTCACCGAATTTTCCTTTTCGCGGTCCGCTCCGTTGCAATTTCTCAGCCCTGGGATTGCGGTGACGTGTTATTCGTATCGCAAGGCCTCAACCGGAGCCAAACGCGCGGCACGAAGTGCTGGTAGTACGCTCGACAAAATAGCAATCAACATGGCACCGCCCGCAACCGCCACGACCATCATTGGGTCGAGCAGTGTGGGAATGCTGCTGAAGAAGTAAATCGACGGATCAAAAACTTCTCGGCCACTGATCATGGAAATGAGTGCCGCAATCTCGTTGATGTAGACAACAAACATGACACCAATCAAAGTCCCAGCTCCGGCGCCAACAATTCCCAAGGACAATCCGTAACCCAAGAAAATCGACATCACACCGCTGCTGGGGGCTCCCAACGATTTGAGAATGCCAATGTCCTTCGTTTTTTCGACAACGATCATGAAGAACGTTGCCAGGATTCCGAACCCAGCCACGGCAATGATCATGAACAGCAGGATATTGAGAATCGTGATCTCCATTTCAACGGCACTGAGCAAGGGAGCTTGTTGATCGCGCCAAGTTTGGACCATCAGCGGATACTGCATCATTGGAAACGCTGCGCGCAAGCGGTCGCGGGCGGAGTTGAGATTCGCCTCGGGCTTCAGTTTGATTTGAATTGCGCTGACCGTTGCGCCGCCAGTGGCGGGATCGATCATGCCACGCATCTTTTGCAAGTGCGATAAGGGCATGAATGCAAACGCGCTGTCGTAGTCATGCATCTTGCTCGAGTAAAAATCCACGACGGTACAGTTTTCGAGTAACGGTCGTGGTTGGTTTCCCGCGGACGGAATGGTTAGTTCGATATCGTCACCGGGCCGAATGAAGTACATGTTCTGCGAGGTACCGGTCGTTGGGTCATGGGCTCGCAATCGTCCGATGCCGATGCCGATGATGATTCCCACCCGTTGTTCGGTGATTGGATCAAACGGGGCCACAAGCACACGTTCGCGATAAGCGGCCAGGGCATCAACTGGGGCCGGATTCCAAGTGTTGGACTCCGATGGGTTAAGACTCGGACCACAGTCCGACAAATATTCGCTCCCCGCACCCGCAGGGACATCCGAACTCAAGGTGGGCAGCACTGGCTTTTGAGTTGGCAATGGCGGAAGTTTAGCGATGTTGACCAAAGGTTCTTGGTTTGAATCCGTCGTCGCACTGGGGCTGTGCGGGACGGGTAGTTGATTTTGCGCAATTGGAGGCAAGCCCTTGGCACGGTCTTGCAGCATCGACTCCAGTTCCTGTCGGATATAAGCGTCGTGCCGGAATTTTTCGCGTCGGTAAGGCCAGCCAGCATCCGGCAGTTCTTTGTCGTATCCCAGTTCCATCAAACGAAATACATCACCATTGCGATGGAAATGGTTGGTGAGATAAGGTCGAAAATCGGTCACATCGCCAAACGTTTGATCGTCGATGCCGATCAACATGATTTGATGATACCGTGGTTGACCGTGAACCAAGAAGTTCAACATGGCGGGGACACGAACGACGGTTGTGACGGCTTCCAAGTCATCCTGCAACAAGGACTTGATTTGTTCGACTTTTTCGTCGACTCGATCGATCTCCCCCATGCCTGAAGCGACCAACTCGACATCGGATAGGATGCCGTGAAGTTTGGAGGTCATCTCATTCGAGAAGCCGCTCATAACACTGTTGACAACGATCAGGGTTGCCACGCCCAATGTCACACTAATGATGGAGGCCAAGGCGATGAAGCGAGTCTTCAAATACCGCCACGTTAATAACAGTTTGAACATGTGCCATCCTTGGCTTCGTGGAAAAATCGAGCGGCTGTGGGTCAGGCGACTCGACGAGGCAACGTCTTCGTGGCGGCGGCGGAGTTCGCAGCCTGCTCTTGTTTGGCAATTTCGGCCGACATCTTTTCACGGGCACGGCTCAACGTTGGGCCGATGCTGTTTTCAGGCACTCCCGTTTGGCGGCTGATTTCTTGGTAGCTGCGACCTTCCAAATGATGAAGCCGGACCAGTGTCGCCTCCGTCTGATTTAGATGTTCGAGTAGCTCCGTAAGCTCCGCCAAAGAATCCGTCGCAGCCGGACGCTCGACGATTTCCGTTTGGCTCGGGCTAAGGCTTGGGCGTTTGACCAAATTCCGCACGATGACGCGGCGAGCGATCACGGTGAGGTAGGTACTGAAGCTGCTTCCACCCCGAAAACGCTTGAGGCAGGCAAAATCATTGTTGCAAAGTTCCAGGAACACCTCTGCCACCAAGTCGTCCTGGTCGGACGCGGCAATGGAGATACCTCGAGTTCGCGCCGTATGACGGACTACCTGGACGACGATCCGCAACGATCGGTCCACCAGCGACTCCCACGCTTGTCGATCGCGCGAAAGGCATCGTTGGATCAGTTCCAGATCATAGGGAGCTGCCGTCACGTTCCAATTCCTTTTGTCCCGATTTGCGTTCTTCGTCTCCCAAACCTCGTCCTGAGGCGGTCGAAACGAAAAACTTGAGGGCATTTGGCAGAGTTTAAGGAAAATCTAGGAATTTCCGCAAGGCGAGTTTTCGCCGGTCAAACGACTTGCCATCAAGTGAAAAGACCTGCTATTATCTAAGGTCGCTCGAAGAGCTGGTGCAAGTCCGGTCGTTTTCTCGACTTTCACCCGAACATTTCCCCTAATCGTAGGAGATACGATGACCCACGTTGTGACCAAGCCCTGCGATGGCTGCCGATACACCGATTGCGTGACCGTTTGCCCCGTGGAATGCTTCTACGAGGGTGAGACGATGCTTTATATCAATCCCGACGAGTGCATTGATTGCGAAGCCTGTGTCCCCGAATGCCCGGTGGAAGCCATCTATCACGAGGATGACGTTCCCGGCGAATGGCAAAGCTTCATCGAATTAAACGCGGAAAAGTGGAAGGATTGCGAAAATATTACCGAGCGCAAGAAGCCGCTTTGTGACTAACGTACCGTTCGATCTTGCTTGATTTGACACCCGCACCGTTGCAATTTCCGGTTGCAATTTCCGGTTGCAATTTAGTGCCGGAGGTAATCGGCGGGAATTGGCCCGGTCGAATTTGTTGATTCAAGACGACCTGTGAGGGCGCCAGAATTTAATTTTCGGCGCCCTCGTTTGTTTCGCTGCCGAATGTCGGGAACATTCGCTTTTCCAGGTTCCCGCTTCTAACTTGCCCATTTCTTGAAGTTTTTGGTTTTTTGCGGGCCACGGCCTTTTTTGCCACCGGTTTCTCCAATCCCTCGCTTTCGTTAACGGGCGGTTCCCGCAGAATTATTTCCTTTCGGGAAATGCAACTTCGGGGCGGTTGTCATGACTTTCGGCCGAACGACGGGGATTTCGACCAATTGGTAAACCGCGATCGCCGTTCCCTGGGCGGACGGTAATGATGAAGAGGAACTGGTTTCGGCAGCATCTGACGGTGACCCTTGCTTGCTCTGCACGTTGAATTCGTCACAGTAGCGTTTTGCGAGGGATTCCCGGGAAAACCAACGGCTCGGTCGCCGTTGTTGGTCGCGTTGGACAAAGACTTGGAAAAGTTTCTGGGTGGATTGCATTTGGAAGCTCCTGGGTGCTTTTCTGTTCGACAACCATATATTCGCGGCTGGGGTGACACGCGGGGTCAGTGCTCCAAAAAACTTCGACAAATGCTGTTTCCGACCGAAGAATGGGATAGAATGATCCGTCGGGTGTGTCGAAATTCTTATCCAGGACGGCCCGGGATGTGTTGTAAACGGCGTCACGAGCCCACGGGTGGGTTGGCTGAAATTAGGAGCCTAGTGCCATGAAACAGATCGAGACGATTGTCACCCAGGTTTTGCGGCGTTTGTTTTTGCAGGATTTCGTCACACGCCTCCCGTTTTATTTGATGAGCTGTTTGGTTTTCGCTCTGGTGGCCGTGGTCGTACCCAAGTTGGTTTACTGGGAGCCATGGTCAAAAGTGGCGGCGACGGAAATCTGGTTGCCGGCTTGGGGGACGGGTGCCGTAGGATTGGCAATCCTCTTATGTCTGTTTAGTTGTTGGCGAACAAAAGCCAGCCGATTACGGGCTGCCGAGGAATTGGATCATCGATTTGGTCTTCAGCAGCGGGTTTCGTCGACGTTGGCCAGTTCCGCGAGTAGCGCTGACCCGGACTTCTACCGAGCGTTACTGCAAGACACACAACAGAAGATTGAGCACCTCCAAGTTAGCGACGAATTTCCGATTCAATCACGCTGGTCGTTGGCATTGCCGTTGCTTCCAATTCTGCTTCTGGTTGGTTCGTTTTTCGTTCCCAATGTCGTTCCGGAAGCTGGCAGCGAATCCGCGGAACTGACCGAAGAAGCTCGCGAAGAATTACAGCAGTTGATCAAGACCGCGAAGGTCAAGAAAGAAGAATCGACATTAGAAGCCGAGGAGGAAATGGAAGGCGCGGAAATGGTCAAGCAGGCCATGGCCGATGTCGAGAAAGTCTTGGCCAAAAAGGAGTCCTCCAAGCGAGAAGTTTTGGCAGCCCTGAACGATGTGAAAAAGGCGATTCAAGATGAACAAGATCGCTTGGGCAAGACCGATGCACTTAAAGAGCGATTGAATCGGCTCAAAGAGCAAAACGATGGCCCGGCTGATAAATTCAATAAAGCCCTACAAAATGGCGACGTCAAAGAAGCTCAAGACCAGTTGGCTCAGTTGGCGGAAAAGGTTGCTAAGGGCGAGATGGGGCAGGAAGACCTCAAAAAACTTGGGCAACAAATGGACGCGGTGAAGCAACAACTGGATGAGATGAAAGAGGCTTTCGAGAAGCAGAAACAAGATCTGGAACGGCAAATTGAAAAGGCCATGCAAGAAGGCGACCTGGATCGCGCCGCTGACCTGGAGAAACAAAAGGCTGGCTTGGAGCAGCAGCAGCGACAGATGAACCAGTTGGACAAGTTGGCAAAACAAGCCGAGCAAATCGCCGAGCTGATGAAGCAATGCGAAAATGGGGAAATGGGTGAGGCGCAGAAGCAGGCGCTCAAGGAAGCTATCGAGAACTTGCAACAGCAACTACAAGAAATGGATTTGGATGAGCAGCAAATGAAAGAGCTGCAAAAAATGATGGAAAACATGGAAGAGATGAAAGAGAAGGCCCGCGGTGAGGGCGAGGGTGACGCTGAAGGCAAAGGTGAGGGTGAGGGCGAGGGCGAAGGTGAGGGGGAAGGTGAGGGTAAAGGCAAAGGCAAGGGTGACGGCCAAGGCAACGGACTTGGTGAAGGTCAAGGCGAAGGCTTGAGACCCGAAGCCAAAGAGGACACAAAATTCTACGATACGCAAACCAAGCCGAACGTCAAACCAGGTGAAGTTGCGAAGATCGGATCACTGGGTGGGCCGAATCGCAAAGGGGTTACGCAAGTTGAGATTCAAAATGCGATCCAAGAGGCCGCTGAAAGCAAAGAACTGACTCCCAACGACCTCCAAGATATCCCCGTGAACCAACGCGATCACGTTCGGCAATACTTTCAGAAGTTACGACAAAAGTGACCCTACCGGACAAAGCCCATGTAGAAGCTAAAGATATTCGTATCGTCGGAGTCCGCTTTATTAAGTGGCACTGCGAAGTCAAACGCTAGTGGGGCGCCGCCACCGCCACCGAATGGCATATGGATTCGTAACCCAAGACCGGGGGCCACACGGAACGAATCCCATTTGAGTTGCGT
>JAEUIP010000214.1 GCA_016795075.1 Planctomycetaceae bacterium | reverse complement strand
TCGGCGGCGCGGAAACTTTATTGGTGAACTTGCTGCGTAGTTTCGACAAGTCTCGCGTACGACCGCAAGTCATTTGCCTGAAAGACAAAGGTGTTTTGGGAGACGAAATCGCGGCGGAGTTTCCGGTGCACAGCCACTTGATTCGCAGTCGCTGGGATGCCGGCGTTCTCCTGCGCCTGCGTAGCCTGCTGCACCACGAACAGATGTCCGGCGTGGTGACCGTTGGGGCTGGCGACAAAATGTTTTGGGGGCGATTGGCGGCCAAATCGTTGAAACTCCCAGTGATTATCAGCGCCTTGCATTCGACGGGGTGGCCCGATGGCGTCGGTCGAGCGAATCGCTTGCTTACGCCGATCACCGATGCCTTTGTTGCGGTCGCCGCGGCGCACGGCCAGTTTTTGGTGGACTTCGAACGCTTCCCAGCTGAAAAAGTGCACGTGATTCCCAACGGTATCGACACGAATCGGTTTCAATTCTCCGTGACGGCTCGTGCGGCTCAGCGAGCGGCGTGGGGCTGGGATGAAGCAACCGCCGTGTGTGGCGTGGTTGCGGCCTTGCGACCAGAGAAAAATCTGAAGCTGTTCTTGCGGTCCGCCTCCCTAGTGCTGCGGGACCAGCCGAACACAGGATTCGTCATCGTGGGCAGCGGACCGGAGGAAACCGGACTCCGGGAAGCCGCCCATGACCTGGGAATTACCGATCGAGTGCGATTTCTCGGCATGCGCAAGGACACGCCCGAGATTCTGTCCGGATTGGACTTGTTTGCGTTGACCAGCGATAACGAAGCCAGCCCGGTTTCGATCCTGGAGGCGCTCAGTGTTGAACGCCCCGTCGTGGCGACTAAAGTTGGGTCAATACCCGAAACCGTGATCGAACATCAGACCGGATTCTTGGTACCGCCCGGAGAACCCGAACCGATGGCAGCGGCTTGGTTGAAGGTTTTGTCGGATCGTGACTTGGGCCAAAGATTGGGTCAAAACGGCCGTCAACGGGTTGTGGGGCACCATTCTCTGCAGTCGATGACCATGGGTTACATGGACTTGATCGAGGCAATTTATACTGCGAAGACGCAACGCAAGAGCTTCCAAGCGAATATGTCCCGCCCTCGTCGTTAATCGGGTCGTTTGTTAGAATCGTCAGGCGGAAACGGGCATGTTGTTTGCCGACCTGAAGATCCGAAGCGGGCCATGAACCATAGTCAAAAACTGACCAGTGCGATCTTGGCCATCACCGCCCAACTTCTGAGTGGGGCGACGGTCCGTTGGCGGGGCAGCGAGCCCGACTCGTGTCAACGCGTCTACTTTGCCAACCATACGAGCCACTTGGACGCTTTGGTGTTGTGGTCGGGTCTACCGCGTCAACTTCGAGCCATCACCCGACCGGTCGCAGCCGCCGATTATTGGGGTGCCGGGCGGGTCCGACGATACGTGGCGGGCTGCTTCAATGCGCTATTGATCGATCGGCACGACATCAGCGTTCGCAACAGTCCTTTGGACATCATGCTGCGTGAAATCGGCAACACTTTTTCGCTCATCGTCTTTCCCGAGGGCTCGCGCAGTCCGACCGGTGAACTGCAAACCTTCAAAAGCGGCTTGTATTATCTGGCTAAAAAGCGACCTGACTTGGAATTGATGCCTGTGTACTTGGACAACTTGAATCGGATCTTGCCTCGCGGTGAGGTCCTGCCAGTTCCGCTCCTGAGCTGCATCACCATCGGCGCGCCGATTTGGTTGCATCAAGGTGAAGGCAAAGACGAATTTCTAGAACGGGCTCGGCAGTCGGTCTTGCAGTTGAAAGAGGAGCAATAATGGTTCCGCTCTCAATGACCTTGATCGATACCGATGTCGCCGAAGCGGTAAAGAACCTGCTGGCGATTGACGGATTGACGATTGGCTTGCTGCTGATCGTTATCGCCCTCTTGTCCAGTGTATCTTTTTGGATGAATTGGCTAAAGCGTCGGTATCACGACAGTGTCGACCCCGCCATGATCCGAGTGTTCAATCGCCGGATCGTCGCCTGGCTGACGATTTACGTGCTGTTGGGCCTGACGGTGTTTTTGGGTCCGATCACCACGCTATGCTTCTTTTTGGGTGTATCCTTTTGGGCACTCCGCGAGTTCGTCACGATGACGCCCACGCGGCGAGCCGACCATCGCACCCTGTTTTGGGTCTTCTTTGTTTTTGTTCCCCTGCAGTATGTACTGGCCGCCTATTCCGGCGATCGACGTTGGTTCATTGCCTTCGCGGTGTTGATCCCGGTTTACGGCTCGCTGTTTATTTCGGCCAGGATTGCGTTTGCGGGTGAGGCCCAGCGATTTTTGGAGCGTACAGCCAAGATCCAATTTGGCCTACTCATCTGCATTTACGCGCTCAGTCACGCGCCTGCGCTGCTGTATTTGGACCTGATCTATTACGACGCGGCCAGCGGTGAGTATCGACCGTGGGACCAGACGAAGTCGCGACTACTGTTCTTTCTGGTGTTGATGGTCCAGTTGAGCGACTTGTTGCAGTTCTTTTGGGATCGGCTCTATGGCCGAAACTTGATTGCAGCTCCCATCCATGCCACAAAGAGCTGGGAGGGTCTGGTCGGCGCGGCACTCTGTTGTGGCGCAGCCGCCTTGATCTTGCAGTGGCTAACCAGAATCACGCCATTCACGACCTATGGTGCGGCCATCATGGGCATGGTGATTTCTCTCATGGCCATTTCCGGAACGATGACAATGTCGGCGATCAAACGCGATCGCGGCGTTTCCGAATATGGGACTTTGGTCCAAGGGCATGCGGGCGTTTTGGATCGGATCGATGCGATTTGTTTCGCGGCGCCGATTTTTTATCATTTGACTCGATTCTTCCTAGGAGCGGCAGTCGCCGGCTAACCGAATTATGGACAACCTTTCAGATCCAACCCCCACACCCGAGGCTCATGGCAACGCCGGGACACCCTCATCCCCATCGCTCACTCTGGCGGAGGCCTTGCAGCGGTGGCAGGTGGAAGTACCGGCCGAAGCCGTCGGTAAACTGGAGCGTTATTGCCAATTGCTTTGGCAACACAATGAAGTCTTGAATTTGACCCGCCATACGAATTTCGACCTGTTCGTGACTCGGGATTTGGTCGACACATTGCAATTGGCTCAGCAGTTACGACAGGACGAAGAAATCCTCGACATTGGGTCCGGAGGCGGAGTCCCTGGAATCCCGTTGGCAATCCTGCGTCCTGACCTCCGCGTGAGCCTGGCGGAATCGGTCGGCAAAAAGGCCAAGGCTCTGGAAGAAGTGGTCGCCGAACTGCAGATCCCGGTAACCGTTTTCGCCGATCGAGCGGAAAAACTGCTCGAAGACTTGCGTTTCGACGTGGGCGTGGCGCGAGCCGTGGGTTCGGTGAGTAAACTGATTCAATGGTTCCGCGGAAATTGGGTCAGCTTGGGTCGACTGTTGGCGATCAAAGGTCCGAAGTGGGTCGACGAACAAGCGGAAGCCCAAGCGGCTGGTCTGTTGAAAAACTTGCAGATCAAAGTCGCGACCCAGTATGCGGTCCCTGGCCAAGCCTGGGAAAGCGTGATCCTAAAGATTTGGCCCAAGGGCAATCGCGAGAAGTAAGCGAAGCCAATTCAAGTTGGTTTAGCTGGCGCTGGTGTACGAGCTGCGAACTTTGCCAGTACGTTCGCCGGAACGTGCACGGTGCAAGTACGGAGCCGCGAAACGACGAAGTTCAACCACGCTCAGGCGAGCGTCACTACGGTTCCGAGTTAAGCGGTGGCGGGTGCCGCTAACAAAAACTATTTTTGAAGGACTCCAGTCAATGTCGAACGAGTCACGAGCCCGCAAAAGCTGGGTCGATCTTTTTCTGAGTAGCATCGAATGGTTAGGCAATTTATTGCCGCACCCGGTGACCCTGTTTGCCGGTTTCGCGCTGGGGACGATTTTGCTCAGCGGCCTCGGCTCGTTCATGGGCTGGTCCGTGACGGACCCTCGCGATCCCACGAAGTTGATCAGTGTCGTGTCGTTGATGGATTCTGACGGGCTGCGAAAAATCACGACTGGCATGGTCACGAACTTCACCAATTTTGCCCCCTTGGGGACCGTCTTGGTCGCGATGTTGGGAGTGGGCTTGGCCGAGCACAGCGGTTTGATTTCAGCCGCGATTCGTAGCTTGGTGTTTGGTGTCCCAAGAAGTTTGGTCACTGTGGCTATCGTGTTTGCGGGAGTCATGTCGAACACCGCGTCGGAGATTGGCTACGTCGTGCTGGTTCCCTTAGGCGCCGCGGTTTATTACTCGTTAGGACGTCATCCACTGGCGGGTTTAGCCGCCGCCTATGCGGGTGTCTCAGGTGGATACAGTGCGAACCTGCTATTGGGCACGGTGGATCCGCTGTTGGCTGGGATTACAACGCCGGCAGCCAACATGTATGCCACCGAAACATACGAAGTCAGTGCCGCGTGCAACTGGTACTTTATGTTTGGCAGCACGTTCTTGATTACTGCCGTTGGTACTTGGATCTCTTTGTTCATCGTCGAACCACGACTTGGCGTCTACGACTCCCAACAGAGTGATGGAACGTTGTCCGACAAACCCACACTGGAGCGAACCACTTCTCGAGAGCAACTTGGCTTGTGGGTCACTGCGGGCATGTTTGGATTGATTTGCCTGGTGTTAACCTATTTGTGCTGGCCGACGAGTGACAAGACCAGTGAATTTCTGCGTGGCCTACCATGGTTCGGAGCATTGGGGATCACGATGCCGGGCAAAAATGGACCTGTCTTTTTGGACGGGGTCGTGACCATCATCTTTGTCGCGTTTCTGTTTTTGGGCGTCGCGTACGGGGCGATTGTTGGCACAGTTCGCAGCGACAAACAGATCATTCAATCGATGTCCAAGTCGATGACCTCGATGGGTTCCTACATTGTATTGGTATTTTTTGCGGCCCAGTTCATTGAGTTCTTCAAGCTGAGCAATCTGGGCGCAATCGTCGCGGTCTTGGGTGCGGACGGGATCATTGCCCTGCAACTGGACAACGCCAGCGTGTTTGTCTTCTTTATCTTTCTTTGTGCCGCCGTCAACTTGCTGATGGGAAGTGCCAGCGCCAAGTGGGGATTCATGGCTCCGATCTTTGTGCCGATGCTGATGAGAATTGGGTACAGTCCCGAAATCACTCAATGTGCCTATCGCATCGGTGATTCGTGTACCAACGTGATCTCGCCGACGATGTCCTACTTCGGCATGATCTTCCTATTCGCCGCACGTTACGATCGGCGATTTGGAATGGGGTCCATGATCAGCCTCATGTTCCCCTATGCGATCATTTTCTTGATCTGCTGGACCGCGTTCTTTTATTTATGGGTCTTTGTTTTGGAGTTGCCCATCGGCCCAGACGCGCCGATCTTGTACCCGGCTCCAAAATAATGCTCAGCATCCGCGGAATGACAAAATCGGCATTTGACGTTGGGTTTGCTTGTGGACCAGGAACGCTTAGCGGCGCGGCGTTGGTCGGATTCCCGCTCAACGACGCTCTGCTAACCGGTTAACTCATGAGGCACGGATCTTGCAAGTGCCCCGCTGAGAGACTCGTCAAGCCCGATGCGCAACGGTATCGGGCGGAAAGTCGGCCCACTCGCTTTTGCGAATTGGGCCGTATGGCTGGGGCGTTAGCGGACCGCTCGCTGGATCATCCTGGCAGGCGAAGATCAGCGATGTAGAAACTACCGTAGGTGTGGACGCGGTCTTGTGGATGAAGCTGTGCCGCGAGTTCTCGGTAGTACGTCAGCAACTGCGGGACCTTGTAAGCCCGACCGCCAATCTCGACCTCGACGCGTTCGATGAAATCGGTTTCCAAACCACCACTACGCCAAATCATCCGCGTCCCCGGTGCCGCCGAGTTCACGATGGCTTGCCATTCTGATTCGAGCAACGGAAACATGTTGTCCGACAACCAATCCATGTGATCCAGGAGGATAAACTTGGAGATCTTCCCTGGGTGCTTTTCCAAGAACCCTTGGACGGAATCCGTGTGGGTGGAAACACGATCGACCAGGCCGTTTTTTAATGCGGCGAAGTTGGATTCTTTGACATACTCGGGGCAGCAATCCGCCGTGTATCGGCCGGTCAGATAAACTCGCCAGAAATAATTGTCGTGGATCGGGACCTTGGTCAGGACCGCCTCCAAACTATCGTGGATGAACTTCGCGATTTGGCCCTGGTATTGGGTTTCCAACTGCCGTCGCTGGGCTTTGGGTACGCCCAACATCGCCATCGTTACGTCGCGGTTGATGAAGAACCTCAGCGGTCGCGACCAGAACTTCGGGTAGATCTGTTGTTTGTAAATCTCGGCTTGCTCTTCCAAGGTGTCGGCATTCAACAATTCGTTGACCGCCGGACGAACTTTGGCGATGTGGTCGACATAATTGTTGATCAGACGGGCAAACGAGCCGCTGGTTCCACGGAAGTAAAACGAAAGCTTCGGGTGGTCGAACCACTTGATTCGTTTATCCCAGAATCTTTGGCTCCAATTGCACAAGTGCTGACGAAGTTGCCGCTCGTAGACTGACGCGACGCCTTCCAACTTCCCATGCCCGAACATCCGAAAGTACTGGGGATAATCCAGTTCCCGGATGGCCGCTTGTTTCAACTCCAGCAAGGCGTTTTGCCGCGGGTTCATATCCACCGCGTAAACATGGCTCGGGTGGCACAGCACATAGTCGAGGGCGTTGCAGCCAGCGCTGGTAATAACCAAGACCTCATCGTCCGGCTTGAACTCCAACGCGACGCGGTCCAAGCGTGGGTCTTCCCAACAGATGTTGTAGACCAAGTTATTGCCGTGGACCGCTGAAAACACGCGGCGACTGACCCACTCCAGTACTTTTTTCATGCGATTTCTAGCTTGCGATTGCTCGCTCTCATAAAGACAGGCTGCCGAAAGAACGCTCGGCACGGTTCTTGCCGAAGCGATACAGCCGGGATTATGACGAATTTCTTGGTGATGGCAAAGGATGCTGAACCAACTGGAGCATGGTTCCCATGTGGAATAGGAGAAGTAGCGGTTTTCCCGTAAAATTCCGCTGGTTTCGATTTGTACTCGAACAAGCCCCCTCCGTTAGCCAATCCTCCGAGCCGCCCGATGGAAACTCGTCAGACCGCCCCGACCCCAGAACTGGCCAATCGCTACGACTTTTCGACTCAGGAAGCGGAAGTCCTCCGCTTGTGGGACGAGCGCCAGGACTACCATGCGGAGGTCGACCGGACGAAAAAACCGTACTCGATGGTGATCCCCCCGCCCAATGTAACCGGGGCGTTGCATCTGGGGCATGCCTTGAACAACTCGCTGCAAGATACGCTGATTCGTTGGCGTCGGATGCAAGGCTACAACACACTGTGGATGGCCGGGACCGACCATGCCGGCATCGCCACGCAAGCCGTGGTGGAACGTCGTTTGAAAGAAGAGGAAGGCAAAACACGCCACGATCTAGGACGCGAAGCCTTGGTCGAGCGGATCTGGAGCTGGAAGGATCAATACGAACGCCGGATCTTGGGTCAACTCAAGAGCCTGGGCGCCAGCTGCGATTGGCCACGCACACGCTTTACACTGGATCCTATGTGTGCGCGGGCGGTCTTTGCGACCTTTTTTGACCTGTTCCGCCAAGCCTGGATCTATCGGGGCAAAAAGCTAGTCAATTGGGATACGTTCCTGCAAACGGCGGTAAGCGACGACGAAGTATTTAACGAAACGGTCAAAGGTCACTTCTGGCACATCCGCTATCCGGTCATCGATCCGCAGGCAGGAGAACCGACGCATGTGATTGTCGCAACCACGCGGCCCGAGACGTTGCTGGGCGATACCGCAGTGGCGGTCCACCCAGACCCCGCGAAAGCCTTGGACAAAGTTCGCGACGAACTGCAAGAGAAACTCACCAAAGCCAGCGATAAGGAACGAACCGAAATTAGAGCCCAGATCGAAGCTTTGGCTTCCCGGCGAACCGAGATGCTCGCGGGTCTGGAGCTCTTGGCGAAGATGGCACGCGCGGGGCGAAAGATCTTGCTCCCATTGGCCAATCGGCAGATTCCGTTGATCGCGGACATCTGGGCCAAACCGGAACTAGGCTCGGGCTGCGTCAAGATCACGCCGGCCCATGATCCGAACGACTACGAGGTCGGCCGTCGTGCGAATTTGGAAATGATCAACATCATGCATCCGGACGGCACGATGAACGTCGAGGCGGGCGCGTTTGCTGGTCTAACAATTAAAGATGCACGCAAGCGTGTCGTTGCGGCCCTCGAGGAAGCCGGGCTGCTGGACAAAGTCGAAGATCGTGAGATCGAATTGCCACATTCCGATCGCAGCAAAACGCCGATCGAGCCACTGTTGGCCAATCAATGGTTCATCAAGATGGATCAATTGGCCGAGAACGCGATCAAAGCCGTGGAAGATGGCCGCGTGCAAATCCATCCGCCGCGATACACACGCAGCTACTTGGATTGGTTGGGCGAAAAACGCGACTGGCCCGTGTCTCGTCAGCTTTGGTGGGGACACCAAATTCCAGTGTGGTCGAAGCCGGCCCAGGATCGACAGGAACTGAAGGCGATCCACGACCAGCTATTCGAACTAGGGATCGACAAGACAGCCGGGGGCCGTGCCGCCGTGCAAGAAGAACCTTGCGACGAGTCGGACCCGGCCAAACGAGCCCACTTGAAGCTGCCGTTGGCCACGGTCCACGTTTGCCTGTCGGACCCCGCCGATCCGTTGAGCCAAGCGTTGGAGTCGGCAGGCTTTGTTCGCGACCCCGATGTTTTGGATACGTGGTTCAGCAGTGCGTTGTGGCCGCACTCGACTTTGGGCTGGCCCGAAAAAACTCCCGAGTTGGAGTACTTCTATCCCACAAGTGTTCTGGTTACCAGCCGCGACATCATCACGTTATGGGTTGCTCGCATGGTGTTGACGGGGCTGAATAACGTCGGGGAAATCCCGTTCCGTGATGTCTACATTCACCCGAAAATCTTGGACGGCTTCGGCGAAACCATGTCCAAGAGCAAAGGGAATGGCATCGATCCGTTGGAGATCATCAACAAGTTTGGTGCGGATGCGCTTCGATTGTCGATGGTTCAAATGGCCACCGAGACTCAGGACGTGCGTTTGCCGGTTCAATTCGAATGTCCCCACTGCGGACACTCGTTCGAGCAAACGAAGAAAAATCGTGAGCTTCCCGCGGTCGGTTGTCCAAAGTGCGGCGCGGAGTTCTCGACGCAATGGGCTTCCAAACCGGAGCATCTGGAACTAGCTCGCGGCGCGGTCATTAGCGAACGCTTCGAAGTCGCTCGCAACTTTGTCAACAAGCTGTGGAACGCCGCTCGGTTTGTCTTGAAGCACTTGGAAGGCTACGAGCCAGCACCGATCCAGTTGGCTCAACTACCGGTCGAGGATCGGTGGCTGTTATCGCGATTGGCGTCGGTAACAACCGAAGTGACGCAACGACTAGAAC
>JAEUIP010000213.1:5899-9490 GCA_016795075.1 Planctomycetaceae bacterium | reverse complement strand
GGTCGCCCCAGTTTGGCCCGTCATCGCGGTATCGTTTGCACCAAATGCAGATGGGAGCGGGGCCAATTGTCATTTTTGCTATCAAGTATTGATTCGGGGCTTGCGGTCTGTTATCCTTGCAAGTCTCAAGCAGGCCCGCAAGGGTCACCAAACTCAAGAAAGAAACCAAAAACGAGCCCAAGCCCGGGCTTTCGAGTGTGCGCGGAGCCGTGAGGCCCGCCAATGCGGTTTTGGCCGCATTTGAGGCGCTCCAAAGTCCGGGCTTGGATTCGCGGCGAGCAATCGCCCAGAAAGCGAGCCATCATGGCTACTTCTACCCAGGTCCGTCGTCAAGTTCTGACGGATTCTTGCCCGGTCGGTTCTTCGACCAATCCCCTCACAGTCGAGGAGTTTCTACGCGATCCCTTACAGCGAACAGCTGGCCCTTTGCGGGTTGGCATCTTCCGGGGTTCGGAAATTATCACACTGTTTTCAGACAAATGGGGTCCGACGTTCGAAGAGCGCCGCAATCTGGTTTGGTTCTTGCAAGTGTTCGAAGGTGAGGATCTGGGCGACACGCCGCTCGGCATCTTCTCGGATGATGGGCAGTCGTTCCAGAAAGGCGGGCGCTAATCATGAACGCAACTGCCAAGATCATAACAGGGACCGTGTGGCCAATCCCATCGAGCCGATTGAATCTGACAATTCCGCACTCGATGCCAGAAATCGAGGAGGATCGAAACCCGACGCCCCAGGTGGGCTGGGAGTATGGTTTGAAGATCAACGAGGCCCCTTGTTGGTGTGATCCAACTTGGAGCGACGATTACAGAATCCTTACCGTTTTGACGGTTCGGGATCTGTTGGCCGATCCATTGACGTTCGACGAATTCAGTCAATTGGCCACCAAGAACATCGGCCGGTATCTTATCGACGGGACTGTCGTCGACGGACGGCCGTTGCAAGTGTTCTGGGAGAATGTACTTGTTCAAGACAGTTTCGAGCCAGAAGGCCGGTTCGAATGGGAACCAGAGGCGGAGTGCCAGCCATATCGAACCTGCCCTTTGCAGCTGGTTGTCGAGCTGTCCGGGCAATGGCTAGTGGTTGGACAGTTCGAGCCGACAATCGCGGGGCGTCTTGAGCTTGTCGAGGCGTTCGGTCGCGCTCGAGTCGCTTCGAATGACCATGGCCAAGACCGTTTGCGGGTCCGGCCAGCGTTGACCGATTTACTGGGGAAAGGAGATCGATAACGATGGCCACAATCGGCGGTGGGATTCATTCGGATTCCATGTACACAACAAACGATCTTCGCAAGCTAGGCATCGGCACAACGATGCTGGGCCGCGCAAGACGCGATGGGGTTACGGCAGTCCGAATCGGCAAGTCCGACTGGTTCTATGGTGCCGACGTCATCGCGTGGATGCGGTCGAAGGCGGGACAAGCAAAGCCACAGGATAACGCGGACGGCAATTGGGTCACGGAATAGGCCAGCCAGCCATCAGCAAACCACAGCCCCCGGGATTCCTGCGGGGCTGTTTTTGTTTACCATTTGGTGCCGGGTCTGTTGACCTTCGCGTTCCAGTGAACCAAAATCAGTGATTCAGATTCGCCCATAGATCAGCCGCAAAACACGAAATAGTCATTGAGGACTTTCATGTCAGAGTACAACAATTCGCCAGCAAGGCTCCATAGATTATTCCTTGAGCTCTTCAAAAAGAGTGGTACAAAGGTAAACCGTTCCCGACTAGCCAAAGCGTTTTGTGTTGCTGACGAATGGCCCAGCCTTTTTCAGGCTTACTGCGACTTACTAGACGAATTCGAATCACTGAAAAAGGCGGTCGATGATCTCCCCATCTCGCCCAAGAGAGAAATGTACCTGAACGAATTGCCGGACATTCAATTGTCACTGAACTCGTTCATTTTTTCCCAAAAAAACGACGATTGCTATTTCGAAATAAAAGAAAATGCCGTTCGTGCACTGCAGTTCATGTCGGTGGATGAATTTTTTGTTCGGTCCCAGGATGCCAATGAAGATGATCTACATCGAATTCGGCAGATTGTCTCTGAACTTCAAACGGAAATCGAACAGTCCACCGAGTTCTCGAGAGGTATGAAAGAATGGTTACTTGATCTTGTTCGCGTAATGCGAGATTCGCTCGATCGTTATGCAAATCGAGGTACCCGTGGGATGCGGAAGCACTTTGCTATGCTACTTGGTGAACTCGCGTTGGAACACGGATATAGGGAGGATCTGGACCGCCGCCGCCCGCTGGTATGGCTGAAATTCTTAGAAGGAATGGCGTTGATTAGTTCGATCGCAAATATCTTTGAAACAGGCTTGAATCTTATTGAAAAGTTGTGCCCTGAGGCAACGTCGAGTACCCAGGCGTTGATCGCGTATAAAGAAGACGGAGATCCGGGAGTACGCAGCGAATAGTTAAAATCCCTGCCAATCTAATAAGTTTTTTGGATATGCAGTATGCAACAAGCTGCGGTCCATTGGTGGACAGAATAGACATCCACGTCGAGGTTCCGGCGGTTCCGTTTCAAGAGTTGACTTCGAAGACGGACGGCACCAGCAGCGCGACGATTCGCGAGCACGTGGTGGGTGCCCGAAACTTGCAGTCACAGCGCTTCGCAACCAAGAAGACTCGGCAGAACGCTCAGATGAGTTCGCGGGAGATTCGCGAGTTTTGTATTTTGAATCCCGAGTGCCAAGAGGTGATGAAAAACAGTGTCCACGACTTGGGACTGTCCGCGCGAGCTCACGACAAAGTCCTGCGCGTGTCACGAACGATCGCCGACCTAGAAGAATCGGCCGAAATCGAAGTCCACCACTTGATGGAAGCCGTCAACTTCCGCTTGCTAGACCGCCAAATGTGGGTATGAGGTTCGCCGGTTCGTCCGATGACCCAAGACGTAGTCTGACACTGATTGCGGATAATTTCAAGTTCGCCGATAGAAGGGATTCAATGTCGCTCTCAACAAGTACGCTCTGGTTCGAAGTCGCTGTCGCGGCGACGATCATTGCACTTGGACACTGTGTTCTTGGTCACTTTGAGGAACGAACGGCAAAGTTGCGCAAAGTGGTAGAACTCTTCGCAACGCTTGGCGTTTCGGTACTTATTTCGGCCACTTTTGGCCGAGAGTGGTTCTTCGTACTTTTGGGTCTGTGCGCACTTGCCGTGCTGTTCATCCATGTTTGGTGGCTTCCAAGGAATGGAATCAATTGCTGGACAGGAGAGCCGAGAGAACTGTATTACAAACTGCGGGGTTGGACGGCGCAGAAACCACCGGTTATGAGACGGAAACTTCGATTCAACTTCAGGGTACTGTTGTTCTTGAGCATGTTAATAGCAATACCATGCTGGTGGGTAGCGCATGAAATCTCCGCCTTCCAAAGCGAAAAAGAGGCCTTTGCTCGCATGCAAGAGGTTAATCCAAGAATGCAGGTAGTTTGGGAAAATCAAACTCCTAATTGGCGTTCCTCAATTGGCATCCACCCGGAATGGATGGATCGTATAATCCGCTTGGATGCGACCGGGGTATCATGCGGTCGGCTTGAATGGAAAGACTACCCGGATTCACAGATCGATTTTGGCGATGAGGAGCTCG
>JAEUIP010000213.1:0-5882 GCA_016795075.1 Planctomycetaceae bacterium | reverse complement strand
TATCGGCGACATAGAAAAACTGCACAACTTGCGAGAGATATACTTTCAAGTCACCAAACTTTCTGACCGATCGGTTGCTTTCTTCGTTAGGATGCCAGGACTACAGGTCCTAAATTTGCAGGTAACAGATATCACAATGAACGGTGCTCAAATCCTGCGAAGTCGATTGCCAACAACAACCGTGGAGCATGATACAGCGGTTCATCCGGTCCGGATGAAGGATTGATAATTTTCCTGCCACGGAGCGAGGGAGCGAGGGCCGTGTTGGCCAAGTAGCATAGGTGCTGAATTCACGTGAATTGGTGATTAACGTGGGTGCATCTGGCGGCGTTAAACTTGGCGAGTTTTCGAGGTGCTCGACCAGTATTCGTATTCCCCGCAGTCGTGATTCAGGTTTTGCTATGTGCTATCATTGTTTAGGCAGTTGGCGCTCAACAGATACTACGAAATCGATAATGCGAAGGTGCTGTCCTTGATGTGCACGATTTCACCGACATATCTATGGTCATTTCTATGGTCATTGAGGAGCCAACGATTCGCGAGGACGAGCTTGCCGTGCCGGGGTCAGCCATGTTTGACATGCCGACTTTACCGCCACGTGCCCAGATTGGTGGTTCCGTCCGTTAATGAGTAATTGTAGTATCATTATCGGCGAGTAGGCCACATTCAAATAAAGGGTAGAAAATGAACGCACTGATTTTTCTCGTTTCCTTGATGTTGGTTCAAGATCCGGAACCCGACTGGGGCCGGCAGGTCCTCGGGATTTCTGTCGCGGCAGATTCAAACGAGAGGTCGGTCTCGAAATTGGCTGAGCACTTTAAAGTCCCTGAGTCTCAAGTTCGCAATGCGATTGGATCGGAAAGCGTCATCGTTCAACGCGTTCAATATGTCGTTGAGGGCTTTGTGAATGACCTTCAGCCGTTCGATGTCATCAAGAAAATCGGTGGCAACGATGTCGCAGGCGTCAATTCGATTACTGAGTCACTCGCGCAGCACACACCTGGGACGCCCATTGAACTCATGGTTCTTCGACCAGCCTTCGTCGAGAGTCGTATCCAATTTGAAGAAGAATTGGTGCAAGTCACGCCTGTTTCGTTCTACGACTTAACCCTCGCTCCATACGACGTGGAGATCGACGAATTGACGGCCTCAAAGATCTACCGGCGAAGAGGCTGCGAAAAAGACGCCCTATCGATTTATGTCGTGCAGAAAGACTCGGGCGAGATTTACCAAGTCGTCAGGTTCATGTGCGACGGCTGGATTGGGTTAAGAAAAGTATTGATCAAGGTTGATGGCAACGAAACCGAAATCTCGCTAACTCGGGAGGAACGACGAAAGAACATTATCGCAGACCCCGCGTATGATTGGTTTGACCGTCCAGCAACCGATATGATCGATCTATTTAAGAGCATCGAATCAGCGCGGGAAATCACTGTTCGTATGTCGGGAGTCGACGAGCACCAAGACTACGATATGGACATATTGGTGCAGTCGAACATTAGAGCGAATCGCAAGCTCATTGCGGCATTGAAGTGGAGAGCGTCCCAAGAATCCGCAGGCAAGTAACATATCGTGTCCGTCATCATGGGCTGCTAGATGGCGGTTCGAAGTTTGTTCCATGTTCCGGATATCTTGAAAGAGCGCGGCGAATTGAAATTCGAATCATCCCAGGAGGGTTGGGTGGTCGGTCGCCTACGGATAGCTAAGCCGACCTGCGGATGTAAGAAGGTTGGGTCCATGTCCAAAACCGTGCGATTGAGCATGGATTGATGGCGAACGGGAGCTAAAGAAACAACATCAGGAGAATGTTTACCCGTAGATGACGGCATGAAATGTGGGTTGTCAGCATTTGAACTTGTACTTCTTCCGCAATCACGATGCATTCCGTGAACAAATTTCAGTCCGGCGTTTTGTATTGACCGTTGCCGTCACGCTCAAAACCGCATGGTCATGGTGTTCCCTGGGAGCAGCTCCGCCTCGAACGTTTTCATCCGTAGTCCGGCGTTGTCATCCGTAGGCAATCGCTGTCAACCTTTTGCAAGTTACCGCGTTCTTGTATCCGGGTGGGATGGTGAAGCGACCGACAAATTGACGTGGGCGACGGGCCTTAGTAGAATGCCTGGGCAGTTCGGAGGGGTTCGGATGTAGCACGATGGTTTGCCACCTAGAATCTTAACGTGCACTTCCTTCACACGCATTATTTTAGGGTTTGAATCGCCGATTTGATTCTGACCGAATAGGAATAGAATGAATCAGCATCAATCCCCGGCATTATTCTTGGTTCTTGCGTTTGCACTGCTCGTCCCATGCGCGGTATTCAACGCGACACTTTGCATCGGTCAGGACTTGGACAAAACCGAGGCGTCGGAACCCTGGGCCCGATTTCGTGGTGCAAATGGGCTCGGAACTTTAGACCTCGCTGCCAACGATGCGGTGCGACTGGCGGAAAAGTCTAATTGGCAAGCTAAACTTGCTGGGGCCGGTAATGGTTCGCCGGTGATCTACCAACAGCAGATCTATGTGCAAAGTGCCGATGCCAAATCCGGCACGCAGTTTTTGCAATGTTTTAACATGGGCGATGGGGCCGAAGTGTGGACTCGGGAGTTTCCCGGGCAACCGCACCAAACCCATGCCTGGGGGTCGTTGGCTTCTTCGACGCCAACCTTGGATTCGCAGCACGTGTATTTTTGCTGGGGAAGTCCCGAACACACTTATCTGGCGGCGATGACCCACGACGGCACGTTGGTTTGGCAACGTGACCTGGGGCCGAACCGTTTCGAACATGGTTTCGGTAGCTCGCCGACGCTGATCGATGGCCGCTTGATTTTCTTTCATTCGCAAGACGCCACGGATCAAGAACTGGCGCCGAAGTTCAGTCGCATGCTGGCGTTGGACCCGGCCACTGGCGACTCCGTATGGGAAACGTCGTTGGAGAAGACCACACGTGTGTGTTATGGCGTGCCAGTGGAAATCGCCCTGCCCTCCGGCAAGCCAGGCATCTTGGCTGCGGATACGGGGCATGGGATTTTTTGTTTGGATGCCCAATCCGGAAAATTGTTGTGGGAGCAACCCGTCATCAAACAACGAGCGGTGTCTGGTGCGTTGGCGATCCAAGGATTGGCACTGGCCAGTAGCGGGTCGGGTGGGGGTGGCAATCAACTGGTTGCCGTTCGTTTGTCGGATCACGAAGAAGTTTATCGCATCAGCCGCAATGCGAACTACGTGCCGATGCCCGTCGCGGTCGGCTCGAAATTGTTTGTGCCTAACGACCAGGGGATTTTGTCTTGCTGCGAATTGGCGACCGGTGAAGTTCTCCAGCAACAACGCGTGGACGAACAACGCTTCAACATATCGTCGTCGTTGGTTGCCTTGGGCAACGTCCTGTTGGTGCTCAGCGACGAGGGGAAGTTAAAAGTGATTTCGGCGGACGAGGATCTCAAGACGCTGCAAATGCTTGATTTGGGGGAACCAACTCGTGCCACTCCAGCTCTGCACCACCAAGCCGTCATCTTCCGCACCGAGACGCAACTACAAAGTTTCGAGATCAAGCCGTAAGATTGCCCAAGTCAATAAAATCGCGAAACGGAAAATCGTCGAGCACGGGATCGGTGGTACGGGACCAATTACGCAAAGCCAATTGCCGATATTTGGGACGGGAGTTTTTGTTCAAACCGAAAAGTTCGATGGTCGCGAGCGCGCGAATCTGATCCGTCGGATTAGCATAAGCGTTCGGTTTAATTTCGCCAGTAGTAAAATCAAATTCGAAGTATTTATCGAACAGGTAATCGTCCGAATCCGGGGCGAGGAGTTCATCTCGCCATTGTTCGCGTTTGCTCGTGTTGCAGAGTTCGCAGCAATAATAAAGATTCCTCCACTCGAACGCTTGCTCCAGAAATTCCTCGCGTGATTTCGGCCGAAAGTGTTCGATCGGTTCATTTGAACTGACTTCCAATGGGAACCAATCGCAAAACGAACAATGCCCTTGGTTCATATTTCTCAAATCTGGAACCAAATATTCGCGAACCGAACGACCCTCGAATTGATACCAGTCGAAACTCGCGGCCGGATTGGCCCTTTTTTTGGCAACCCATTGAGCGTTCCATTTGGCAGCGTTTGCTTCGAGGACCAACGGAGGGTTCGGACGAGACTGTTTCCGCATGCTTTCACCCCAGTGTCATCTATTGCTGTAGTTGCCGGTAAAGTTGTTTCATCTCACGAACTACAATTTCCTTTAAACCGATGCCGCGCGCTGCAATTTCTTCCCCTTTTTCAGCAACGGGCTTAATGTCTCTTGTCGTTTTGGCATTCTCTCGTAACTCACGGAACTCCGTGAGAAGTCGTTCGGTTTCCGGGTCAAACCACTGGGAAAGCCCCAATACGTCCTCAACGACGTCAATGTATGAATCGCCTTCCGGGCACGGTACCGATTCGTTTACAACGCTTCCGTCCTCTTGCATTTTCAGTTTGTGGATCCAACCAGCATTGACCGACGAGATCACAAACGGCGAGTGTGTTGCAACGAAAATTTGGGAGTTCGGAAACAACTCTTGGGCGGTCGGAATGATCAATCGCTGCCAGGCGATATGCAAATGCGATTCCGGTTCGTCGATCAACAGGATTAGTGGAATGTCGAGGGGCGCAGGATGGTCGGGGTAGAGCGAATCAAGTTTGGCAACACATGCCACCAGCCATCCTAGGATCGACCGCAAACCGTCCGGTAATTGATTGAAACGCATGTCGTGACCGCCCCAATGAGCGCGAATTCGAGTCTCCGGGTGGGCGATGACATCAAATGCAAAAGTTCGTCCGGCGATTTTTGATACTGCGTCTTCCAAACGTTGTACGATTTCGATCGCGCGTACGGGACCATTTTTCAGACGCCGCAGTTGCTCCATTGCTGCGGCCATTTTCAGGTTGGCCATGCTTTGGCACAATACCGCAGAATTATTTTTGTATTCGAAGTCCAGGTGATCCTCGACCTTGCCGAGTTCCACTCGCTTCATGGCTTCGATTTTGCTGTCGTCAATCTTGGATGTACCTGTAAAGGCGAACGCGCCTAATGGACCTTGCGAACTCGATAATGGAAGAGTTCGCCCAATTGACGCAGCACGTGTTGCCATCTCTCTCTTGTCGCGCCGAAAGCTGTCTTTATAGGAGCTTAACTGTCTCCATGGAATGCTATGGTTGATTTTATAGACTTTTACTCCCTCATCATCCAAATCCCAAATTCGCACAAACTCTTGATCCGACGCGACCGCTTGCACCCTCTCCGTAACGGGGTTCGATAGTCGCTGAAGTAAGTTTTGCGGATTACCCAATGCAGCGGCAAGTACGGACAATAGGCGGGTTTTTCCGGAACCATTTCCACCGGTGACGAGATGAACCTCGCCTATGTCCCTCCGTACCGGATTCGGAAATTCGATTACTTGGGAGCGAAACGGTGGTAAACTTTCGATAAGAATTGCGTCAATTCGCATAAGTTATTTCCCGTGACGGTTTGGCGTTCGATAGGGATGTCACAATAATGAAGCGATAGCTCATTTGAGCCAGCATCTTCGCCCATAAAACGCCGCCTCAACTGTAGGTTACTTTAACACATCGTGTTGTGGTTAGGAAAGAGCTTTGTATATTACGTGGCCTTTTTTGACAGAGAAGACCGCCGATCTACAGGTTCCAGCGACCACAATAGCAACAAATCGCTACTTCTCAACGTCCTGCTCGAAGAAGCCGTCGTCTAACATCAATTGGCCATGTTTTGTCGATCGGTCGAGTTCGCGGTTGCGGATGTGGATTAGTTGCAGCACTTTTTCGAAACATTGGGCGGACTGGGCCTGTACTTCTGCGTGAATCAAGGATTCGAAATCGTCTTCCTTGGTGCGTGA
>JAEUIP010000212.1 GCA_016795075.1 Planctomycetaceae bacterium | reverse complement strand
GCCCTGCGGGTGCTTTGCACAATTGACTCCTGACACCTTTACCAGACCCCCATTTATAGCTGTGACAAAGCACTAGGGAGGGAATTCGCTCGAGATAGCTTCGCTGAGCGTGTCGGGCATGGTTGGACAGCGGTGCTGGGCTACCACCGTCTGGCAATGGTGGCTACATTTCTTTTGTTCAGCAGCAACACCTCCTTGATTCATAGTATCGATCCATGACCAACGCGAGTCCTGAGTTATCCATCGTTCGTGGCGCGTGTGGACACGATTGTCCGGACACTTGCTCGTGGATTGTGACCGTCAGCAAGGGCCGCGCCGAAAAGTTGCAAGGAAATCCCGACCATCCGTTCACGCGTGGGACTTTGTGCGCCAAGGTCAATCATTACTTGGAACGCGTCTACCATGAACAACGCGTGCTGCATCCGTTGAAACGCGTTGGTCCCAAAGGTCAAGGTCGGTTCGAACGCGTCACTTGGGAGGAAGCCCTCGAGGATATTGCTGGCCGGTGGAAGGCCATCATCGCCAAATCGGGCGCCGAAGCGATCTTGCCCTACAGTTCGGCCGGGACACAAGGCTTGATCCAAATGGCGTCGTTGGATCGGCGACTGTTTGGGTTACTGGGTTGCACCAACTTGGAACGAAACATCTGTGGCGAGGTTGCCGGTACCGGCATCGCATCCACGCAAGGGGTTGGCTACGGCGCGGACCCCGAAGATATTGTCCATAGCCGATACATTGTGCTGTGGGGCACCAATACGATTGTTACCAATTTGCATCTGTGGCCGATTATTTCGGAAGCTCGCGAGCGCGGTGCCAAGATTGTTGTGGTTGATCCCATTCGCACGCGAACCGCGGAACAAGCCGATTGGCACTTGGCTGTGCGTCCGGGTAGTGATGCCGCGTTGGCTTTGGCGATGATGCATGTTATCATCCGCGATAATCTGGTCGATCACGATTACGTCTCGCGATATGCGACCGGTTATGCTGAGTTGGTCCAGCGCGTGCAAGAATACTCACCGGCAGCGGTCGCGGATGTTGTGGGCTTGGACGCGTTGACCATTGAGCAGTTCGCGCGCGAGTACGCGACTACCCAACCCGCCTTGCTGCGGCCATTGATTGGGATCGAGCATCATCGCAACGGCGCCATGATGTTTCGGACAATCGCCTGTTTGCCGATTCTGATTGGAGCGTGGCGCGTTCGCGGTGGTGGACTGAGTCGCTCGACGCATGGACTGCAGTTTTCGACGCTGAACACCGACGGTCTCTGGTTGCCGCAACACAATCAAAAAAACGTTCGCTCTCTGAACATGCGCGACTTGGGCAATGACTTGTGCAATCCGTTGTTGACTCCGCCGGTTCGCAGTTTGTGTGTGTACAATTGCAACCCAGCGGTGACCATTCCGAATCAGCCACAGGTCCTGCGCGGTCTACAACGCGAGGACTTGTTCACGGTGGTTCACGACCTGTTTATCACCGACACTGCCAAGTATGCCGACTACGTCTTGCCGGCGACGAGCCAGATCGAGCACTTGGATTTGGTACCTGCTTGGGGACACCACTACTTGGCACTGAATCGACCAGCGATCGAACCTGTTGGCGAAGCGGTGGCCAACACCGAGTTCTTCCGGCGATTGGCTAGAGCCTTGGGCCGCACCGAACTTTGGCTCTACGACAGTGACGAACAACTGATCCGAACAGTTTTGGACAGCTCGCATCCATGGATCGCGCCGATCACCTACGAACGGTTGTGGGCCGAGGGTTTTGTGCGTTTCAACCCGGAACGCAATTGGTTGCCGTTTGCCGAAGGTGGTTTCCCGACGAAGTCCGGCAAGGCGGAACTCTACTCGCAGACCTTGTTGGATCATGGGTTGGATCCCCTGCCCTCCTCAGGTGATATGCGACAAGGCTCCGCTGGAAAATTGCAGTTGATCACCGGCAAAACCTTGCATTTTTTGAACTCCGGTTATTCTCATATGGCGCGACACTGCCATCGCGAGGGGCGCCTGTTCATCGAAATCAACGCGCGCGATGCAGAATCGCGAAACTTGGTTGAAGGGGCCTTGGTCCAAGTGTACAACGAACAAGGACAAGTATCTGCCGAATGCCGAATCTCCCCGCGAGTTCGTCCCGGGATTGTTTGGATGCCATTTGGAGGGCTACAAGATGCGACCGGAAAATTCGGTTCCGTCAATGTGCTGACTCCCGAAGAGCCGACCGACTGGGGTGGCGGGAGTGGCTTCTACGATACGTTTGTCGATGTGAGACTTAGCAACACTTTGTAGGAACGAAAACCCCATGACCACTGAGAATTTTTCACGCGTTCCGGAGCCGGACGAATCGTTCGAGTACTACCACAACTACATTCGACATGTCCCACCGGGAAACATTGTCGAATTGGCCCAAAAGCAAATCGAAGATCTTAGAATCTTATTTCGCAAAGTTTCGGATACCGAAGCGATCAAATTACACGCACCCTACACGTGGACGTTGAAGCAAGTCGTGGGGCATTTGATCGACGCGGAGAGAATCTTTGCCGATCGTTTGCATCGGTTTGCTGCCGCCGACCTGCAGCCCAATCCCGGCATGGACCAAAACGATTACATCAATAGTTTCGATTACGAAACTCCATCGCTGGCGATTTTGGTGGATGAGCTAGTCTTGTGTCGTCAAGCGAACGTTCTGTTGCTCCAACGTTTGAAGCCGAAGGCGTGGGACCACCGTGGCGTGGCCTCGGGGCATCCGGTCACCGTCCGAGCCCTGGCCTATATCCTGGTCGGCCACATCGAGTACCACCTGCGAATCGTGCGACAACGTTTGCAGATGAACTGAGCGAATGAACGACTGGTTCGGGTGGTTTAGCCGCAAAACTGTTTAATTGGTTGGCAGGCCCACTCCGTGTCTCGTCCCTTGATGTCGGAAAAATGCGGCCATTTAGGGGGAACAGCGATTGGAATGTGCCAGCTACGATTCTTCGTGGAAAGGCTCCCACTTATTGAAGCACGGTCGCAGATGAACTACGATTTTATGTTCAGCACTGTCCGATCACACCACTTTCCCAGACGTTTTCGCAACTGCTTTCCGCAACGGGACAGGTTTTTTTCGTCAACTTCCATTGCCACGAAGATTCGAGAGGACTCGCCATGCATCGCATCGTCACGCTCACCGTACTAATTGCCTTCGCCTTTTCTTCACTTGCAGAAGCTCAGGTCGATCCGGGATTCGTTGACCTGTTTAACGGAAAGAATCTGGACGGCTGGTCGCAGCGAAATGGAACGGCAACTTACCGGGTCGAGGGAGATTCGATCGTTGGCACAACTTCCGAAGGCAGTCCGAACTCGTTCCTTTGCACCGACAAGGTGTACGGCGATTTCGAATTGAAGTTCGAAGTGAAAGTCGATTCGGCCTTGAACTCCGGCGTCCAGATTCGCTCACAGACGAAAGACGATAAACCGGAAGAACGTGTCAACGGTCCCCAAGTCGAGATTTCAACCGATGGCATGGCGGGCTATGTCTACGGCGAATCCGCGGGTGGTTGGATGACTCCGGACGAAGACCGAAAGTCGCACCAACATTTTCGAGACGGCCAATGGAATTCCTATCACATCGTTGCGTATGGAAATAAAATCCAAACGTGGATCAATGGACAACAGGTTTCTGATCTGACTCATGACGAACGTTTTCAGTCGCATCCCCAAGGCTTCATTGGACTGCAAGTGCATGGTATTGGCGCGGGAACGGGTCCCTATGAAGTTCGTTGGCGCAATCTGAAGCTTCGCGATCTGAGCAAATTCGAATCGTTGTATAACGGAAAGGATCTTGCCGGTTGGAAAACAACAGGCAACTGGATTCCACAAGCAGACGGTTCATTGCTGATCCAGCCTCGCACAGGTGAAAAAGGCTGGCAGCGATACGATGCGTATCTTTGGTCAGAAAAGAAGTACAAGGATTTTGTTCTGGATTTTGAATACGCCTATCCAGCCGGAGGCAACAGCGGAGCGTATTTCCGGGTGGGGGATTGGAACGACCCCGTCAAGCAGGGCATTGAAGTCCAGATTCTTGACTCGTCGAAGAAAGAAGGGGCGCTAGGTTCCCACGACCACGGCGGACTTGTGGGTACCGAAGTCGCCGCGTCCAAGAACATGTCGCGAGCTCCTGGTCAGTGGAATCGAATGGTGTTGACGTGTATCGGCAGTCATCTCCAGGTCGAACTCAATGGGGAAAAAATCATGGACACCCAGTTGGATAAGACGGCGATGAAGGACCGGCCCTTGGAGGGATACATTGGGTTCCAGGATCACGGTCAGCCGAACGATATCAAATTTCGAAACATTCGTATTCGCGAGCTGAAATAAGAGCAATGCTTGCTTGCTGAGCTGTATTGGGCGACGGATACCGATGTCGGTGCGACAGGATTGGTCAACCGTTTCGTTTTTCGTAGGCCAAAAAATGGGTTTCGTCGAGCACCGGGTCGCGTCCGTGAGCCCTCACAAACCCCATGGACTCGTACAGGCGATGTGCCGGAATCATGGTGGGTTGAGTCCATAGAATCGTCCGAGGTAATCCCAAATCGAGGATCGATTCCAGGGCTTTGGACATTAGGCGGCGGCCAAGCCCCAGCCCACGGTATTTATTGGCCACGGCCAACAAATGAATTTCCGCTTCATCCGGTTCGGCGATTCGTCGGGCGGGACTACCCGGTTGAACGACAATAACCATTCCGGCGAGAACATTCTCGGCAGTTCGAGCGGTTATCAATTCGCCCCGGCTTCGCACCGCGGTCGGATCGAAAATCCTTGCGGCACGTTCGAGAGAAGTGAAACCGCCACCGACATAGGCCTCCATCAGGAGCGCAGTGATTTCAGAATCCGGAATTTCATCGGAACGATTGTCGACGTGAAAATGCAGTTTCATAGCTGGCCGGAAAAAAGGTTGGTTACGAGGCTCTTGCTTTCGGAGTATCTTCACCGAACGAACTCTTGAGAATGGCCATTTTGCTCTAGGCACTGCATACCAATTTCAATGGCCCGAACGGAATTACCCAATCCAGCGAATAGCCGCTTCCAGCGTACTGGCTTGCTTGGTTAATGACCGTCCCAATCGTACTCGTACTCGCCCTTCGGCAGTACTCGTAATCGATCGGCATATGGTTTCGTGTATTCGGTTCATCCCAAGGCAGTGCCAATTCAGCTAAGTCAACGCACTTCAAATCCAACCTGCACGGCTTGAAAAAAAGCTTGGGAACGAGTCCACGGTGTGTCAAAATCCGTTGAAACCCGCGTTTCTCGACGTTTCCATGGATTCGAGGGACGGAAGGAAGGGAGCTTTGCTTGACCAACGTTTGGTCTTCCCTTACAGTCAAGATCGAATTGCGGCCTTCGTCCCGTGAATGGTTATCCGGTCGACGTGACATTCGGGCGGGAAATCCAGTTTCCTGTCGATGAGTGACGAACCGTGTGGATGTTTGTTTTGCGTTGATAGCCGGATTCGTTCGTAGAAAGGTGTTTCCATGAAACAAGCTCTTCTCGTCTTGGTGGCTTTGTTTTCTCTCTCCGCACCGGCATCGGCCCAGTTCGACTGGCAGTCGGGAGGAAATCAAGCGAGTCCTTCTATCAGCGTCAACGCGGAAGGCGTCGTCTCGGCACCGCCGGATGTATTCTATCTTGAAGTCTCCGTGACGATGCAGGATCTGGAGCTCGAAAAGATCCAGGCCGATGTGGCCAAGAAGTGTGGCGATGTGGTTAAGGCGGCGAAAGCGTTCAAACTCGATCCCGCTCGAACCTTTACTCGTGACTATGTCATTGCACCGATTCGCGATAACACACAGCGTCTGATCAGCTATCGCGTCTCGCAGCAATTTCGTTTTGCGTTGGCGGATCTGAAACAAGCCGAGGCGTTGACGACCGCAGTTCTGAGGGCCGGTGTGACTTCTGTCGATTCGATCCAGTTTACCGTGGCTGAAACGGACGAGTTATGGGAGCAGGCGCGAGAAAAGGCGGTCGAAAAAGCGGTCTCCCGGGCTGGTCGAATGGCCAAGGCTGCGGGCGCGACGCTCGGTGCGGCAACGTCCATCTCCGATCAAGGCAATCAGGTCTTGAATTTAGGTTGTTCTTGGTCACCGTCGGATCAGACGGCCACAGCCAGTAACGGCGCGGCGCTGCCGGAAGGGGAACAAGTCTTCTTCGTACCGCCGACCGCCGTAAAATTCCAGGTCAACGTCCAGGCCAAGTTCGCGCTCGAGGCGATGCAGCGTTGAAGTTGAATCAGTTACCGAACGTTCATGACGGCTCTAGCCGTGGACCATTTCCCAATGCATCGCTACGGCGAGTCCAATCGCCACGATCAAGCTGAGCGCGATGGCCACGCTGCCGAGCAAACGCGTGCGTTTGATTTGCCACCACATGATCAGACCCGAAAAACCCCAGAAGACCATGCACGCGAACATGGCATCCACCGTGATCGCCCAAAACCACCGCGCGTTCATTTCGAAGGGATAGCCGTGGGCTGTATGCAAACGCAGCAGATACGCACGCCAAGAGAGATCTCGCGGGTGGTCGCCCACGACAATCAAATCGCCGCTGGCGGCGACACGAGGGCTCGCGTCATTTTCGCTCGAGGTCGTGGATGATCCGCGGTCGCGATTTTCGCGTGAAGTGGGTGTGAAGCGATAAAGCTTGGGTGTTGATTCGCCAACCGACGAAAACTCGAGGGACGGTTGACGTTGCAGTGTCCATTTCTCGGAATCTTCCACTCCCGCTGCGGCGAGGACCGCGGCTTGATTTTCCGCCCAGGGAAAAGGCTGTACCAATTGCGCCTTGCGGGGAGTGGGCTTCTTGCCGCTGGCCGGCGGCTTGGTCGTGATCCGATGGACAGCTGAACCGGAATTTGGATCGATCGTCAGTGTCTCTGTAAGGGAATCAGTCTCGCGCGAGTAAGAAAAGGTACCACTAAAGTAAACCGACTCCGCCTCGATCGATTCCTCATTCGCTTCGGCTGTTGATTGCTCCGAATCCAAGGTCGCTCGAACGACGGAAGTGGCCAATTCGTCCGCTGCGAACCATTGGCGAACTTGTTCGGTGTCCAATTGCAAGTGACGAACTTCTGTCCTCGAGTCCGTAAAAACATGCGGGCGATTGAATAGCAACGCGGTAAACCCATACAGGAGGACCCACGGAAACATCAGCAAGCCCGAATACAGATGGATCCGTCGAATCCACATGGTCAACCGGTGCGATGGCTTGGATTTCCGGCGAGTCATCGACGTGACAGTCATTTTGTTCATGGAGGATTGTCCATTGCGGAGCAATTCCGCGCAACAGAAGTCGAAGGAACAAGAGTTGGGATTTGCCAGTCACCAGGGTTTAGAACATACCGAGTGAATGAATGATTGATCGTGGCTGGCGATGGCAGGACCACTCTCCCGCCTAGCTGGCTAGAACGTGTCATATACTACACTAATGAGACCCGGTATCAATAGGGTTCGTGCGAGATCGTAAGTTCGATACTGGGTTTTCTTTTCGGGTGCCGTTTGGTGGCCGTCATTCGGGCTTCATACCATTGTCGAAAGGCTAACGAGTCATCATTGGAATCCTCGCCAATTGGTGGCGTTTTTCTGGCTCAGGATTTCCCATAATGGTTTGGAGGTACTCATCGACACTCTTTGCTCCTATTTCTCACACCCTCCATTTTCTCCCTCAGACTGTGGCAACTTGGTCTTGGTCGCGATATCATCGTAGCGTGGAGTGTCGTTGATCGCTCCGCGATCAAACCATGGTTCGCGGAGCGAACCACTACGATCAGATACACCGAACCTTAGCCCCTTTCTCAGTGGAGTGCAGTGATGCGTAACCAAGCCCTCAAGGTTCCTCGACGGCGTTTCTTAAAAACCGTTGCAGCGGTTGCGGGGTCCGCAGTCCTGGCGCCGACGATCATTCCCAGTTCGGCCTTGGGGCGCAACGGAGCGGTTCCTCCCAGTGAACGCATCGTCGTTGGCGGGATTGGGATCGGCAATCGCGGTACCTACGATTTGGGTTGTTTTCTGCAGCAACCTGACGTGCAATTCGTCGCCGTTGCCGACATCAAAGAAAAACGCCGTGTCGAAGTCAAGAAGATGGTGGACGCGCATCATGGGAATCAAGACTGTGCGATGATCCGCGATTTTCGTGAACTCTTGGATCGCAACGATGTCGACGCAGTGCTCATTGCCACGGGTCCCAATTGGCACGCCACGGCTGCGATGACGGCCGCGGCTGCTGGCAAGGACATGTATTGTGAGAAACCTGTCACGAAGAACATCGACCAGAGTTTGATACTGGCTGAAACCATGCGGCGTACCGGTCGCGTGTTCCAAGCCGGGACGCAGCGACGCAACCTTCCGCACTTTGCCTTTGCCTGCGAACTGGCACGCACGGGAAAACTCGGCAAACTTTCGAAAGTCTATGCGCACCCCGCTGGCATGCAGGCCATGATGAGCGGCTGGTTGGTCCCAGAAACCGAGCCCGACAAGAATATCGTTGACTGGGATATGTATCTCGGTCCAGCAGCCTGGCGTCCCTTCAACTCGCAGTTGCTGGACGGTTTCAATTTTGAGAAAGGCGGTGGGCTGGTCGGGGGCGGTGTGTTGGAATGGGGATCGCATTGCGTCGATCTTTGCCAATGGGCTGTCGGTGATTGTCCGCCTCCGGTGCAATACGATGCGCCCAAATACGGCCAACTGGTCGCACGTTATGCCAATGGTACGGAGTTGATCTTCCGCGAAACCGGCTGGATTCCCTTGGGATCGTGTCCCGTGAGATTCGAGGGTGAAACCGGTTGGGTCGAAGCTGGGGACAGCGGCAAGATCGTGTTGAGTTCGCCCGAACTTTTGGCTGGTCGCGAAGTTGCCGAAATCGGTGGGTATCCGGCAACCTTCCATGTGCGAGACTTCTTGGATTGCGTGAAGACTCGCAGCCAACCCAAAGGTAATGCGGACGCAGCCTGCAATGCCCACATCGCTTGTCACGCCGCGAATATCGCATTGCACTTGGGACGACAAGTCAATTACGACAATCAGACGCATTCATTTGTTAACGACGAGCCCGCGAATCGCTTGCGCAGCGAAGCCCTGCGCGAACCTTGGCGAATGTAATTCAGCAAGCTAGGTTCACTCCTGCTGATTTCAACCAACACACTGGCGGCAAGTTCCGGCTCCGTTGCCCACCTTACAAGCGAAACACAATCATGCACCTTACAAAATTTTATTCACTGAACTTTGCCCTGCTTGCAGCGATCCTATGGATGGCTTCGTCGTCCAGCAATGCGGACGATGTTGCGACGTCGACGGACAAAGAAGCCGAGTTGCTCGCAGTGCTCATGTCCGATGCGCCGCGTGCCGAAAAGGCACTAGCCTGCAAAAATCTAGCGATCTATGGTTCCGATGCTGCGGTGGTGGAACTAGCAAAACTGTTGCCTGACGAGCAACTATCTTCATGGGCGAGAATTGCCTTGGAGGCGATTTCGGGTTCGGAAGCCAGTGCGGCTCTGCGCGAGGC
>JAEUIP010000211.1 GCA_016795075.1 Planctomycetaceae bacterium | reverse complement strand
GATGGCAAAGCCGAACTGCGGATGAATACATTCGCGGCCTGCGGTATCGAATTGAAGACCGTCAAAGCATCAGCTCGGAAGTTAGACCATGGCGGTCGGACAAGTTGCTGTCGGTCAAGGATTTGTCCACGGACTGTTCATCCGCAGTTCGGCTTTGCCATCCGTGGGACTTACCAAACGCTCGCATTTTGCCGCATTTTGGCGCATTGCGGCTCAGCCATTCGTCGGCTCAGGCCTGGTGTCTCGGCAGATTCGACGATCGGGGTTCTCGGATTAATCAAGGTCGGACTCTCCCCAATCGGGAAGTTGTTTCCAGGCAATTCCTTAGCGCGAATGATGGGGCGGGAGTCCAATCAATCATTTGCCGCCAAGCGTTTCCTGGGCTACCAGCGACCCTGCCCTGCCCTCCCCTCGAAAAAGGGAAAGCGAGAACGGAGGCCATGCAATGTGGGCTCACCTTGCTCCAAGAACATGCTTTACCCGTTCTCCGAGCCGTCGCTTGGCTTTGAATCTGCGAATCCTTGACTTTTGCGATATTGATATTGGGCCAAGGTCCAAGTCGAGCGCCATGGTAGCGCAGGGCCAACTTTCCGTAGCAGACTAGCATCGCACTTGGCGATGCCGGCGATTACAATGCCGACGTCGAATTCGGCACCGTGCCGCCGGAATTCACTGTAATCAAAGTACCATTTACCGAGCTTCAAGGGACTGGTCCGGTGCCGCAATTTCAAGTTCGTTGTTCTCACTGTCAACAAACCGTCCAAGCGAACGTCAATGCCCAGCAAGAAGTTGCCCAATTGGCGTGTCCGCGTTGCGGCGGGGCGATAAAGTTTCGCGTGCCCAAGTCAGCGTCTGCTCAACCGCAGCGAGCTGCGCCTTCGAGTGTGACGGACGATCCGCTAGATTTTTTGTCTTCAGGTAACGCCGCAACAAACTCGCCGATGAACTCTGGTACACGACCGGCTGCCCCCTATCCCAACTTTGGCAATCCATACGGTCGACCTGCCGTTCGATCAACCAACTGGACTTTGGTTCTGCTGATTGTGGCTGGGGTTGGAGCAGCCGCGATTATCGCGATCGGGGTCCTGGGGGTTGGGGTTTACTTGTGGATGAACGGGAGCGGAACTGCGAACAATACCGCGCAAAGAGGCTCTGGTTCGGGTGGAACTTCGGACAGCTCCGCGTTACCAGTGTCGAAAAGTCCGTTGCCTGCCATTTCCCGTCCCGAGTCCGTCGCGGTTGTTCGAAAGGAATTGGAATCACTTCGCGAACAAGCGGATCAAGCGGTGGTTGGGATTACGGATGCGAATCGACAGACGACGGGCGCGGATCGTTTGCAAGAGTTCGTTCCCCAGTTTGCTGCTTTGTTTTTTCGAGCAGCTCAAGCGAATCCTGATTCGTTGTCCATGACCGATGTTGCTCAGCGCGATGCAAATTTGGCCGCGGAGATCCGGCGTTTGCAACAGTCCGGTGCGAACAATCAACCGGGACCGAATTACATATGGACGTTGAACTCGACAAATACTCCCGCAGACCGATGGAGGGTAGCCACGTATGAGATTTCAATGGTCAAGTTGCGGGCGGAAGCCGCCTTGCAATCTCGATGTCGTTTTCCTGATCCTTTGAAAGAGACGAGCGGTGCGTATGAATGGACTGCCGAAGAGCGCCGCGTGTTGTCGGCTTATTGGTTGCAGGGCGAATTGGAACGTGACGTGGTTTCGGAGCTGATGGCTTGTATCCGCGAAAAGGTTAACGTGCAACAACTTCGAGAGCGCTGTTTTCCTGTAATCGAAAAATTCTACGAACCTGCCCGTGAATTGGCCGCTGTCAAGTCAACCCAGGGAACCATGTTGATTAATGAACCGAAGGGCAGTCCCTACGCAAGGCATGCCAAAGCGACTCGCCGAGTGATGCAAGAATTACTCGAAGAATTTCCCGACGAGTCGATCACCTGGATCATCAACCAAACGATTCAATTCTCCGACGCGATCGAGGACTTGCAGTTTAGCCGTAAGGAGGGCGTGATGAACTTCGCCGCCTATGGCCTCCAGGAACGGTACGATCGCATCCAGAAGGAAATGGAGGAAGAGCGGCAGAAAAAAATTGCGGAAGAGCAACGGCTCCAGCAAGAGCAAGCCAAAGCGGAAGAGGCTCGTTTGGCCAAGGCCGCCGCCGAAGAACGGGAGCGACAACGGAAAGAGGAACAAGCCAAATTGGCCGCAGAAAACAATGTCGCTCAGAATCAAGAAAGCAATTCTGTGGAGGATGCGCCGGCGGATTCTGCGCGGCCCGGTGCTTCTCGGCCGTTTGGTCCTGGTGGGGGGCGTCCACCCATTGGCATGGGGCAAGCAGGTGGACCGCCCGGGTTTGGGCCGCCGGGAAGATCGGATGCCGGAGCACCGCCAGGCTTCGGAGCTCCGCCGGGTTTTGGACCTCCGCCGGGTTTTGGCGGCACTCGTCCGACCGGACCACCGCCGGGTCCACCCTCGATGGGAATCACCGTAACCGTTCGCATCAAGGGGCCGGCCAACATGAAGGTCGGCGACTACTTGGAGAAACTAAAATCAGCTCTCAAGACTGGTAACTTTCAGTCCTCTCATAGCGGTACAGAGGCCACACTAATTCTCGGATACGAGGGAGACCTGAAAACGGTTGTGGACGCGATTGATTTTGGAACCGCGGAGATTTCTGATCAACAAAAACGCGAAATTCGTGTGACGATTAAATGAGCTGTAAGGTTCGATCGCGATGGTTGGGATTTGAATAAGGAAATATGGAATGGCGATTCGTTGGCACTTGACGGCACTGTTCGTACTTGGCTCGACCTGCATGGCCATCTCGACGCATGCCCAAACGACGGTGGATAGGCCGGCAGTGAAATCCGCATCAAGCGATGAAGAAGGATGGGTTTCCCTTTTTTCAACCGATGGTGTCCCCAAGGGTTGGCGTGTGACCGAGTGGTCGGACGTGAGCAAAACGGTGGCCGACCATGATTGGGAAGTCCAACAGGGAACGCTGCGTTCGGGAGATCAGCGCGGGACGTGGTTGATTTCCGAAGAGGTGTACGACAACTTTGAGTTGCAGTTTGAAATCAAGCTAACGGAACGTGGCAATAGTGGGGTGGCCTTGCGGACACCGGCCAAGGGCGATCCAGCATTTGACGGTTTGGAGTTTCAAGTCGCAGATGTTCGTTACAACCCAACCGCGACCGCGGCCGAACTCACAGGCGGACTGTATCGCGCCGTAGCTCCCTCGGAACAACTTTATGTACCAACGGAATGGAATCGCGTGTCGATCAGGATTGATGGGCATAAGTTTCAAGCGAAGTTGAACGACAAGGTCGTTCAAGATCTTGATTTGATGCAATATGATCAGCCCATCCTGCGACATGACGGCACCCAAGCCAGTCCGCTAAAAGATCGCCCGCTCCAAGGGAACATCGGTTTCCAGCATCTCAGTCGTGAAGGCCGTGTTGAGATCCGAGCCGCGCGGATTCGCCGGCTGGCCAAAAACTAACGATGATTGCCGCGTTGCTCCCCGGAGCGCTCCCGTCCCTATTCGCCGAAACGCTTGACGGTCTCCAGCTTTCTGGCCTGAGTATTTGCGGCTTGATTTCGCTGGATTTACGCTACACCTATGGCTAGAATAGCTAGGGTCTTGGTCAAGTTCGTATTCAAGTTTGGCGAAGGTGAGAAGCATGCAGAATCCATTTGCACTGCAAATTGTCGAACGAATTGAAGATGCATCTATCTCGGCTCGTGATTTCCGAGCTCTGTTGTATGAGTTTACCCAGTCGCTAAAGGACTGTGTCAAACGGGAGGCCAACGAGTCGCTGCAAATCTTGGCCCCGGTTTTGGCCAGCCGCAATGTGTCGCGAGCCTCTTGGGTTGCCGAAGTTTGCCAAGCGATGGTCGAAAGTGGTTGTGATTCGCAAGATTTGGTGCGGCCATTGGCCAGCGGACTGAAACGGGCTTTCGAGGCTACTTTGCCTTTGGCTGCCAAACTAGAGAAAAAATTGGCGCCGAAGCTGGCCGCAATTGAAGACCCGGAGAAAGCTCGCAGGTGGATCGAGTCCGCGATTCGACAATTGGCTGTGAAGCTTCCGAAGTCGGTTGGTAGCTTGAAGACCATCGAACGATTCTGCCATTTGGCTTTCCAGGTTTACGGCCAACAAGTGGGCAGTCGCCCGAAGGTCTGGAAGTATTTGGAAAGCAGCCTTGGACCGATGGCTCGCTGGAGCAGGACGGTCGAGGATCTCCGAATCTTGCTTAACCTGTTGGAGAACGAGCCGTTAGTGGTGATCGATTTAGCTAACAAGCGTGGCTTTGTCGCCAAATTCGGTGGCATGCCCGACAACGTGCACTTTATTACGCTGTTGATGGATACGTTTGTTCAGCAAGTCGTGTTTGGTAAACCGTTGGTTAGTTATGACGTGGCCCAGTGTGCGAAAGGGATCGGACCGTGCCACGTATCTGACGAAGTGCATGGCGCTTGGAATGTTTACACGTATCGGGCTCTTAACGAGATGCAACGTCTTCCTGATCCTAAAGACTTGACTGCCAACAAACATTGGTTGTGGAACGATCAGACGCCCAACCAAATCCCCGTGCTTCACGGCCATCGAATTGTATTCATTGGCCCACCGAGTTATCCGCGCCAGTGGACGTTTACTCGCAAGTTTCAACACGTTTCCGCTTCGATTCAAGTTGACTATGAATTGAATAAGCTGGACCTGCAAATGTGGTTGGATCGCGTGATGCAGGCCAATCAGCACAGCCTGGAAACGCAAGGCGTTGGTTCTTAAATTTGTCTCCTTTCACCCCGGTCAATTGCCGTTGGCGTCGAGCCATGATGCGTTGGCAATTCGGGCCACGAATCCATTCGATGACGAATCGGCAGTTGTTGTCCCCGACCCTTCGTGAAGTGGCAAACAAACCAGGGTGTGCGATGTTGGAGCCGCAAGTTCTGCGGCAGATGCGGCGATGGCTGGTTCGGGGCTTCCCATGTCGATACGCACAGACAAAATCTCGCCTTGGAAATACCGGGCTCCGTGCCGCGCAGGCAGGGCTTTCGGTGGAATCCCGCCGATGAACAAACCAGGAATCGTCGGCTCGATTTCGTATTCCAACGGATCCGTCGCAACCTCCTGGCCGTTGATGAACATTTGCATTCGGATTCCATCGCACCATCCTGCAACCAACTGTTGTTGATCGCGGCGCGCCGGTTCGCGGCAGATCACCAAGCGTGAGCGACCTTCATGCCGCCAGCCCAATCCCCAACGAAAATTATCGGCCAAGAAGAGGGCAACCCAATTTTGGCCCGTCCAAGAAATCAAATTCGCGGGGTTGCGTTGCCAACTTGGCGTGGCCACAACTTGGACCAAGAACGGTGCTTGAGCCGCGCGGTCGAAGTTCAGTACTTCGACATGGCTTGTTAGCCCATCAAAGGCGAGCCCCACCGAACTCACTTTTTCGGCGATCGGAGGATCGGAAGGGGCGCGGCCATCGCCGCGTGGCCAGAGATGCCAGCCTCCAAGTACCGCCAAAGTTCCCGCGCCAATACCCCAGCCCAAGAGCTGTCGTCGTTCACTGTGCCGAGCCAAGTTTCTTGCGGACATCGGTCGCTGGTCGATCTGCAGCATCGGGACGATCGACTCGGAGTTGATGGTGGCATCCATCGACGTTTTATCTTGCTCTTGTCGAATCAAATCTTCGAGCGTTTCGACGACAACCTTCATCGACTGGGGGCGATCCTCGGGCTGCTTGGCCATCATCGTTTTGACCAGGACTCGCAAACCTTCCGGGACCACTCGATCGGCAATTTCACAAGGAATTTCCGGAGTTGGTTCTTGAGCATGCGCCAGAATCGTATCGATTTCGGTCTCGCCGCGAAACGGAGGTTGCCCAACGATCAAGAAGTACAGCGTGCAACCCAGGCTATAGATATCTGCTCGTTCGTCGGCGGTCATTGCCGAACGAGCTTGTTCAGGTGCCATGTATCGGGCTGTTCCCAAAACACGACATGAATCGGTCAACGTCGAATCTTCCGTCGCGCCGGTCTCGACTTGTCGTAAACGGGCCAATCCCAGGTCCAGAACTTTGACAAAACGTTTCTTTTCCAAGATCAAGTTGCTCGGCTTGATATCCCGGTGAATGATTCCCTGCTGATGCGCGTAGGCCAAGCCTTTGGCCGCCTGCCAGATAAAGAACATGGCATCGCGCGGTCGCAGTCGTCCCTTTCGTGCGACCAATTTGGCCAAGTCCTCGCCTTCGATCAACTCCGTAACCAAGTACAGCACATCGTCATGCTCGCGCGCATCAAAGGCGGTCACGATATTGGGATGCGAGAGTTTGGCGAGGACTTGGACTTCGCGTTCGAAGCGTCTTCGCGCCGGCAGATCGTTCGCTCGCGCTTTTTGCATGGTTTTGATGGCGACGACGCGTCCCATGATTTTATGGACCGCGCGGTACACATGCCCCATGCCACCGCGTCCAATCGTCCCTGTGATTAAATAATCGCCCAATTGATGAACGTCGGGCGCGTCCAGCGGAGATTCCGCGTTTACTCGCTCTGGGGGTACATGCGCTTCTGCCGGAGTTTGAATCGGCTTCGCTAATTGCTTCTTCAAATCACGATTGGGGCGTGGTGCAAACTGCCGGTCCGCCAAGCTGCGGGTTACTTGATCACTAAGCCACTTCGAATCGAGCCACGGAACCTGCTGTTGAATGGTATCGGCTGAAAACGGCAGTTGCCGCTCGACCAAATACGCCAAGTCGATGAGTACCAATTCGGGCGCGGTGAAAATCTGCTCCGCCGTCGGAACCGTTTCAAGAAATGTTTGCAATGAAACCGGCTGAGCCAAAAGGTTCGTTGTCGTCTTCGAGTCGCTGGTGGCTCGCCATTGAGCTTCGCGCCGGTCGCAGTGCCGGTTAAGACACAACATCATTTCGGGTGTCAGACCCGCGCGAGTCGCGACGGATGGTTCCGGTTCGGTCATGAGTTGGCCTGTTCCCAAATCATGCGAATCGTTTGTAGTTTTCGTTGGACCGTCCGCAAGGTGCAATCCAAATGCCGAGCAATATCGGGTGAGGACTCGCCGACCATCGAGTGCAACAGAACTTCGCGCAGCGTCAAATCACCAGTCGCATCCAACATGTCCAGGAGCTGTTGAAACGAATCTTCGGCCGCCACTTGCAGTTCCGGCGACGGTTCTCGCGAAACAAGTTCCGACCACTGGGTAAAGGCATTGATCGGCGATTCGTCAGCCAAGTTGCCACCCCGTTTGAGTCGTTGGGCTCGGCGGACATGATCGATGGCTTTGTTCAAGGTCAACGTCACCAACAGCGGCCAAAGATTCTCCGGGTCCCCGTCTTGGGCAAACTTCCCTTGCTGAAACCCCAAGCAAAAACTCTTGAAGGCACTCAAGGCAACATCTTCCTCGTCACCTTCCAATCGCTGGGCACCGACCAACTTTCGCCGCGCGACCCGAACCATGCGTTCGAAGTACATCTCCCACAGTTGGTGCGTGGCTCGGCTACCGCCGTCCTTCAGGGATTGGTACCACGCCGATAACTCCGCCGCCGAATTCTCCAGACTATTGGTCATGTCCATATTCCTCGCTGGAACACCCACCGGCCAGGGAGCCCCTGTTCCACCGAAAATCAGTCCGAGAGTGAGCGGTTCGACAGATTCTAACAAATTCGTGTCGCGATTCAATCGCGATGACGAGCCAACCTCGGGGCGCACACCCATTGAACCGTAAGAAAGCCCAGCGATGTTCCAATCAATCAGCAAGTCAGCGAATCACTACTGGATCGGAGTCACCACGTGGATCGTGCTCGGTTTAACGGTGAGCCCTACGCGAGCGGATTTGGTGGTGGTTCAGAATCCCGGATTCGAGGATGTCGCCGGCAGTCTGTTATTCAATGAATTTTCCTTTGGGCCACCGGTTGGCTGGCAGATTCACAATCCGAACGGTGTGGTCGTCAACAATGGCGTCGGGCCCCAATTCTGGCTCGGAACCCTGCGTCCATCTCCACCAACCAACTTCTTCTCCGTTCCTGAGGGGCAACGAGTCGCGATTTCCTTCAACGAATTTGGAACTGGCAACCTAGGTGAATACGGCTTGAGCCAAACGTTATCCGCCACGCTGCAAGCGAACACGCGGTACGAGCTTGGGGTGGAAATCGGAAATATCGCATCCGGAACGGCGCTTAATGGCCAGTTTTTCAACTTGAATGGGTTTCCTGGGTATCGGGTCGATCTGTTGGCCGGTGGCGTCGTCATTGCGTCCGACAATAACTCTTTGGCCGGAACCATTGCAGAAGGAGAATGGGGAACGAGTATGTTAAGCTTCGAGACGACCGCTAGTCACTTGCAGTTGGGCCAAGCCCTAGGCATCCGACTCGTTAATTTAAACGTTGTCGATCCTTCTGCCCCCACGGCCGACTTGGAAGTGGACTTCGACCATGTTCGCTTGTCGGCCACGGCGGTTCCCGAACCATCGAGCGGTGTCTTGTTGGGGTTTGCCATTGTCGTTGGCGCTTGGACAAACCGTCCACGTCGTCGTTGAGCCCAACGTTGGTGGCGAGATATCCGTCCGATTGGGTGAAGCCAAACATAAAACCGGTGTACCCACGAGAATCTTATCGGGGCCTACACTCAATCGAGCTCGAGCGCGTACTTGCCTTTCCCGAGATAGTTCAACTGGATGGGGGACTTCAAGATGAAAAACGTATCCGCATCCGAGGCCGCGACGACCGGTGGCCCAGCACTTTCAATTCGCACGTTGAATTCGATTTCTGTCGGCTCAGCTTGGCCGTCCATCATCACACGATCATCTTCGGCGACTGGATGAATGGCTTTACCTTTCAACGCCAGATGAAACACGTCCACGCCCGGGTTGAGCAAACTGTCGGGGTCTTGGGTCGCTCGAAAAGAGTTCTCAATTTGGTTGGGGTACTGAATAGACTTGGTCGACCTTTGCGACATCCCGTTTCCGGAGAAATTCGCGAGCGGAAGGACGGCTCGTTGGCTTGGAAATGCCGGGTGGTTACTGCTAAGAATCCACTCGACGTGTGAACCCTTTGTCGGGCTGTTGATTTGCACCCAATAACCGGCATGGGGTTGCAATGGAATTCGCCAGGTTTTTTCGCGCCCTGACTGATCGGCGTCAGGATAGTCGGTTGACGTCCAACGAGCATGAATGACTAAGGTATGTTGTCCGTCCGGCACAAAAAGGCATAGATTCTCGAACCCATTGGCCGACGCAAGAATGCGATCACTGTTCCAGTCTGGGATGTCCGTAACGTTGCGGCAGAGCCGCAAAAAATTCGAGATCAATTGCTGGTCTTCATTGGCGCTTTGTGCTGCAACGTCCAACTGTTCTCGCAGTTGCTGCAGTTCGGACAAATCCTGTTCCAACGAAGAAATGTTTACACGCAACTCACGATGTTGGACCGAATAACTCCAAGACAGCAAAATCATCCCAAAGAACAGCAACAAAAAGACTCCCTGAACCGCCAGTCGTTGAGCGGTTAGGCCCATGCCGAAATAAGAGTGT
>JAEUIP010000210.1:6346-9614 GCA_016795075.1 Planctomycetaceae bacterium | reverse complement strand
AGTCGTCCCCGTCTCCCGTACAATCGCTGCCGAGGTCCCCGGGAGGGGGCCTCCCGCTACGGATAAATCTGCTTGGAAGCGTTCGGCGGCCACTCGCGCCAAGTCGCTCAAGACCTGCGGCATGCCTGGAGATGTGTTTTCGGCATAGATCACATCGGGAGCCAGCCATTTCCTCACCGCTTCCCAGTGTGGCAACATAACGGCACCCGCAAACCGAGCTGGACCGAGGGTTTCTGCGGGATCTCTGCGCGCGTAGGCTTCGTCCAAGCGTTGGGCCACCAAGCCTCGGGTGCCCCATTCCACGACGACCAACCGCAGTTGACGTTCCTCGATTTGTGACACCACGACATCCTCGAGTTCGACATCTCCCTCGCCGAATACCAATGGTCCTAAACACTCGTAGATCGTGTCGACGACGGGCCGAAGCTTTTGTTCCCCCAATTCCTGCGAGGCGGCGGTTGTCAACAATCGCAGCGTAATGGTCGCTTGGCTGGCGGTGATGCCAACCTGCGGATCGTTGCCACGTTTGATCAGGTTGGGGAGCAGGCTCTCGACATGGCTCTCACCCGCACCAAACGTCTTGATGACCCGTTGCACGATAAATTGGCGTTGATCGACCAGTTGTTGTTCGAGAACGGGGCGTATACTGGCCAGATACATTTCCCGCATTTCGACGGGGACGCCTGGCAGACAAAAAAACTGGGTTTCGTGGTGCGGTCGTTTGATCGTCCAGTGAATTCCCGGAGCGGTTCCATGGGCGTTGGGAATGGGTTCTGAACCAACCGGAAACATTGCTTGAAGTCGGTTGCTGTCCGGTGGAATGATTTGGCGAGTTGTGAAGCGGCTACGGATTTCCTCCCAACTGGGCTCGTGAAAAAATAGCTCGGAACCAAAAGCCTCTGCCAGTGCTTGGCGAGTCAAGTCGTCTTGCGTTGGCCCCAATCCACCCGTCACCAAGACTATCTGCGAGCGATCCGCGGCCAATCGGAACGCGGTCTTCATCGGGTCCAAATAATCACCAATGGTCTGATGGGCCAAGACGGTGACCCCCAATTCCCCCAATTGGAGACTGAGCCATTGGCTGTTCGTATCGAGTCGCTGTCCGCTGGTCAATTCGTCGCCAATGGAAATAACTTCTGCGAATCTATTGCTCAAGTTCTTCACCGTGCTAGATTAGAGTTGGGGGACACCCGAACCAGTGTCCGGACTTCGGTTTTTACCAAAATTTGTACTCGGTGGCGAGTTAGCAATGCCAATTACAATCAACGGCATCGGGACCCATTACTATTTCAAACGGAATCTCGTTAGCAATCCGGGAGTTTGCGAGCATTGTCGCCGAGCGGCTACGCTGTCGGACTACGACGTTGGGTTATTTTTCGTCGTGGTTTATATCCCGGTGATTCCGCTGGGACGTCAGATGATCATTGGCGAGTGCAATGCCTGCGGGATGCATCGCGCTATGCCGCTCAAACAATGGGAGCAGTTGCGTGAGCAGGCTATCTCCAACGGATTGAATCAATTGGGCCAAGCACCAAACTCGGCCGAGGCAGCATTGTCGCTCTTGGCGACTTACTCGATGTTCAATCAACTCGCAGATGCTTGGGATCTAGCGGCGGCGATCCGAGCCACTCATGGAGCGGACTACGACACGATGTTGGCCTTGGGAACTTGGTTTGAATCCCGGCAACATGCCGCCGAAGCCAACGATTGTTTTCAAGCGGCCGTGAGAATCGACCCCGAGCGAATCAGTTCGAAACGAATCCGCTTATTCGATGCGATGGAAGCGAAAAAAAACAGCGAAGTTCAATCCTTGGCCAACGCTTTGGTGGAAGATCGTCAGGGTGGACACGAGGGCGTGTTGCTATTGGCCGCCAAGTTTTTGCTTCAGCAGCAAAAGTTTGAAGAGGCTTACGCTTTGCTCAAGAAGTTGTTGGAAAAGTATCCGGAACTAAAGAAAGACAAAGAAATCCGCCGGTCGGCGCGGGAGGCCGAACAGGGGGTTGGATTACCGACAACGTTAGTGCCACCCAAAAAATTGGGAATGCTGGATTGAGTCAGTGACGCCGCGATTGAGGTGGTGGCGAATCGAAAAAAAACGATCGAGGCAGTGCCGAAGGGCGGATGGACCGTTGGCTACCCTTCCTTGACCGACAGCCCGGTCCGACCGCAATGGTCTTGCTTCCGAGATAATCGTTCGAAGGTTTTCATTTCGAATCCGTATGCCGCGAACGGATTCATCCGCAGATCGGCTCTGCCATCCGTGGGAAGTTCGCCAGCCACGCAAATGATCGACTTTGGTTCACGCGCATTTAAGAAATGAGTGATGAAAAATGGAAATTGAAAAATGCAAAGCGCAGACAGCCATCGCTGGCTCACGGAATGCGTGAAATTAGACGTTTGATGCATTTCGAATTTCTCATTCTTTAACAATCATTCATTCGTCAACCGCCAGCGCCCGCGAAACGGATTCCGGAGATTTCGACGTGGAAATCCGGAACTTACTTCGGGACAAGTCCGGAGCTAAGAAACTGGTGCTAGAATTGGCTCGACCCTTTAAGTATCGGTCCGCAAGATCTTTTCCATTTTGCGACCCTTAGCGAGTTCGTCGACCAATTTGTCCAAGTATCTGGTTTTTTGCGTGAGTGGGTTCTCGATTTCCTCAACGCGGTAGCCGCAAATGGTCCCGGTGATCAGATGGGCGTTGGGGTTTAGTTTGGCCTTGTCGAAGAACTCTTCAAAGGTAACGCCCTTCGCGATCAATTTTTCCAACGCGGCAACTTTGAAACCGGTGAGCCATTCGATGACCTGATGAAGTTCATCACGGGTGCGCCCTTTCTTCTCGACTTTGGCGACGTAGTGAGGATAAACCGATGCAAAAGTCATCTTGGCTATTCGGTCATCGTGAGTACTCATAAGTGGTGGCACCTTTGCATTTCGATGGCGACTTCGATCCAAACATTTAACCGGGACATTCCCACGTCGGTCGCCCTAAGACTACCTCCCCGTCGGAGCCAAGAAAAGCCCGAAAGATTGGGTCAACGTCGCGTTTGGCTCCGTGCTTGGTCGTGGCAACCCGAGTTGGCTCGGCCGTAGTTCTAACGATTGCTTTAGGGGTCATTTATCAGCATGCATGCTCATGATGGTCACCGTGGCGCTTGCCACCGGAGCCCGTTTTTGTTAAGGTACCCGGAGACTACTAGCGTTTCGTACAAGTATTGAGCAAAAACTAGCGCCTCTACCCAAAAGGGTCTGACCCTTTGGCGGTCTA
>JAEUIP010000210.1:0-6336 GCA_016795075.1 Planctomycetaceae bacterium | reverse complement strand
CTCGGGAGAGGGTCAGCCCCCTCTTGGGATAGGCTCTTAGGGTAACGATGGTTGCGAAGAAGGAAACGATCGAACGACACCAATCCGCCCAGACGGCTGAGGTTTCGGCGGTCGGTTGGCAACTTAAGATTTCTACAGCGGTTCCCCGGCTCCGCTGGATTGCAAATCAGTTGGTTCGTTGGGCCGCGATGTCGGCCATCTTCTTGGGCCTCTTCGGATCTCGCGCAGGGGTTCCCGAACTTGTGACGGGGGAAGTGATTGAAACCGTCGAGGTTGTTGTTTCGATCAATTGGCGGCACCACGAATCCGAAACATTCTCGGCCAGTGACCGTGAGTTCACTCGGCGAAAGTGTCTTCGCCATCGCGGTCGAAACTCCAACATCGTGCGCTGTTGTTGCCGGCACTTGAGCCGCGAATATCGTCGCCCTTATTTGTCTGTCGGGCATCGGCTTCCTGACAACTCGCTGGCTCCGTTGTTGATTTAAACGGATCCGCTGCGGATCCTCTCCCGCTTCGCCGTGTCGCGTGGATTCGCTCCGCCGTGTCGTTACGTTTGCACACGAAAGTAGGGAGCCAGAATCCAGTCAGAATACCAGCGCCTGTTGGGCTCTCTTCATATTTTTCAAAGTATTCCGAACATGAAAAACGAGTCTTCTTATTCCCTTGCTAAGTTCGGTAAGGACTTCGTCGCGGGTTTGATTGTATTTCTGGTCGCATTGCCGTTGTGTTTAGGCATTGCGATCGGATCGGGAGCCGACCCGATGTCGGGACTAATTGCGGGCGTTGTGGGGGCGCTTGTTACCGGAGTCATCAGTGGTTCGCACACGAGTGTTTCGGGGCCAGCGGCGGGACTGACCGCCATTGTCGCCGGGCAAATCGCTCAGTTGGGTTCCTTCGAAACCTTCTTGTTGGCGGTATTGTTGGCGGGTGTTTTGCAGATGGTTTTGGGTGTTATGAAAGCCGGTGTCTTATCGGCGTTTTTCCCTTCGAGTGTGATCAAAGGACTGTTGGCTGCGATCGGCGTTATCTTGATCTTGGGTCAATTGCCCTTGTTGCTGGGACTGCAAAAGGATTTACGCGGTCAATCATCACCCGTGGTCACCATGGATGCGTCGGCGACGGTTTCGCGACCAAGTGAAGGAAGTGGGGACCAGCCAGGTACTGGTGAACCTAGCGACTTCAGCCACGCCGGGGATGGACACCAAAAGGAAGGGGACGGAGCAATCGGGCGGGATGTACCGGGACGTGGTACAGAAGGCCATGGTGCGGCCGGTCAAGGACACGAGATTGGTCAACAAATCTTCAAGTTCATTCGCGAAATGAAAGCAGTTTTTCAATACGACGATGGCGTTCAATGGGCATCGTTGTTGATCGGATTGATCTCGCTGGCTTTCTTGATCGTTTGGGATCAGATCAAGGTGTTGAAGAATTCGTTGGTTCCGTCTCCCTTGATTGTCGTGATCTTGGGTTCAATTTTGGGGGTTGGGTTTCAGTCGATGAGTTGGGGGCTGGGATGGAGTTTGGCGGAAAATCACTTTGTGTTTGTGCCAACCGCCCAGACTTGGTCGGATATTTTGGGTTTCGCTCGTGGGTCGGACTTCTCACAGTGGGCAAATTCGTCCGTGTATGTGGCGGCAGTGACGTTGGCGATTGTCGCATCGCTGGAGACCCTGCTCAATCTGGAAGCGGTAGATAAACTGGATAAGAAACAGCGAGTCTCGCCGCCGAATCGGGAATTGATTGCGCAAGGCTGCGGGAACTTGTGCTGTGGCCTGATTGGCGGGTTGCCGGTGACGAGTGTGGTGATTCGCGGGTCGGTCAACGTGAATGCAGGGAGTGAAACGAAGCTGTCGGCGATCATTCACGGGATCCTACTGGTCGCTTGTGTTGTGGCAATTCCGTGGTTATTGAACATGATTCCTTTGTCGTGTTTGGCGGCTATTTTGCTCATGACTGGTTACAAGCTGGCAAGTCCGACCTTGTTTCAGGCGATGGCAAAAGAAGGTCGTTACCAACTGTTACCGTTCGTCCTAACGTTAGGCTCGATTGTGTTGACGGACTTGTTGATTGGTGTGGTCATTGGCTTGGTGCTAAGCTTGCTGTTTATTTTGAATAGCAATGTACGTCGTCCGGTTCGGATGATTCGCGAGAAGCACGTGGATGGTGAGCTGCTGCACGTGGAACTCGCGAATCAAGTGAGCTTTTTGAACAAAGCCAGTCTTTTGGCGGCGATGCGGGAGGCCAAACAAGGCAGTCGTCTGTTGTTGGATGCTCGCCGCTCGGACTACATCGATCCCGATGTCCTAGGGATGATCCGGGAATTTCAAACGAAGACCGCGCCAGCGTTGGGTATACGTTTGGAGTTGATTGGTTTCCGCGACCGGTATCGTTTTCGAAGCAAAGAGGATTCGATTGACTATTCGATAATCGAGGCTCGTGATCGTTTGACACCGGACCAAGTACAAGCAGTGCTGCGGGAAGGCAACAAGCGTTTTGTGGAAGGGCATCCAATCGATCACGATCTGCGTCCGAACCGTTTGTCCGGGTCGCGCCATCGTCCGATCGCCGCTTTTTATACGGGCATCGATTCAAATACTCCTGTGGAGATGCTATTTGACCTGGGGATTGGAGATGCGTTTGGCTTAAGAATTCCAGGGGCAGTTTTCTCGCGGCACGCGTTGGGAGGCTTGGAGTACACCACCAACATTGGTGAAATCAAACTGATCGTGGTCTTGAGTCGCTACGACAGTCAACTTGTGGAGATCGTGACCAGACGGGTGGGTGAGCCGGACTATCAACCACTGGTTGCGGGATGCGAAAATCTGGAATCGGTTTTGACGGAGATTGCTGAATCGGTTGATCGCGATGCAGCCGCTCGATATGCTTCGCTGTCGGAACAGGAACAGCGCACCATGGTGAACCGTTTTGCAGAAAGCCATCTCCGGCGAACCATTCGCTTGATTTTGGAACATAGCCATGTGATTCGCCAGCGAGTGGATGGTGGCAGTCTAAAGATTGTTCCAGTGATGCTGGACACTGCCAGTGGTCAGGCGGATTTCTTGGACTAATTTCTCTTCGTGACGATTACTTTCCCACGCCTTGAACCGTAGACAATATCGGAGATTCCATGACGGACAAGAATACACAGCAAGCTCAAAGCGAAGTTTCCCATGCGCCGCAGGCGCTACCTGCCCTTTTGAACGACTTTATGTCGGGTCTGGTCTTATTCTTGATTGCGGCCCCTATCGGCGTTGGGATTGCGGCGACGTTGGGTCTTCCGCCTCAATCGGGCTTGGTGGCAGCCATCGTTGGTGGCTTGGTCGTGGGAGCGATCAGCGGTGCGAAATGTAGCGTGACAGGCCCGTCCGCGGGGTTGGGCATGATTATTGCCAACGAATTGAGCGTTCTAGAATCGTTCGAGCGATTTTGGTTAGCGTTGACCATTGCGGGCTGCATCCAGTTTCTCTTTGGTCGCTTTGGCTTGGGCAAGTTGTCGTATTTTTTGCCGTCCAGCGTCGTGCGTGGATTGATTGCTGCTGTCGGTGTGATTCTGATCTTGAAGCAGATCCCGCACATGTTGGGGCACGATGTTGACCCCTTGGGCGAAATGTCGTTCTGGCAGCCGGATCGCCAAAACACTTTTTCCGAACTGTTTCAAATCCCTAGAGATTTCTTCATGTCGGCCACCCTTATCAGCGCCGTTTGTTTGCTGATCATGTTCGGTCAAGACATTTTGAAGCGACCGTTCCCTAGGGTGTCGCTCGTCCCAGGCCCCTTGTTGGCGATTGCGGTTGGAACGATCTTGGGCCTTATTCTCAAGCAAGCGGATCCGTCTTGGGGACTGGAGGCTCGACATTTCATGGAATTGAAAGCTTGGGACGGGGGGGAGCGCTGGTTGGGTTTTGTGGTTGTACCAAGTGCAGACGAATTGTTGAATCCTGTGGTTTACGTGTTCGCCATGTTGATTGCGGTCGTCGCGTCACTGGAGACATTGTTGGCGTTGGATGCCGTTGATCGATTGGATCCTGAGCAACGAAGTTCTCCCCCGAACCGAGAACTGATGGCGCAGGGAGTTGGCAACACGCTGAGCGGATTGTTGGGGGGCCTCCCTTTGACGGTGCGGCTGCAATTTGGGTACTTGAACGTCATGTCCGGTGGCAAATCACAGTACGCCACCATCCTGCATGGAGCAATGTTGTTGGCGAGCGTCGCCTTGATCCCGCTGTATCTGAACTCTGTGCCACTGGCTTGTATTGCAGCGGTTTTGTTTTACTTGGGAACGAAGTTAGCCACCCCGTTTTTGGTCAAAGAGATTTGGAGCGAAGGAAAGTACCAGTTCATTCCGTTTCTGGTGACGGCGGTCGCCATTGTCTTCACGGAGAAATTAGTTGGCGCTTCGATTGGTTTGGGCGTGAGCTTGTTGTTCATTCTTACTAGTTCTTTGCGGAGACCTCTGCGCAAAGTGTTGGAAAAGCACTTGACCGGCGAGCTACTACATATCGAGTTTCCGAACCAAACGAGTTTCTTGTTTCGAGCCAGTTTGGAACAAGCGTTACGTGAAGCGAAGCCGGGCTCGCACATCTTGTTGGACGCCAAGCAGGCGGATTATATCGATCCGGATGTCTTGCGACTGGTCAAAGATTTCAAAGAAAAAACTGCGCCGAAGCAGCGGGTGGAAGTGAGTTTACGTGGTTTCCACGATCGGTACGAATTGAAGGATGAGACGAGGTTCGTAGACTACTCGACGCGTGAACTGCAAGAAAAACTGACTCCCATCGACGTTCTGCGGATGCTGCAAGAAGGAAACGAACGATTCAAGAAAGGTGAATCAAATTTCCGCGATTATGCGGCTCAGTTGACGACCACCGGTGCGGGACAGTTTCCGTTCGCCGCTGTCTTGAGTTGTATCGATTCAAGGGCTCCCGTTGAGACGATCTTGGATTTGGGCTTGGGAGATATCTTCAGCGTGCGAATTGCTGGGAACGTGGTTAGCCCCAATGTTCTGGGAAGTTTGGAGTACGCGTGTGGAGTGGCGGGGTCAAAGCTTATTCTCGTATTAGGACACACAAAATGTGGTGCCGTCACCGCCTCGGTCAAGTTTTGTGCCTCGGGCGCTGATCCGGAACAAGCCACGGGCTGTCGGCACTTGAATTCGATCGTTGATTCCGTGACCCCTGCGATCAATCGCGAGCAATGTTTGACGGCTGGCGATGGGGAGGGCTTTGATCGCTATGTTGAATTGGTGACGAAAGACAACGTGCTGCAAGCGGTCCGCCAAATTGTCGAAGTCAGCCCGATCTTGGGACGATTGGCAAGTGAAGGAAAGATCGGGGTTGTCGGTGGTGTCTATGACGTTGCGGCCGGCGAAGTCGAGTTCTTCTTGGATTCGGCTGTTGGACTGCCGAAGCGTTAGACTTCAACTGGAGGTTGAATTGGCAGCGGCAGCGTTTTGGACGGAGCGAAACATCCCAACGAGACGATCACCTGCAAAGCCTCATGGATCGACATCGAAGTTGGAATCAGACGACTTTCATCCAAATACAAAAGTAGTCCGGTGGTTGGTGTTGGACCTGCCGGTAAGAACACCGCCACGCGGCCGCTGGTTGCGGGGCTGGCTTCCATGGTGACCAATCCTAATTCGAAACGAGAAGCCTCGTCGCGTGTAACCCATACGACACGCTTGAACAGCCCTTGAGGTCCTTCGCCATAGCCCACCAACTGTTTGAGGGTTTGATACAAGGTCCCAAGCACTGGCATGTGATCCAGGATTGCGTCCAGTTTTCGGAACAACCAACGACCCAACAATGACGAAACGATCAACCCAATGAGGTACAACGTTAGGGTTGCTAAGATCAGGCCCAGGCCAAAGAAATAAAATCCTTGATCTTTCAGCCACACTCCGGCGACTTGATTTTCAAAGTAATAGACGGTCATCAACAAACCACCCAGCGGCAAGAGAGCGACTACTCCGGCCACAAGGCAATTGGTGATATGTCGTCGGATACGATCCATGTTGCGATTCCGTTGGTAATCACGCGCTCGGGATGGCTCCCTGGCAAATTCGTTTGCGCAAATACATTCCGCGCGTGGCCAGGATTCGCGTGCAGATCTGTATCGACACGCCGGGCTTTCAATTCTCCCGCAATCTCGCCCCGGGGTCCTCGCCTCGCTTGTCGACCCCGGCCGGGACACTATCGGCGTTCCTGGCCAGGGGATCTCGTCAGCCGCCAAATGCATCAGCGAACAGCCCGATCAACAGTGTGACTACTGTGTCACGGTGATGTCCAGGACTTGGCTGCTGGGGACCGCCGAGGCGGCGCTGGAGGCGGCGACTTC
>JAEUIP010000020.1 GCA_016795075.1 Planctomycetaceae bacterium | reverse complement strand
GATCAACAACCAAACCGCCCGCCTCAGCAACAATCAGTTGAATGTGCGCGAAGCCTGGATCAGGACCGAATTGCTCAATCAAAGACTCGGCGTCACGGTCGGCCGCCTGGATTTGACGACCATTTTCGACATCGTATGTGATGTTCCGCCAGACGACTCGTTTGACTCGTAACGCTTTCAAGCATCCCCAAGCATAGGCCGTCGTCGCCATCGGGACAGCAAGCATTACAAGAAACAAACGCGTCACCCAGGACAATGGAGCGTAGCGACGGGCCAAATTCTGCGAGCGAAGCCTGGACCCCGTCAATGAGGTTCGCATGACCGCTTGGCGCACGATCAGATAGCCAGCGACTTGTCCCAAGAGCAGGAATGTGACGGCAGTAAACGGCACAAGGACGCGACTCCAGAGTGGCTCAACGGACGGAACCAGAACCACCGCGACCAAGCTTCCAAGGCACCACAACACGACACTGACTTGCAGAGCCGAAGTTACCAATGCGTGGACACCCGTGATCCAAAAAGTGGATTCGAACAGCCGACTCCATGTGAGCATTCTCGCTACGTAGCGAAAACAGAAATCGAGGCTGCAATCCTCGCGATTGATCACCAAGTTCTGGGGAACAAACTCGATGCGTTTCCCAAGTCGTTGCAAGTTTTCGCGTACCGGTCCGTCGTCGATAATGGACGTCCGCCAATCGTCCATCAGACCGCTGTTCAGGATATCGGAGTGACGGATGGCACAACTACCGGCCCACGGGTTGCCCAACATCGCGGTAGGAACAATCGCACCCGCTTGCCAAACGGCACGAACCCAAGACCCCAAAGACAAAGTACCAGGCTCAAACCACTGATTGCTGGTTGTGGCCCCGACCGATCCGTCGGCCATTGGTTGCAGCAAATTGGCCAACCAAGTGGGTTCGGGAACGGCATCCGAATCGATCGTCACAATGATTCGATCGGCGTCGACATCCGAAGCAAGACTCTCGAGCGCTTGGACCAACGCGCTGCATTTAAGGCCACAATGGGCGTGACGTAGACGCAGCTCTTGCAACTCCAACTGCAAGTCGTTTAATCCCAATTCCTGCTTGATGCTGAAAACCACGTGCCACGCCGGATCAAGCCGATGGTCAACAACGATCAGGACTCGGTAATTGGAATAGTCTTGCCGGGCCAGTGCTCGAATCGTATCGGCCAAATAAGGATCATGACCGCGAACACACAGAATGACCACGGCTTCAGGAGAATAGAGGGGGCGCGATGTTATTGGTGCCGACGCGTGTCGCTCCAGCCCTTGGTCGTGACAAATATGGTCCAACCGTGTGGCCTGGCGTCGAAGCCAAACCGAAAACGCAGTCGCCGCGCCGATACTGAGAACGGCAAAAACACAAGCGCTAATGAACAGGGCGACGGCAAGCATCACTCTAATCTATCCTGCCGCAGTGGTATCCGGGAAGGAACCAAGGACTGGCTGACCGGTATTTTTTCGCCACTACCGACGATCCAGCTCTACGAACGTTGTCGTCGCTGCCATCTGGGGAATTGGCACAACTGCTATGACCCGACGTCTGTCGATGTTCCCGTCCGAGGTTTTTGCGAATCATCGAATCTGCTACTCGTTCAAGTCGGCAAAACTTACGGCAATTCGATTTGGCTGGACCAGGGTAAGTTTTCTTGGTACCACCGAACACACGCCGCCAAGCCCTCGTCGAGCGTCACTTGAGGTTTCCAACCCAAAAGCCGACCAGCCTTGTCGATGTCCGCCCAGGTGGACTTGATATCCGCCTTGTGGAATTCTTTGTTTTCGATGATCGCTTTCTTGCCCAGAAGTTTTTCGAGCTTTTCGATGATCAACGTCAACGTGATGGGTTGATTGCCGCCGCCCAAGTTAAAAATCTCGTAGCCAACTTCTTTGATCGAAGCGATGGTTCCCCGGGCGATGTCGTCAACATAAGTGAAGTCTCGCGATTGTGAGCCATCGCCAAACAATTCGATGGGGACGCCTTGATCGATCCAGTGAATGAAGCGAAAAATGCACATGTCCGGTCGTCCCGCAGGGCCATAGACAGTGAAATAGCGGCAGATCGAAACATCGATTCCGTAGAGATAGTGATGCGAATAGGCCATCAATTCGGCCGCTTTCTTCGAGGCCGCGTACGATGAGATCGGAGTGTTTACTGCCAAGTCCTCGGTAAATGGCATCTTTTGGCCCGCGTACAGCGACGAGGTACTGGCCAGCACATATTTCTTCATCCCGCGTTGTTTCATCTCTTCCAACAAATACAGGCTTCCCATCGCGTTGGTCGTCATGTAGATCGCTGGATTGATCATGCTGTATCGCACGCCCGCCCGGGCAGCCAAATTCACGACCGCGTCGAAATTGCCATGTTGGTCGAACAGTCGCGCGATCGCGTTGCGGTCTTCCAAGTCAACTTTCTCGAACGTGAACCGTTGTTCCGCCCCCGGTTGGGTCCGCAACGAGTCCACGCGATGCTGTTTGAGCGAAACATCGTAGTAATCGTTCAAATTGTCGATGCCGACGACTTGGTGCCCATCGGCCAACAGCAAACTGGCGACGCGCGAGGCTATAAAACCGGCCACACCGGTCACAAAATACTTGCTCATAAAGAAACCTTATTGGAAAATCCGTTGGACCGAAGCCGCGCGTCGGTGATTGTTGTTGGGCAAGAGCCACATTATGAGCCACGAATACCAAATTGCCAAACAGTTTCTTGGCGGTATACCTGGCCCGGTTCCAGCAAACACGAGGGGAAATCCGCTTGGTTCGGAGCATCCGGAAATCCTTGAGTCTCCAAACAGAACGCACCAAATCGTGGGTACGCCCCACAGTTGCCGCCGCCGTCAAAATGATTGGCCGTGTAGAGCTGGACCCCGGGCTGGGTGGTTTGCACTTGCAACGTTCGCCCCGACTTGGGATCAAAGACCTGAGCACAGTCCCGCAATTGTCCCACAAGCCCGTCCACGGCGAAGCAATGATCGAAACCACGGGCCGGCGTATCCAGTAGCTTTGTCAGGCCCTTGCCAATGGGCGTCGGTCGCAGAAAGTCCAAGGGCGTGTCGGCAACATCTACCAGCTCGCCCGTTGGAATCAGTCCATCGTCGACCGCCAAGAACTGCTGAGCGAACAAGCGAAGTTCCTGGGATTCGATCGATCCTGAATCATGCCCGGCCAAATTCCAATAAGCATGGTTTGTCAAATTGATGACCGTCGGCTTGTCCGTCCGCGCTTCGTAACTGGTCGTGAGCCGTTTTCCTGGGCTAATTTGATAAGTCGCTTTGATGGTTACCGTTCCCGGATAGCCTTCGTCCCCATCTGGACTGGTCAATGAAAAGTGGACGCCGGCGTGGGAAGCGGTTTGAAACGTTTCGGCCGACCAGTTCTTCTTGTCAAAACCTTGAGTTCCGCCATGCAAATGATTGGGACCATTGTTGGTCGCCAAACGGTAAGCTTGGCCGTCGATGGAAAAGGTTCCTTTGGCAATCCGGTTGGCGAATCGTCCAACCGTACTTCCAAAAAACGAGCCGCAACCCAGCCAATCTTCGAGCGTCGGACAGGTTGTCACCAAATTCGCCATATTCCCAGCGCGATCACTGGTTTTGACCGCCATCAACGTGGCTCCGTAGGACATGACTTCGACCAGGAGACCGTCGCCACTGTCCAGGACAAACTTGGCGACAGGATCGCGATTGGGGAGTTCGCCATAGGCTTGGCGTGCGACGGTGGGCTGGGACATCGACAACTACCTTCGGTCAGGACAGGTTACAAACTTGGGGCGTGCAAGGGACAGTCTAGTCGGTTATGATGGGTCAGCAATGCGGGGGCTGGTCAAGCATGGACTTCCAGTGAATTCGAGACCTGATTCTAACGACTCGGTAGTGGCGATCGGGGAAACCGGATCGACCGAAAGCGTGGCGTTTGCGTTCGATTGGGACCAGATTTTACGCGAGAACCTGTCGTGGCTGAAAAGGCTGCTGTATGTGCGTTTGGGGGAGTCTGAAGCGGTCGACGAATGCTTGCAGGAAGTCGGTATGGCGGCCGTTCGTCAGGCTGCTCCAATTCGCGACCCAGCCAAAGTAGGTTCGTGGTTGTATCAATTGGCGATCCGGCAAGCCTTGCTATACCGGCGAAAAATGGGCCGGAAACGCAATTTGCTCAAGCGTTATGCTGCGCGACAGGTTCCGTCCGAATCTGACGAGGGAGCCGCCGATCCGTTGACTTGGCTGTTGGATCGCGAAAGGGCCAGCGCCGTTCGTGCGGCTTTAGCCGAGTTGAAGGCGGAAGATCGCGAAATCCTCCTGATGAAATACGCAGAAAATTGGAGCTACGGTCAAATCGCCGATCAATTGGGAATCAGTCACAGTGCCGTAGAGGCCCGACTGCACCGGTCTCGGCAACGATTGCGCCGCGAAATCGAAAAAAACGAACTACCGGATGGCAGGGATTAACCACGCCCGACCGAAAGCTGGAAAATCCGACAAGTTTTGTGCAAGCTTGATCGGTTTCCCAGCAACCAACGTTTCGGTACCGCATCGTCGGCGGTACCAAATGATCGAAAGTCGAGAATTCGCCGACGACAAGTCGGGCGATTCAGGAACGGAAATTTGAACATGTATCCAGACAATTCGGAGGAAAACCGCTTGGATCCGTCGCGGCGGAACTGTGAAGGATTTTCCGATCCGATTTCCGAATTCGATTCGATGGGGTTCGAATTGATCGAATCGGTCGATTCGCTCACTTGGCAGCGAATGGTTGAAGATCGTTTAAGTGACGACCAATACCGCGAGTTGCTACTGGCGATGGAAGCGAATCCCGCGTTGTGGCGAGAATGTGCGTTGGCCTTTTTGGAAGAACAAGCTCTGAAGAAGAGCTTCGCGGGCCTACGTTGCTGCCCGAAATCAGCGCGGCCGGGAGCTCAGGGTATATCGCCCCCCACGGATCCAGTACACGTTGCTTCCACGCAAGTGCTGTCAAAAGACGGTGATTCGACAGTGGTCGACCAGCGATCCAAGGGGGCCGCGGAGATTGGCACGGGATGGGGAAAAGTTCACTGGCAGGTCGTCGTTCCGATCCTTGCGGTTGCGGCAGGTGTCGTTTTTTCGTTCTCTGCGTTTAACGAGATTTGGCGTGAAATGCCAGTGGACGATTTGGAGGCCAACTCCGTTCCCATCATGATGGACCGCGAGTCCTTCCGCGACTATTTGGCGGAATTGTCCGCCGAACAACGACATGATTTGTTTGAGCGTTCCGCCGAACAAACCGTCGGTTTGCCAATTCAGGCTCAACCCGTTTCATTGTCGCCGGGTCGTGCCGGCGGGCAAAGACGTTTCTTGTTTTATCGAACTCCGGACGGGCGACAGATCATTGTTCCGGTCGACGACTATCAGTACGTGACTCATGATTTTCAATAATCGCTTGAACCATTTTTGTTGGCTCCTGAAACGCGGGACATTTCACGTTGCCGTGGTCGCAGCGTTTTGTGTCACGGGCTGCGATTCCGATCCCACATCGGTTTCCCAGCAAACTCACGAACCCAAAGTCGCCGTATCCGGTTCGCCAACGGAACGAGAATCACCGGTCAATTACGCGACGACACCACGGGACAAAAACCCACGGGTGTTGGTGGACCCTGATTGCCCTCCGGCAACGGCAGGCACTCATTTACTCCCGTCCAGCAACGCGACGGTTCGGAAGTTGTGGCTAGGGATTCACGCAGAACCGGCCCCACGCGTGCTGCTGGATCAGTTTGACCTGCAGTGTGGCTTGGTGGTCAAAGAAGTGGTCAAAGGCGCGCCCTCCGAAGGTCTATTGCATCCATCCGATCTGATTAGTCAATTCAATGGGAACGACTTGGCGTGTCAGAAGCGTTTGTGTGCCATGATCGCCGAGTCCGGATCGCGAGCGTGTCTCCTAACGGTCATTCGCAAGACCAAACGGCTGGACGTGAAAATCGTTCCGCAACCGATTGAAATTTTGGAAAATGGACAGATTGTTCAATTCACGATTCTAGCCGACGACGAGCTGACGGGAATGGTCGACATGCCGAGAGCGGAAGACCGTGTTGCCGAACGATTGCGGATGTTCGTCGTCCAGCCGATCGTGTTGGTGGCCAATTCCGATCGACCAAACGTTCCGGCGGTGGACGAATCGGCGGAACAATTGCAGCTGGAGCGAGTCGTCAGTTTTGGGCAAAACGAACGTGGTGAGCGGATCATGATCGTCCAAGAGGCCGATCGCAAATTGAATTATTCGAGCCAAGACATCAAGTCGGCCTGTAAAGAAGTCCAAAAGCTCTGGGAGCTTGTGGAAGATCAACCCTAGTGGTTCCGGCATAAGGAGATGAAGCATGCGGCGTTTCTGGCACGGCGGATTGGCGACCGTTTTGTGTACTTTGGGCTCGGTATCGGCCAGCGACGATGATGCAAAATCCGATCGTGCGAACTGGACAAACTGGCGTGGGGCGGACGGGGCTCGCGCTTTGGAAACCGGCCCGAAAGTTCTGAAATTTGGCGGCGAGCAATTTCGATGGAAAGTCGCTTTGCCAGGAAAAGGTAGCTCGACGCCAATCGTCGTCGATGGCCGAATTTTCGTAACCGTTCCGGTCGAAGGTGTGGACGCACTTCTGTGTTTCGACGCCGATGGGCAGCAAGTGTTTCAAACAATCTTTGGTGCGGAAAATCCGGGCAAACATCGCCGTGGGTCAGGGGCAAATGCATCGCCCGTTTCGGACGGGCAGGACGTCTTCGTTTATTTCAAAAGCGGTACCTTGGCCTCGGTCGATGGAAAAGGTGCGGTGAACTGGCAAGTCGACTTGGTCGAAAAATACGGTCGCGAGTCCCTATATTGGGACCATGGAACTTCGCCGATTTTGACCGAGCGGTATGTCGTCATGGCGCGCATGGACGAACGCGATTCTTGGCTGGCTGCGTTTGATAAGAAAACAGGCGAGTTGGCGTGGAAAGTAGAACGCAATTACACGACACCTCGCGAATGTGATCATGGGTATTCGACCCCGATCGTGATTCAACACGACGGACAAGAATCGATTCTGACTTGGGGTGCGGAACAAATCACGATTCATCAAGCTCTGGATGGAAAATTGGTCTGGTCGTGCGGGAACTTCAACCCTGAAAAGAACGAATTGTGGCCCACGATCGCTTCGCCTGTGGTGGTTGGCGACATGGCCGTCGTTGCTTATGGCCGGGCAGATCGCGGAACACCAAGGTTGTTTGGAGTTCGTTTGAGCGGCCAAGGGGACGTGACCAAGACCAACCATGTCTGGTCGCGCGACGATATCGGAGCCTTTGTCCCCACGCCACTAGTGCACGGAAAAGAAGTGATCGTCTTGGGGGACCGCGGTGATGTCGAATGTTTGAATCCACAAACTGGGGAAACGATCTGGAAAGACAAGTATCCTCAAGCCCGCGCGAACTTTTATGCCTCGCCATTGCTGTTGGGGCCTTACTTGTATGCAATCCGCGAGGATGGCGCTGCCTTCGTCAGCGAGATCGAAGGTCGATCGGTTAAGCTGCTAGCTGAAAATGAAATGCAGCAAGATATCGTGGGAAGTCCCGTACCTTTTGGTGATTCGATTTTGATTCGCGGCGAAACTCACCTTTTTTGCATCGCCCCGGAATAGTCCCTACAATCGCTACAGTTTAGCTAATCCGACGGGTGGTCGGCGGCCGATTCCAGAAATGAGCCGGAGTTGTGTTCTGCAACTCGGGCAGTTTTCCTGTGAATTTTGGCGATGCTATGAGACCATCATTTACTTTGCTTGTCTGCCAGGTAGTTGTTGGGGCGGTCATAACCATGGCTGCGGATTGTTCAGTTGTGGTCGCTCAGGCGATTCAATGGGTGCCGACAATCGAGCAAGCGAAAGAACGAGCGGTCGCCGAGAACAAGCCGATCCTATTGCATTTCGGCTCCGAAGATTGCGGTCCTTGCCGCAACCTCGAGCAATTTGTGTTCACGGATCCGCGTATTGGACAAGCGATCAATGATCGTTTCGTGGCCGTGAAGATCGACACCAAACGACAGGCCAAACTGGCCGAGCAATATCAAGTGACTCGGATTCCCCATGATATTGTTTTGACGCCGGACGGTCAGGTAGCCTACCGGCGGATGAGTCCCGCAAATGCATCCGCCTATCAGGAAATGTTGAAGGCGGGCAGTAACTTTTCAGCACAAACCAGTCCGCGGTCTCAACAAGTCGTGGAGGCTATGTCGGGTTTGGTTCGGGAGCAACAAGAAGATTTGAACCGGTCGCCGTTTTATGGAGAACAAGCGGCGCAGGCGGGAACGGTAAACGGCTGGCCAACCAACAATCAGGCGGTATCGCAGTTTAATGGTACGTTGCCACCGGCCAACGTCCGGCAAACGGCTGCCGCTGCTCCAGCGGAATTCGATCATGGCAATCAGATGAACCGCCCAGGGCCAACTCACTCCGGCCCCGAGGCGAATTTTCCTGCGGCAAATTATCGATCACGCTCGGAACTTCCAGCAATTTCCAATCCATTCCCAGGTGGTATACCTCCGGCCGGACTGCCAGCGACTGGGCAGCTTCCGGCCCCTGGTGCAATGCCGGCTGGACAGGGATTGTCACAGTCCAATGACCCGAACTTGCCGCTGGGCGCTCCGCGGTCCGGCGTTAGTTCTCGCAGCGAATCCCAAAATTCCACTACCTCGGCGGAACGAAGTGCCAACGCGTACTATCAAGAACCCGAGACCGCCATTGCTGGTTTGCCAACTCAAAAAGTTCCTACAACGATCCCCAACGAACATCACGTCCAACAAGTGGCTGCCAATTTGGAGACTGCGGCCTCACCGATCGGTTTGGAGAGTTATTGTCCGGTGACTTTGTTGTCGAGTCAAAAATGGGTGAAAGGCAATGCAAACATCGGCTGCTACCATCGCGGCGTGTTGTACATGTTTGCCGATCAAACCGCGATGGACCGCTTCATGACAGCACCCGATCGCTGGAGTCCGCTATTGGGTGGCTTTGACCCTGTCATCATGGCGAACGAAAACCGACTGGAGCCGGGGAAACGACGGTTCGGCGTTTTTTGTGAAACAACGCCCGGCCAAGCGGCAATTGTCCTGTTTACGAATGAGGCCAATCGCGACCGATTCAAACAAGATAGTGAACAGTTCCTGAAGTTGATCCGCGATGTAACCGCCAAGGCCGACCAAGAATAGCAACGGCTTGGGGAAACAGTTCCAAAAAAAAGCCCCTGATTAGACAACTAATCAGGGGCTTCTGTAGTTCTGGGTCGGTTTCAAAGAGTGGCGTTTTGCTCCACTTCTTCGAACCGAATTCAACCAAAGCTTAATCCCACCACCATTGACCTTCTTGCAAGTTCGACATCTTCACGTCGTCTCGCAATTGTTCGTTTTTGCCGGAAGCATCAACCGAAACTTTGTCGCCTTGGACTTGTTCCAATGGATAGACGACAACTCCACCGCTAACCGGAGTGATCAGCTGATTGTTGCGGAAGACCGCGGTCACAACGGATTCAACTTGCTTGACCGTGTTGAGCGTCTTGATTGACACCTTTTCTTCGTTGGCTAACACATCCAACGCCAAACCGCTGAGACCGTAGTAGTCCTTGCTTTGCATAAAAGCGGCCAAAACAGCCAAGTCCATACAGTTCTTCAATTCGCCGAAAACCGGATCTGCTGCGGCAATCGCGTCGTAATTCTTGGTGAACGAATTGCAGAATGCGACGCTTGCGCTATTCGCTTTCTTACGGTTCGCTTCACGGTTTCCGAATTGGTCAACGCTTTCCTCTTCCGTCATCAACTCAACCGAACCACCAACCAAGCTGGCTGCCAAGTCATTTTCGGAAACCAACACGGATTCATAACTTGGAGCAAAGAACCAACGGACCAATGCGTTCTTTGAGCCCGTCCGAATTTTGTCGACATACGAAACCAGGCCTGGCAGACGATTCAAGCCTAATCCATACAACTTCATTCGATAGTCAGCTTCAACCAAGACATGACCAAAGTGGGTATTGGCAGGAACACCCATGACTTTCACGGTTTGCATTCCCAATGCCTGGCGAACCCCCTCAGCAATTGCTGGGGTTTGTGCCGGCGAAGTCATCGTCACGGACGAAGCGAACTGTTGCATCCGAGCCAAGCCTTCAGCGGTTGGATCGATCGTGCAACCAATTTCATGGACACCGGCACCGTGCTGCGGATAGGCTCGGAGGGCTGCCAACAAGTCCTGGAGTTGAACCGTTGGACGACCGGTATGGACGCCGCGAATATGGCCATCCGCGTCTTGGAAAAATCCCTCGGCAGGACCGGCCAGCACAATGTCTCCCGATTCAGGATAACAGAAAACGTGCGTGACCTGCGTCAAGCCGGCCAGGTACAACATGTCGGCTGGGATTTCTTGCCCGCTTTCCAAACGGCGACTAATTTCACTCTGCAAACGAGCCAAAGAAACCTTGCGAAGTTGGCTCGACGCGGCCAGTTCTCGGTTCATGGAGGCGAGTGCTTGAGTCGCACGCTGGCGATTCAATTGCCCGGTCGGGTCGGTCATCGTACGGTTTTTCAGGATACCAGCCGCGTCGACCTTGATACCACCGTTTGTTGCGTCATCTTGGGCAAATGCTGACGACGCCATCCCAGTCATTGCCAGGCCGAAGAAACAAACCAACGCTAATTTCACCAATGACCATTTCATCGTGAACAAACTCCTCACACTGCGCGGCTCAATTCGCGCTGGTTCTTGTAATTCTGAGTGGAACTCAATTGGGTCTATCTGGATAGGAAAAGTCCCCAGCCAGTTATATGTTAGTTGCTGCCTCAAGAAACGACAAGAATTTAGGTAAAATAGATATGGAATAGCGGTCAGGTGGTGTTTACTAAGCCGAAAAAGCCGTCCCAATCATTACAAACCGTCGTTCAAGGCTCGCGTGGAACGGTCGTTGCCAAATAGCCGAAACGCATGTTTGATTCGGGCTCGGGCGGGAATTGACTCGAATGTCCAAGCTTCGAAATCATCGCGAGAACGGTCGACCTCATCACTGACACGGCTGCGATACTCGTGCGGAAACAAAAGCAGAAAGCCGGTCGATCGAAACTCTTCGCACGTCGGCATCCCATCCGCAATTCCGACAAGTTCGAAGGCAAGTCGTTTCTGGCCAGCGCAATCCGGGTTGGTCGTGTCGCCTAAGGCACTTCCCAAAAGCGGATGGACCGTTTGGCGGCGCCGTCCAATTTGTCCTGTTTTATTCCGAGGTTGGACAGGGCCAGACCCTTCGGGTATCAGCGATTGTTTTAAGCTTTCGCTTGGGCCCACTGCATGAGTGAGCGGCAATTGGAACTTAGGTTGATCGATGGCGCCAATTGCAGGAAATCATGATCTGTTCGATAGTACAATTCTTGTGCCTGGGTCTTTGGGAGCAACATTCGCACGCACTTCTCGAGACGAGCTTGTTCGGTCCAAAAAGGCGCGGCTTCCGTTGGCAAGAGAGCTGCCACAGTTACGATTCGTTCTGCGTTTGTTTCTTCAAAGGAACTCGTCGGCACCAAATGTTGCCGGATCATGCTGACCAATTCCGGTGGAAAATTCCAACGCTCACACAACATTGCACCAATTTCGGCATGGTTCCAACCAAAGTTATCTTCTTCCAATTCGTGCAAGCGTTTTCGTTCGACTCTGGCTGTCTTCAACAGCTTCTCGTAATCCTTTGGTCGCTGATGAATCAATAGCGGAATGGCCAAATCTTGCATCAAAGCCCCGGCGAAAACTTCCTCAGGAGCTTCGTGTCGACACTTCTCGGCAAAGTTTCGAGCAAAGATCGCGCGACGGAGCGAATCTTGCCATAGCAAACTCAGCGAGAATTCATCGGACGGTGGCGGTTGAATGACGTTTTGAAGCGCTTTCCACAAGACAAAATTCTTGATCGTCTTGTAACCAACCAAGTTAACCGCCAATTGCACACTAGAGATCTTTTGCTGAAAACCAAAGTAGGCCGAGTTGACGTATTGCAGCACCTGAGCCGTTAAACCGGGATCCATCAAAATTGGAGCTGCAAACTCGTTTGGACCAACGTCTTCTTGCTGAGAAATTTCCAACAAACGGACAGCCGTTTGCGGCATGGCACTGACGGTACTGTGCTCAAGAATTTCATCAATGCATGAGTTGGAAGGCATGGGGATCTCACCAAGTTGTACGCATGGACAGGATTTTAGCTCGGAGCACCGATGGGTTTTGTCTCACACCCATCTACGCGCCGGGACAACAGATGGTGTCGATGTGATCTCAGAGCGGATCACGTGGGAACATAGGCTGCCATTGAGTGAATGTTCGGAAAATACTCTCGCCGCTCGGCTATTGCGTCGCTTCAACGCAGTCCCTTTTCCGGTTGTAACGATTAACAGGCTTCAACGTTCGAAAAAAAACAATTCACGTTGCACTTCAGCATCAATCTAAAACTTGGATGTGGTCAGGAATTCAAATGGGGATTCAAGGGCACGCACACCTAATTTGGATCGAGCTGGAGAGATTTCTTGAGGCAAGCAGTTTCTAAGTCCGAGCCGGTTTTCCATTCGACGGCACGATCGATGCTATTCGTCGCATGGGGCATCCCGTTTGCCTTTTGGGTCCTGCTGGGATTGGGTTTTCTATCATGGACAATGCAGGCCGACGAGCCGGACGTGAATGAACTCCGGAGTCGTTCCATCGAGCCTTCGAACCTGACACCGGTCGATCGCGACGACTTCCTTGCTCCGTCAAACGCAGCGGCCATGTGGGACGACGATGACCCAAGAACCGTGGGCGACGTCCAAATAACCACAATAGAATCGGATTGGCGAAGAACTCGACTCGGTTGGATTCGCCTGTCGCACGCCACGTCCATCGAACCGCAACCGCAAAACCTTGCTCAGCGAGTTTCGCCACTGTTTTGGGCGGTGTGGCTGTGGCTGGTATCAACCTGGATATTGGTTTGGTCGTCCTGACCCACGGCTTCGGCCGCTCCCCACATGGCCCCGAAAAATGGATTGCAAATAGGCACCGATGAATTTTCTTTGCGGTGACAATCGAAGGCCCTCTGCCATTTCCCAGCACAAAAGTCCTGAAACAACCGTTGCAAGGTGGGTGAGCTAAAGGGAACGTGAGCGCAAGTCTCCTCGGAGATTTCAAGGAAATCCAGCGAGTGTCCGGGAAACTCGCGTTCTCTCGGCGAGCTTCGATGCAGCACCAAAATCCGCGAATGACGAGGATCTTGACGGATCGATTGAAAAAGTTCGTCAACCGCCTCGGGAGGCCCTTCGATGACGTGCATGAACGACCCTGAGTGATAAAGCAGAATCCCCGTAATCGACTTCGCTTCGTTTTGTTCCCGCGAACGATGAACAAGTTCGGCCAAATCATCGGCAGAAAACGGAACGGTGGCCCCACTGACATAGGTCACTTGCGATAGTGGCCCAGGAAAAGTCGGCTCCGTCAAATTTGTTGGGCTCTGGGACATGATCTTGCACCTCCAATGTTCAACCGTACCGTTTGGACAAGATTCCCTAGTCTAAATCCAGGTCCAAAGCTCCATAAAGAACCGAGAACTGGGGCGGACTGCGGAGTTTGCGGATTATCCGGAGGTTTCGCACATTGTCCCGCCAAATTGTAGTGGACATGATGACGCTCGCCGGAGCTTGGCGACTTGTGGCGGACCGCCACGCTCTTTCGAACTTGGCGACGCGGACTTCGGGGGGACTTGTTGTAAATCTAGGCTAAATGGCCAATGTATTTGGCAAGCCTGGGAAAAATCGCACACGTTCCAACCTGCGACCGGGCACCTAGCAAAACGCCCAAAATTGAACTCGTCCAGATTTTACTTCTTCGTTATGCTCCGCGCTGTTTCGCTTGAAATCGAACGGAATCCATGATGCCCATCGCGTTAAATTTCGTTTCGACTTTCGATAAATTGGCCACGATATTCCGCGAGTAAACTCCGCAGGGAGACGATCCGAATGAAAACCAATAAAACAACTCGCTGCAACGGCGAGATATTCCACGGCACTGGGCGATGGTTCGTCTGGAGCATTGTATGGTTAGGTTTCAGTCCCGTCCTAGCGCAAGAATCGACTCGTGTCCCGGTTGTCCCGCGATCTGCGATCGCTCCGCCGGCCGCGAAGCAGTCCGCGTCGTCCAACGTCGTCTCGGTCTCAGAAATCCCGACACGTGAAAAAGGCCCTGCCAAGATTTGGATGCGTGATGCGCAAGGGGAATGGACACCAACCGTCCTCATTCGCAAAGTGATTCGCATCGACGGCCCGGTATCCGGGACCGTTCAAGTTTATGCCGACAGCGCGTACGAAATATTTTGCAACGGCCGACATTTGGCATCCGCGGATGCAACGGCCGATGGCAAGTTTTTGGATCTGACTCAATCCTTGCGAAACGGTGATAATGTCATCGCCATTCAAGCTCGGCGTATCGACCTAGAAAATCCCGGGATCGCGGTTCGAGTTCGCTATCACACGGCCTTGACGCGACAAACGATCGAAACGGATTCGACTTGGTTGGTGGCCCAGAAGGCGTTACCGATCTGGCGGTCTCATCTTTACAACGATCGGACTTGGCAAGAGGCGGTTGTCGTTCCTCAGCGTGCCAACGGTCAGGAACAACCTGTCCCCTTTTCCTTGGCCGGCGTCGATTCGACAAGCAACTCAGAGCCAATTGCCGGAGCCCCATCGACCGAGACAGTTCTCAACGCGGTTCCAAGTCAAGCACAGCCGAAGATCGACAATCCTTCGATGCCAACCAAACTCGCGGAAACTCCAACGACGCTCCTACCATCGGTATCGCCTCCGCTTGAATCGTCTCGCCCTCGTGTTCCTATCACGTCACCGCCAGCCTCGCGACTTGCAACCGGCGTGCCTTCACGTACGGCGACCGAGCAACTACCCACAAGTTCACTACAGAATGTCCAGTTGGCTAATCGGGACGAAAGCTCCGTGACAAAGGACGCCGCGATTGCACCAGTTCATTTTGCCGACGATACCGATTCGAGCCCGACTCGCGGTGCCGCTGGCGTCGGTTCTGCGGAACCCCAGGAGCAAGCCTCGGTACGAAATGGCGATGAGATCGAACTTCGAGTTCCGGAACAGTTTTCCGTCGAGGCGGTGGCGTCATCTCAAATTGGTTCGCTGATCAAAATCGAGTTTGACGAATTTGGGCGAATCTTGGCTTCTCGCGAGGCGGGTGGATTGATTCGGATTGATCTTTCGTTGCCCATCACGGACCCGAATCGGGTTACGGTGGTCTGCGATCAAGTTCAAGGGATTCAAGGGATTCTGCCACTGAATGGAACGGTCTACGTCACGGGTATTGGTCCGAGCGGTCTTGGTATCTATCTGTTGAAGGACGACAATACCGATGGCACATTCGAAAACGTATCACAATTGTGCGCAATTACCGGCACGCCAGGCGAGCATGGTCCCCATGCTCTCCAGTTGGGTACCGATCGGATGATCTACGTTTTGTTGGGCAATCACACGCAGCTGGAAGGGCCGCTTTCCGAGAGTTCGCCGGCGCGTCGGTTCTTTGAAGGTGATTTATTGCCTCGCTATGAAGATCCTTCTGGGCATGCGGCCGGCGTGAAGTCCCCAGGCGGAACGTTGGTTCGGATAAGCTTGGACGGAAAAAGAAGAGAGATTGTCGCCAGTGGTGTTCGTAATGCCTACTCATTCGCGTTCAATCAGCAAGGCGACATTCTGTTGCATGACAGCGACATGGAGTCCGACGAAGGCACGTCCTGGTATCGGCCCACCCAGGTATTCCACGCCTTTGCGGGAGCCGATTTTGGTTGGCGCAGCGGTTGGGCGAAGTTCCCGGCTTATTACCCCGACGTTGTCGCTCCGTTGGCCAAGACCGGTCGAGGTTCACCGAGTGGAGCGGTGGTTTACGATCACGTCTTATTTCCGCGGCAATATCATAACGCCTTCTTTACTGCCGACTGGGCCGCCGGTCGAATCATGGCGATCCGAACGGTGCCAAACGGTGGCAGTTACACAACCGAAATGGAGACCTTCATGGAAGGTCGACCACTAAATGCCACCGACATCGCGATCGGACCGCAAGACGGCGCGTTGTACATTGCCTTGGGCGGACGACAAAGCACTGGGGGGATCTATCGCGTTCGTTGGACGGGAGACGTTCCGGCTGCGCTAACGACCTATGCGAACCCGTGGGAAGAAATTATTCGCGCCCCCATGTTCCATTCCGCTGCCACGCGTCAACGAATTGCGATGTTGAAACAACAGTTAAGTGGTTGGGATGAGACCCTACGATCTGTCGTCAATAATCAGAAAAATGTCGACGCCTACCGGACTCGTGCCTTGGATGTCATGCAGTGGTTTGGACCCGCTCCAACCGTCTCCTGGTTAACGGAATTGGCTGAATCAGACTCCTCAGCGGTTCGGTGTAAAGTCGCGTCCATTCTCGGTTCGATCAACGATCCTCAAGCTCACACGACTCTGCTTAAATTGCTCTCGGATTCCGAAGTGATCGTGCAACGGTACGCCGGTGAAGCCTTGCTGGGTTCTTCGCTCCCGATAGATCCCGAGCAAATCCGTCCAGCCTTGATGTCCAGCGATCCGACCTTAGCGACGATCGCTCGTCGCTTGTTGGAAAACCAGGATTTCACATTGTGGGAAACGTGGATTGTGGACGCGTCAGACGACGCCTTGTTTGTTCAAGCCGCACTGGCTGGACTGTCGACCAAACCGACATTGAAACTTGCCTACGACTGCTTGGTCGGAATCGATCAACGCTTGGAAGAAGCGAGATCGCCAGAGTCACTACTGCCTTTGTTGCGAGTGACGCAGTTGGCGTTGAGCCGAGGCAATGTTGACCCCGCTCAAATTCCCGCATTTGTCAACAAAATCGCCGAAATCTTCCCTGCGGAAGATTCGCGAGTCAACCGAGAACTTACCTACATCTTGGCGTATCTCAAAGCCGCCGACATTCAGAGTCGATACGTCGAGTACCTGCGCAATGAGGAAGTTCCTGCGATCGACCGTTGGCATTTGGCCATGCACATTCAAACGATGGGTGATCGACTATCCGTTGAAACACGAATGATTCTGCTTGAGTACCTGGAACAGGCCAAGTCGTGGCCAGGTGGCGGAAGCTATCAACATTATGTGATGCAGGCATGCCGCGATATTGCCAAAACCCTTCCAACGGATCAAGCGATTACCTTGTTAGACCGCGGAGCAGAACTCCCCAACGGCTGCTTGATGAACCTATCGAACCTGCCGAAGCCATTAACGGCCGAGGTCTTGCAGAAGATCATCGTTCTGGAACAAAACTTAGCAGAGCGCCAAGATCCTTCCAGCAAAGACCTTAAACTGGGGCTAACGGCAATCCTGGGCGAAGCCCTGGCCGATGCCAATTGCTCGGTCCGGGTTCAAGTGGCTGAACAACTGGTCGAGATTTGGAACCAAGATCCCAATCGACGTCAATTCGTTGCCATGGCAATGGCACAAGCTCCCACCATCTCATCCGGTGGCAACGCCGATGAGACCAAGCCAAATGTGGATATGTTTTGGCCGCACTTTCTGCAAAGCTTGCCGCATCTGACCAGCTTTGCAGCGGACGAAGTTTTTCAATGCTTTTTGAGAATGGAAAAGACATCCAAAAACCCCGAGCACTTGCGACAAGTGATTCTGCTTGCTCTCCGGCACCCGGCAATTGCTAGTCGAGGAATCGAGGTTTTAGAGAAGTGGACGCAACTGCCTGACGGCAATCGCCCTGGCAAGTCGCTCGCCGCTTGGCAATCATGGTACGCCGCTAACTTTCCCAGTGAACTTCCTGCACAACTCCCTGGACAAAACGAATCCAGTCGCTGGAGTCTCGACGAGATTCAAAAGCAACTAAACCTGTTGACGGGTGATACTCGCCGCGGACAACTGGTGTATCAGCAAGCCAATTGTGCCAACTGTCACGTTTTTCACGGACAGGGACAAGCCGGAATTGGACCTGATCTCAATGGCTTGGCCCAACGTTTCTCACAGCGTGAAATTGTGGAATCAGTGATCCATCCTTCGATAGTGATCTCGGATCGATATCGGTCCGAGATGATCGAACTGGAGGATGGTCGTGTGTTGACAGGGATCGTGACCCAACTTGCAGGTGGAAAAATTTCCGCAGTGGACTCGCAAGCCAACCGCACGGAGTTATCCAAGATCGACATCGTTGAGATCCGGAAGTCACCGGTTTCGATCATGCCCAGCGGTTTATTGGATAACTTGGACGCGCAACAAGTGGTGGACTTGATGACATACCTGTTCGAAGAGAAGCGAGAACGAACCGCGGCCAACCAATAGTCAGCTACTTCGTATGTGCCTGGACTTCCTGCCACAGTCCTAAGTAGCCGGGGTGCCGCGGGTCGATCCGCAGCAGTTGTTCGACGTAAGTTCGAGCCGCGTGCCATTTTCCCGCAGCCTTCCAATAGGTTGCCATCGCCAAAAGAAATGTAGGTTCGTGGGGCTGACGCTCCAACGCGGCTTCCAAATGTTTCTGCACGAGCGACATCTCACCCTCGAGATATTTCGCCATCGCGAATCGATAATGCAAGTGCCCTGCCGAAGGCAAATGGGCCGCTCGATCCATTTCGACTTGAAGCAGTTGCGCGTCTTGTTGCCGAAGCTTACGCACGATTTCTTGATTCTCTGGAGAAGAGCCCGTTGGTTTCTGTTCATACAGGATGGCCAAGTTGCCGCGAATCCCATAAACATTTGGCTGATGTTGCAAAGCAAGGCGGTAGTATTCTTCCGCTCGGTCCATTTGGCCCAAGGCCTGATAAATCTCAGCGACCGCTGCCAATTCCTCGTTGAGCAAATGCACGACCAATGCTTCGTCCAGAGCGGTCTTGAAGCGAGGTCCTTCACTACCTAACCAAACCTGACGCCATTCGTGGGGGACACTCAACAACAGGGTAGCCGCATGGGTGCGAACGAGCCGAGTCGGATGACTAAGTTTCTTGATCAAGGGTTCGGCCAATCTTTGCACTTGCAACTCGCATTGCTGCGCTGGCATGCCGTACGAAAGATATTCGAGAATCCGCTGAATTTCGGCATCAACCCTGCGCATCGCTTGAAACACGACATAAGGATCCGCGTCGTCCATCAACTGCAACGCACTTTGCAACGTGGTTTCATCGGCCCAATTGGCAATTTCCGCCAAAGCGGTGACACGGTACATCGGCGAAGATGTTTCGGTGGCGGCCCATTTCAACAACTGCTCCAAAGCCGCTGGTTCCGTAGCATGTTGGTGCGGTGGCATCCTGCGGATTTTGTGCAAAGCCTCGCCAAAGGTAGGCGGCCAAGGCTGTTTGCCTTGGCGGGATCGCCAAGTAGCCACGGTGTCGGCTGCCCAACGGTTCACTCGTTCAATCTCGTCCACCACCTTGGCCTGCCCCGACGCTGCCAATCGCTGCCAATCTTGATATCTCTGGACTTGAGCTGCTATCTCTGCTGGTAATCGCTTCGAGTCGACATGACACCCGGTACATGCATTGGGAGTGCCTAATGTAAGACTGAGGTCCGGTCGTGGAATCCGGATACTGTGATCGCGTCGTGGATCGACATCCATGTAATGTCGAGTTGGCATGTGACAATCCACACAACGTGTGCCGGGGCCCTGCCCCGCGTGTCCATGGTGTTGCGGAGAATCATAGACGCCTGCCGGATGTTGATGACAGGATGTGCACAATCGGTTGTCCGGAAAATACGTCTTGGCGGTATGTGGATCATGACAATCGGTGCACCGGATCCCTTTACTGAACATTTTACTCTGCAGATACGAGCCCACTTCAAAAACCTCGTCTTTGATCTGGCCATCGACGAAGTAGGTCTCGGGCGTCATTGGTTCGTACAATAAATGATCCGCGAGTTCGCCAGTCTCATGAAAATCCTCCGTCAACAGGCGCCGGCGGCTGTGGCAACTGGCGCATAGCTCCACTTGCTCCGCTGCGGTTGCAGTCTTTAGCGAGACCAAACCCGAGTTCTTCGTCAAGTCACGCGAGTACCATGGCGCCTGAGCTAGCGCCACATGTTGACTACCTGGACCGTGGCAGGCTTCACAGGAAACGTCGATGTCTGAAAACGTGGTCTCAAATGCTGCCTTGTGCGCCACGAATTCTTTTTTCAAGTTGGTGCTATGGCACGCCGCACAACTGGTGTTCCAACGTTGCGTAACGCCCGTCCAATGCAACGGGTCATCCGAGTCCAGCTTCTCCGGAACGTCCTCGGGGCGAAGATAAAACCAGCGTTCCTGTTCGACATCCCAACAAAGCCGCAAAACCTGCAACGCGGCTAGTCCTCCCGCGCTCGCTTCATGAACGACATCCGGTTCAGGGCCGACGGTTGGTGATTTACCTCGCCCGTTCGTCGGTGGACGATCTCGGACCACGTGCACCATGTATTGTTGTAACGGATGATAGGCCAAGACAAATCGAACTTCAAATTCCGTCACGGCACCGTCATGACCTTCGGTCCGAACCAAATACTTGTCGTCTCGTTTTAGAAAGTGACTGGTTAATCCATCGTGCTCGAGCGATTGATTGTCGAAATTTCCAAGAACCGTTTCCTCGGTCGCCACCGCCATCGATTGATGGTGATGCGATTGCATAAATTTCTCGTGCTGCTCTTGGTGACAAGATTGGCACGTTTGCCGACCTACATAATGGGCTTGCGATGTCCGAGCAGTTCTGGAGCCGGTTGAAGACGAAAATACGATCCAAGTACAAAGGAGTATCACCACAGCCAGCATCCAGACCCAGCGGCTCCACCAACGTCGCTTCATGAATCCGATTTTCTAGCTAACTGAACAAGATCGCGAGCAGAACCCTTGCTGCCACAACCCCCACATCCGCCACATCCACCCTGGCCGGGCGCGCGAGGCCGAAGCGCACGGTAGGCACAACCACCCACATAGACAAAGGCCCACGTCAAAAAAAATAGGGTTAAAATGACTTGCCAAAGAGAATTCATTTTGGATCCATGTGAATCGGCGACACCATCGATATTTTGGCTGCCCGAACGGGCCACGTCAACGTCTGCGGACCACCGTTGGGCAACCGATTTTTTGAATTCAAGTTGGGCGGTCCAAGCGACTAAAGAGTTCGGCAATAAAGACCTGCCAACCAGGCAGAACGTTGCCGACATCAATGACATCGCCCGCTTAATGCCCCAAGCTCATGGACGATCCGCCCAAGTTGTAGCCACTGTGATATTCATGATGGTGTCATGATCAGGGCGTAACTTGCGGAACACGCCCGTCGACTATTATAGACTCCCACCCCCAACAAAAAACGCGCAAAGTGTCCCGCACCGAGAGCATTTGGATCCAGTCATCGGTACTCGGACCGAGCCAACAGTGCAATACTCCCGGGGTAGCCCGGGAACGCTCGATGCAAATCATGCTCCGCTCTCCGTGCTTCCATCGTGTCGCCGCTGCCGGCACGATCGGGTTGCTCCTACGACGATGCGGCGAGCGACACAAGCCGAAGCTCGCCGAACCCGCACGCTGTTTGGAAACAATCTCGAATATGGCTCTGGCGTGTCCGGTCTCCTCTGCGGCACCCCAATCTTGCGCGGTGCTCTTTTCTTTTGTCAGCTAAAACAACCTCTGAATCCGGGGGATTGAGAGACCAGAGCGATCGCGCCGATCGCTTCAGCAGTATTTCTGAGCCATCGCTCGCTGATTCGAATGTTTCCGTCAGCTTCGATCGTATCACCGCTTATGGCACGATCGGGGCGCTCGTGTTACTATGCTGTCAGCTACTCAAGCTAAAGCTCTACGAACCCGGCCGCTGTTTACAGCCAATGACAAAAATGGCTCCGGTGTCTTCTCTGCGGCATCCCAATCTCGCGCGGTGCTCTCTCTTCTTTTGTCAGCTAAAACAACCTCTGAATCCGGGGGATTGAGAGACCAGAGCGATCGCGCCGATCGCTTCAACAGTATTTCTGAGCCATCGCTCGCTGATTCGAATGTTTGCATCAGCTTCGATCGTATCACCGCTTATGGCACGATCGGGGCGCTCGTGTTACTATGCTGTCAGATACTCAAGCTAAAACTCGACGAACCCGGCCGCTGTTCACAGCCAATGACAAAAATGGCTCCGGTGTGTCCGGTAGTCTGTACGACATCCCAATCTCGCTCGGTGATCTCTTGTTTGCTGTGTTTCGCTAGAAAACAAAGCAGCGCAATTTGGCCGCTGACCCCCACATTCGGCATTCGGCGGTTGGCAGAGTTGACTATTTGCCTTGAAGCACTATTCTAACGAAGGGTTGGGCGAGTTCTGGTTTGCGAGAATCTTTAGTAGTTTGCGGTCGTCGATCTATGGCTAAGTCGAAGGAAAAGAAGAAGGACGACTCGCGTGAGAAAGTTGTGGTCGATAACCGCAAAGCCACGCACAAGTACGAGATCTTGGAAAAGCTGGAGTGCGGCATTATCCTGCATGGCAGCGAGGTGAAAAGCCTACGCGATGGCAAAATGGCATTGGACGAGGCCTACGCGCATGTACGGGACGGAGAGCTGTTTTTGGTCGGAGCCGACATTGGCCTCTATCCCCAAGCCAGCTACATGAACCACGCCCCATTGCGGGCTCGGAAGTTGTTGGTGCATCGTACCGAGCTGCTGAAACTGTCCGCTCGGACGACGGAAAAGGGCTACAGCTTGGTGCCGCTGCGCGTCTACTTCAATGAACGTGGAATCGCCAAAGTCCTCTTGGGAGTCGGTCGCGGCAAGCAAGATCATGACAAACGCGAAGACCTCAAGAAACGCGATGCGCAAAAAGATATCCAACGCGAAATGCGCAAACGCAATCGATAACACGGTGTGGATGATTCGCTAACGACAAGTACAGAACACGACGAATAATTCAAACGTTTCGTCGAGGGGCGAATAGCTAACTCTCATCCGCTTCATCTTCTTCGGTCGGAAGCGGTGCGGGCGGTGGATAGACTCGGTCGAGGGAAGTGGGCGGGCGATTCTCTCGCTGTAACTTGTCGATCCATTCCCACATCGCCGCTTCCTGTTCGGGGACTTGCCAATCAAAGCTCCCACGAACATTCCCCCAACGATCGACCAAATACAAGTGCGATGAATGATGCTCCGGGCTGGATGCCGCCCGGAAGAACTCGCTGCCGATCCGCGTGACCAGTAATTCGTCACCGGTCAAGAAACGCCAATCGGAGCCAGGCGTTCGATATTGCCGAGCGTATTCTTTCAGCACCGTCACGGTGTCTTCCTTGGGCTTCGTCGAAATGCTGATCAGGGGCACCGACTTTTCAGTAAGCCGAGTCTGATAGGTGGCCAAGTGCCGATTCATTTGTGGACAGATACCTGGGCACGACGAAAAGAAAAACGACGCCAGCCAAACTTTGCCGACCAAATCCCGCGAATAGAATACGGGCCCGTCCGCGTCGTTTAGTTTGAACTCGGCAGTCCACTCTTCGCGACTCCAACGATCCGCAAAGCCGCCCGCCAGAGCATAGCGGGTGTGGACTTGTAGATCGATCGGCGGAACGGTCTCCGCCAGTACTTCTTGAACGGTATCCTTCAATCGCGTCAATTCTTCGGCATCGTTCCAATCGAACCAATCGCGGATTCGCCCCCAACGATCGACCAAGAAGATCTTTTCGGTGTGGGTCGCTTTGTCCAACGGCACGTGAAAAACTCGTTTGCCGGTTTCATTGATCTGGTACGGTTGCCCAGTCAAAAACTTCCACTGGTCGTGGTCGGCTAAAAACGAGTCCGCGTATTTTCTCAGCAACTCGGGAGAATCCGTTTCTGGATCGACCGTAATACTAAGAAGCATGATATCGGTATTCTTGAATTGGCCAGCCAGTTCCTGCATTTGGCCGTTGAATTGCCGGCAAATCGTCGGGCACGTGGAAAAGAAAAAGTTAACCAAAAACGGCCGACCCATGTTGGCGGCTGTGCTAAACGTTTCCCCGCGTTGGTCCTTCAACTGCACATCGCCAACGGAAGGCAAATGCTTCCATGGAACATCGACAAAGAGCCGACCGTCCGTGGTACCCTCCATGATTGGATCGTTGTTTTCCGCCAGGTTGGCCAGGCGCCGCTGATTCCAAACCCAAAAGCCCAAAACCAACACCAACAGCCACAAGGTGATGGGGACCCATTTATTCACGCAATGTCTCCGGATCATCAGAAAAAAAAGCAAGGGCGAAGTGGCCCTTGCTTGTTCGTGTTCGTCGGTCGCGCAACCTGCGGAGCATTACTCACTGCGGAGCATTACTCACTGCGGAGCATTACTCACTGCGGAGCTTGAGACCAATCTGCTCGAGTTTTTCGCGAACTTCCACCAGGCTGGTCACGCCGAAGTTTTTACACTCCAACAGATCGTCGCCCGATTTCCGCACAAGTTCCCCGATCGTGTTGATCCCCAATCGCGTCATGCACTTGCGTGCACGAACGGACAGATTGAGATCGGATACAGGGCGATCCAACATGGCTTGTTCGTCCGCCGACAAATGGCTGGTGTCGATTGGTTCTTCGGCAACAGATTTTTCGTGGGCGTACATGCCAATCGTCAATCCTTGCGACGACATGATTTCGCGGATCTCGATCAAACTTGTTTCACCGAAATTCTTGTTTCCTAACAACTCGGCTTCGGTAACTCGAGTCAGATCGCCCAACGTGATGAGCTCGATGCGACTGAGGCAATTGCGGCTGCGAACCGACAATTCGAACTGAGCGATGGGGATCTTGAGTTTCTGTGCAGTCTTTTCTTTTTGGCGAATCTCTTCGTAATCAAATTCATGACCGGACGCGTTGGCGTCTTTTAGGAACAGTCGGGCACGGCTATGCCCAGGATAGACTTCCAGAATTCGTTCGTAGCAACGTCGAGCGCGATCGTATTGATCGTGATCTTCGTACAAAATCCCCAAGTTCAACAATGTCCCCACGTTGGTCGGGAAAACGGCGGCAGCACGTTGGTACAACTCGATCGCTTTCCCATCATTGCCGTTGCGGTCGTTTTCCAAGGCCAAGCCAAACAAAGCACCCGCGTGACGAGGGTCGACATCGACGGCTCGTTCGTAAAGTCGAACGACTTCGCCCGGATTTCGACCTGTCGCAGCCACCGTCGCGGCTCGTTGATAAAGATACTCCGCGGTCTGTTCGATCGGGCCGAACATATCGTCCAAGATCGTCATGGCTTCTTCGATTTGACCGGTATACCGTTTGGTTTCCGCGATCGCCAAACGACAATGGTCGTTGGAGTAACCAGCCAAAGCGGCGGCTTCGTACGCCTTGATTGCATTCGAAAATTGATTCAAGGCAAAGCAGCTCTTGCCTTGGTACATGAACGCCAACGCTCCGTTATCGGACTGCTTTAGCGTATCAATGGCCGCTTGGTAGCGTCCCATCAAATAGTAACAAACCCCTAACCTAACGGCGGAGGCAGGCGACCGCTCCTCTTGTTGCTCCAACTCAGAAACCATGTTCCTCAGATGGGTAAACTGCGTGTGATCGTCGCAAATCCGGCGTTTGATTCGTTCGATTTCGTTGGGGCCAAAAGAGCCATTGTGCAGAACAATCTCACGTAGTTCGGCAATGACAGCTTCGTTCATACGGTACGGTACTCCAGATTCAATACCCGAGATCCGTGCCCCACGCATTGGGGCCGTTTTCGGGTTGAAAGTCGATTTGGGATCCTGAAACAGTCGCCCAGTATGGGTATTTCCCAACTTTTTGACAAGGCGTACCCCAAAAGTTCTTGACAAGACGTGAACCGGACCGCTACATTACGCATCCTTCTTCGGCGGGACTTGCTTCCCGTCAAATAAAGGGCGATTAGCTCAGTTGGCTAGAGCGTCTCGCTTACACCGAGAATGTCGGGGGTTCGAGTCCCTCATCGCCCACTTTTTTCTTTCTATTTTTTCAATTTGTGCGCTACAGGTCCGCCGGACGCGTTTTTTATGCGGCGAGTTTCTGTTGCTGCAAATGGCGATTTTCTAAGTTTGTGTATCCAGTTTTGACGAGTCGCGATTTCGAATTTCCGGTCCAGTTGCCTTGATTTTCCGTCAGATCACCTTGAAATTTTATTCATACAGGCCGATAATCTCGCGCTTCGCAACTGGGGGCACGTTGGGACGATCTGTCAGCGAAGGAGAAATTTCGCGGGACGGACGATGGAAACGGTTTTGTTCAAAATTTGGGAGTATTCGGTGTTTAAGAATTTGGTCGGCGAAGGTCTGGGAGTTTCCGGGCGTCAAAACGAAATGATTGAGTTGGCCCTAACTTTTGGGTACCGCGGGTTGGATGTCGATATGAACGACATGGTTGGCCGAGCTGTGGAGATCAGTCAACAGTTCGCCTGTCAGTACTTGCTGGCTGCCGAAAAGTCTCTTCAAATCGGGTGCTTTGAACTGCCGATCGATTTCCGTGCGGACAATGACAAGTTCAAGGCCAGTTTGTCGCGTTTGGACGTCATGATTCAGATCTGCACCGAATTAAACGCCACTCGTGCCTACATCAACATTCCTGCCAGCAGCAGCCTGCCGTTTCAAGAGAATTTTGAACGTTATCGCTTGCGAATCGGCGAAGTTGCTGATTTGGTAGCCGGTTGCGGTCTCCGGATCGGATTGGCCTTTAACGCGACTGCCGAAGCCGCAAAACGCTACGAGAACAAGTTCATCACAACCGTGGATGAGCTGTTGACATTGATCAAAATGGTCGGCAAGTCAAACGTTGGCTTGATGTTGGATTCGTGGCACTGGCATTTGGGTGGCGGGACCACCGAGACATTGGCTCGATTGTCCGCCAATCAAATTGTTGCCGCCCGATTCGCAGATTTCCCAAGCGACTTGACCCCAGAAAACGCAAGATCGAAAAATCGCCAGCTTCTGAAGGTGGACGACAAGTCATTTACCGTTCAGATTTTGCGGGTTTTGAACCAAATCAATTACGAAGGTCCTTTGGCCGCGTGTCCAGGTTCGGGCCAGTTTGGTGGCATGACTCGGGAACGAATCGTTCAAACCTTGAGCGAAAACTTGAATGACGTTTTGCCGATCGCCGGAATCGATAAGGCCGTGACGCGTCCACCTGTTATTTCGTTGGACACGGAAGTCTTGGAAGCCGAATACGAAGGCTTTGAAGACGAACCGGAAAAAGAGATCAAGCCGTCGAAACCAATCAAGACTGGCGTAAGAAGCTAATTAGCTGAGTCACCTCGTCCATGCGAGTTGCTTTTGTTATCGAACGATACTGGCCGCTGTTTTCAGCGGCCAGTTGCGTTTTGGATACCGTGGCCCGTTTTTTACGCCAACAGGGCCATGAGGTGACCGTCCTGACTGCTCAAGTGGATCACTTATGGCCAGAAGAAATTTCGGTCCGCGACGTCCCGGTTCGCCGCTTTGGGCTGGATTCTTGGAGCATGTTTGGTCGCAAGTCATTGGGCCAGAGAATTGCTCAATGGTTGGAACGGAATCCGGAGCAATGGGACCTGATGGTCGTCTGTGAATTGCTGGACGGGGGGCAATACTTGTTTCAAGTTGCCGATCAACTTCGTCGCCCCAATCTCTTGTCATTTTTTGAATCGGGCAAACTCTCGCCGCTCGGTCAATTATTGGATACGTCAGAAAAAGAAAAACGTGAAGGAACTTCAGCACGAAGCGGGAGCCCTCCACGAAGATCGAACTGGTTGACTCGAAAGCACTGGACGGTTCCCGATACCGAAGCCGTCTTGGGCGTCCGACAACGAAATCCCGAAGCCAACGTTGCAGCTTGGGGACTTGGGACTCCAAATTCAAACGTGCTGACGATTGAAGAACGTCGAAGCGTACGAGCCGCCATTTGCCAGTCTCGCGCCGGATTTGAGCGTTATTGTGCTCATCCGTTGATCGTCTACCATGGTCACTGCTTGCCCGGCCCGGATTCTCAATGGTTGTGGCAATTGCTTGCCGGGCTATGCGAGCAACGTCCGGGCGTCTGTGCATGGGTTACCGGAGACGGAGCGGCGATTCATGGGTTATGGCGGCAAACAAACGAGTCAGGTTTGGAAGATAGGCTCATATTCCCAGGGATATTCAGCGACTTGCACGATTTGTATTCTGCCGCCGACATGATCGTCCATCCTCAATCAGAAAGACGTCATGACTTCGAGTGGTTGGCGGGAGTTGCTGTCGGCACCCCGAGTTTGGTTGTCCAATCACCGGGCACGGACCGCGTGATGCAACTCGTCAATGGCAAGCCCAAAGAGGATACAATCTGGAATCAAGTCTTGCCGCGCCAATTGGAACAATGGTGGGAGCGGGCTTTTCAAATCTTGGACCAACCACAATCGGCTAGCTCGCAAGTTTTGCAACAACGTTCCGAGTTGTTGCTGCATTACAACGAAAATGACACGCTGCAGCAGTACGAACAGTTACTCCTCCAGCTGAAAGAAGAAATCTAATGGCCGCCAAGATCACGATGATCATCCCGACGCTGGTTCAGGGCGGAGCGGAAAAGCAAATGAGCCTCTTGGCAGCGGGATTGCCCAAATCGGAGTTCGACGTTCGTGTGATCGCGTTAACTTCTGGAGGACCCTGGCATGATTTCTTGAACAAGCATGGAATTCCAGTAACCGTTATTGGCAAACGCTTCAAATTTGATCCTTTTTCGTTCTGGTCATTGTATCGTGAACTAAAACGCAAGCCTGCTGACTTGGTCCATACCTGGATCTTTGCTGCCAATAGTTACGGACGCTTGGCTGCGAAATTGGCGAGAATCCAATACCAAGTCGCCGGGGAACGTTGCGTGGATCTATGGAAGTCCGAGTTTCATTTCATGATTGATCGCTATCTTGATCGCTGGACAACGGCGTTTGCGACGAACAGTCAGGGAGTTGTTGATTTCTACCAGCGTCACCGGATTGGTCGCGACAGGTTTCATGTCATTCCAAATGGTAGTCTGCCGCAAGGCCAAGTCGACCCGCATGCGCGACAACAATGGCGCCAGCGATTAGGCCTGGCAACGGACGCCGTGATTGCGACATCATTAGCTCGCTTGTGGCCGCAGAAGCGTTTGAAAGACTTGATTTGGGCCATCGACCTTTTGAACTGCAAATACGACCACGTGCACTTGGTTATCGCGGGTGATGGTCCGGAGCGTCAACGACTCCAGCAGTTCGCCCTTGAGGCCAAAGTTGATACCCGCGTGCATTTCGTCGGGCATCTCACGGAAACGGACTCGTTGCTGCAGGCAAGCGATTTATTCTGTTTGGTTAGCGAATACGAAGGGCAATCCAATTCGCTAATGGAAGCCATTCATTGGCGGATACCAGCGGTCGTCACCGATATACCCGGCAATCGGGACTTGATTCCCGACGGCGACCACGGCTACATCTGCCCGATCGGCGACCGGATTGCGATTGCCAAGCAAATGGCAGCCGTATTGGATGACCCGGTTGGAGCGAATGCGCGTGCGGACCGAGCTTCGCTAAGACTGCAGGCCGTTTTCGATCCACAAGCCATGATCGATGGCTACGCGAGTTTGTATCGCTCCATACTGCAACAAGCGAACTGAAACCGCAGCTACTGCCGCGACGATTTCGCCGTATTCAACGTCTCGCTGGTGCCGATTGGCGAAGCCAGAGAACCGGCGCATAATAGGACCGTGATTGCCAGATGGATTCTCAGATGGGTCTCGATAGTCGTCCCCTTTGAAAGTGCTCAAAGTGTCAAGTCCAAGTCGCAGCGGCGCATTTGCCGAACAAGTTGATCGCCGCCTGGAGAAGTTCTCGGAAAGCATTAGCTTCGATCATCGGCTCGTACTGCAAGACATCAACGGTTCGATCGCCCATGCCAAGATGTTGGCCATTCAGGAAATCCTAACGGAAGAGGAATCGGCTGCTATTTGTCGTGAGTTGGAAATCATCGGCGGTCAGATCCAAAGCGGTGAAATCCCGTTACGGGCGGAGCTTGAGGACATCCACATGCATGTCGAACAAGCCCTGATTGATCGCTTGGGCGATGTGGGACGAAAGCTCCATACCGCTCGCAGTCGCAACGATCAAATCTCGACTGACTTTCGACTTTGGATTCGGGATTCGATTGATCGCATCGACCTACTGCTACTCGAACTGCAAAAAGCTTTTGTCCAACGATGTTCCGCAGATTTGCACGTGATTATCCCGGCCTATACCCACACACAACGGGCGCAACCCGTCTTGGCGGCTCACTATTGGTTGGCGTACTGTGAAAAATTTGAGCGTGACCGGGAGCGTCTACGAGATTGTCGGCATCGCGTCAATCGCTCACCACTAGGAGCGGCCGCTGTGGCGGGAACTTCGCTCAACATCGATCGGCATGCGACGGCGCGCATGTTGGGATTCGAAGAGGTGATGGCCAATAGCCTGGATGTTTCGAGCGATCGCGACTTTGTGTTGGAAACCGCGTTCTGCTTGACTACGATCATGCTGCATCTGAGCACTTGGGCAGAAGAGTGGATCCTATGGTCGACAACCGAGTTTGATTTTTTGGCGTTACCGCATGCTTTCTGCACGGGATCGTCGATCATGCCTCAAAAGGTCAACCCCGATACGATCGAGTTGATCCGTGGAAAATCGGCCCGAGTGATTGGCAACTTGCAACAGGCGATCGTGTTGCTGAAGGGTCTGCCGCTCGCCTATAACCGTGACTTGCAAGAGGACAAACAACCTCTCTTTGATTCGTTCGAAACGGTCGAGGCTTGCTTGGAGTTGGCCATACCAGTCACCGCAGGCAGTCAACTCAAAACGGAGTCGATCAAGTCTCGATTGGAAGATGGGTACTTGGACGCGACAACCTTGATGGAGTTTTTGATCAAGCGAGGTTTGCCGCAACGACAAGCCCATCACGCTGTGGGAAGCTTGGTTCGTTCGGCAATGAAGCAAAAGCTTCAATTGCGAGAACTGCCCTTATCGGCGTTTCAGGAATTGGACAATACCCTGGACGCTGGCGTTTATGAGGTCTTGGGAACTGAAAATGCAATTCAAGCGTTTCAAAGCTATGGATCGACCGCTCCTCATCATGTGCAGCAACAGATTGACGAATGGAAGAAGAGCCTGGGCCTCTAATTCTTTGTCACACCCGAATCTAGAAGTTACGACACTTGCCCAAGCGTGGTGCCGCTAAATCGAAGCTCGACAGTTTATTCGCCTTTGCATGGCAAGTTCTTTGAACCGAACAATCCAAACCGTAGGGACCTGAAATGGCGATCATTCTTGATGGTAAAAAGACAGCCGCGGAGCTTCGCGCGCAACTGACGAAAC
>JAEUIP010000209.1 GCA_016795075.1 Planctomycetaceae bacterium | reverse complement strand
GTACAGGCAGCGACCGGAATCGAGTCCGCGGCATCTACAAAGGAAATGCGGCGACTTTGGGTGCGATAGGCTTGGCGGTGGCAATTGGTCGCAATGGCAAACAGCCAACTGGCGAAAGAGCCTGTCCCGGCAAAGGTTTCGCGTTTGGCCCAAACCGCCAAAAACGTTTCTTGCAAAAGGTCTTCGGCCGTGTGACGCACTGCCGTGATTCGGTGTAGATACGTCAGCAGCGGTGTGGCATAGCGGCGAACCAAGACTTCCAAACAGTCTCGGCGGCCTGCTTTGACTTGCTGCATCAGCCATTCGTCGGATTCTGCTTTGTAGTCCATGCCGTCCTCCAACCCTGGTCGCGAATCGCGGATTCTCATTGTCGCGGATCGTTCCACGATCCGATTAATTTGGACCGACAGAGCAGTCCACTACACTGTCGCGGCTCGTTCCACGATCCGATTACCTTGGACCGCCGGAGCGGTCCACAACACTGTCGCGGATCGTTCCACGATCCGATTAAGTTGGACCGCCGGAGCGGTCCACTACATTGTCACAGATCGCTCCTCGATCGGTGACGACTCTGAAGTTGGATGCCGGGCACCACGAGACGTGGAACGTAAAAAAAGACGTTATTTCAATTGCGTGACAATGCGCACTACCCCAGCAGACCGTTTGGCCACGATCGGTCCAGGAAAATGGCATTCGCTAGGCCAACGCGTCTGGGCACCAGAGCCAACGGGGCGGCAAACCAGGGACGCCAGCCGACTCCAGTGCTCGAAGTCCATTTCTTGCTGGGGAAACCTCGCTTGACTCCACCAATGCACCAACAACGTCCGCACCACACTCTCTGGCAAATGCGATAAGGCTCGAACATCAACGACCAAGTGCTGGTCGCGGCACTCGAGGATTGCGCCGCGATTCACTTCGGCCAAACATCCGACAATCTCTTGATGCTCGCTGGCCAATTGACCCAGACGCTGCAACGAGGCGTCGATCTGGGGCGACAAGTGTTGACGCAGGCACGGCAACACGGACTGACGAACGCGATTCCGAGTCCAGTGGTCGGCGGTATTGGTGGGATCGTCCCAATACTCTTGCTCAATTTCTTGTAGATAATCGCGGAGTCGTTGGCGGGACTCGGATAACAAGGGCCGAATCAATTGGCAGGAATCGCTCAAGCGGCGTTGGTAGGGAATCCCAGCCAACCCGGACAATCCCGTCCCGCGCGCGATTCGCATCAGGACGGTTTCGGTTTGATCGTCCGCGGTATGTCCGGTCAGGGCGTAGGTCGCTCCCAGCGATTCGGCAACTTGGACCAAGGCAGCGTAACGTTGCTTCCGAGCGTCCCCTTCGGATTGTGGCCCCAATCCACTGGAGTCGTCCAAATTTGAATCTCGGGCCGTAGATTCATCGGTGCCAACCCGACGACGAATCACGGTTGAAATGCCAAGAGCTTGGAGTTTGGTCTCGACCCACCGCGCGACCTCGGCCGATTTCTCTTGCCAACGATGATCAAAGTGGAACGCAACCACTTCGGGAACGGTTTGCGTCACAGACTTGGTTTGGCGGTCGTGGAGCAGCGAACAAATCAGAGCCATGGAATCGCTGCCACCCGATACGGCGACCACGACTTGGGACGCATTCCAAAATTCGGGCGGGAGCCTTAGCCGCAGATGGTTGGTGTGTGCCGTCACAATGAGCTTTTTGGACCTTGGTGATTAAGCAAAATGGGAACTACGATCGGCCGTCATCGTGAGTCGCTCGAATCTCAGAGCCTAACCTACAGCCAGATTGTCGAACTTGAGAATTTGGGCGATCGTGATAACCATTTGATCCGAGCGAGTTCTTGGGGCCGAGCCTCCGCCTCCAGAGTACTGTTGGACCAAAAGTCAACCGTTCCGTTGGGTTGCGGGAGGGCTCCGATGTGGTATCATCTTAACACGCCTGGGGCCAGGGCGGAGGTGACTGCGGCAACACCACGAAATTGCCGATGGACTGAGATCGTCGGATGGCCGGGAGTCGGGTTTGTTTGGTTGGCTGGTCCAACCATACTCGCGATCGGTGTTTCCAGTGATTGATAATGAACGCGTTGACTTGGACTCTTATCGTTTTGCTCTTGGTCGCCTACCGACTCGTGCGGTTCGGCGTCCTTGGGATCGTATTTCACTGGAACCAACTGCTGTTGTCGGCTGAAGCACCGCGACCATTGTCGTCGGGCCGAGTTCTGGGCAATGTCGGAAGGACTGGAGTGAATTGCGATTTTCGCTTGGTTGATCGTGTTTGGTTCGGCCTGTCGAGGCTGTTCCAACTGCATGGGACTCGAGAACGACTTGAGGATCGACTGTTGAATTTTTTCGCGACTTATCATCCACTGGAAGCACTGAACGCTGCAAAAACCCCCTATTCGTGCATGCGGGTTGCTTCAATCTAGCAATTGGCCTGCAGAAATTACTGGTCATTCCGTTCCAAATAATTATTAGAGCGGGAGTGGAATCATATGGGTACGGAGGGAATCGTCGGTGCTCTTATCGGCATTCTGATCGGAGTTGCTGGTTTTGGCGGTTTTTTATACGCCACTCGAATGACTGCCAAGAAACAGGCAGATGACATCATTGAAGCTGGACGCAAAAAGGCGGAAGACATTCACCGCGAAGCCGAACTAAAGGCCAAAGAGGATTTGTTGGCGAAAAAGACCGAACTAGAAGACTTGCGCTCCAAAACGTTGTCGGAAGTACGGCGTGAACGGGAAGCGGTCGAACAGAAGGACCAACAACTCAAACAACAAAGCGAGGGTCTTCGCAAACAAGAGAAAATGGTCGAAGCCTCGCAGCGCCGCCTGACAGAAAAGTTAGAGCGGAATACGAAGCGCGAAAAAGACCTCGAAGAGATGCTGGAGCAACAGCGCCGTCAATTGCATCAGATTACAGGCCTCAGTCGGGAAGAAGCGACTCAACGCTTGCTGTCGTTGCTGGAATCGGAATTGTCGAGCGAGATTGGCCGTCGCTTGTTGCGCCACGAGCGAAACGTTTCGGAACAGTTGGAACAAAAGGCCCGTGACATGCTGTTGATCGCCTTGCAGCGCTACGCCGCCAGCCAAACGTCGGAGGCAACGACGGCCTCGATCGATATCCCGAGCGACGAAATGAAGGGGCGTATCATTGGGCGTGAAGGTCGCAACATCCGTTCGTTCGAGAAAGAAACCGGCGTCGACTTGATTATTGACGACACTCCGGGTGTCGTGATCGTCTCGGGCTTCGACCCCATTCGCCGCGAAGTCGCGCGGATGTCGCTCAGCAAGTTGATTGCCGACGGTCGAATTCACCCCACCAAGATCGAAGAAGTCGTTCGCGAAAACGAAAAGGAAATCCGCAAAGTCATTCGTCGTAAAGGCATCGAGGCCACGGACGAAGTTGGCTTGGGTGGCGTCCATGAAAAAGTAATTGATTACTTGGGACGGCTGCATTTCCGCACCAGTTACAGCCAAAACGTGCTCCGTCACAGTATCGAAGTGGCATTTATTGCAGGTCTATTGGCGGAAATGGTTGGCCTGGACGAGAATCTCGCCCGCCGCTGCGGCTTGCTACACGACATTGGCAAAGCTGCCGATCACGAATTGGAAGGTGGGCATCCAAAAATTGGTGCCGAGATTCTCAAGCGACACGGAGAAGGTCCGGATGTCGTGCATGCGGCCTTGGGTCACCATGACGAGATCATCACCGAATATCCTTACACGGTTCTGGTGGCGGCAGCGGACGCGTGTAGCGCTTCACGTCCTGGCGCGCGGCGAGAATCGTTGGAACGCTATATTCGTCGGATGGAAGAATTGGAAGCCATCGCTCGCGAATTCAAAGGCGTGCAACAAGCCTTCGCCATTCAAGCAGGACGAGAAATGCGAGTCATCGTTAGCGCCGAAGAGGCCGACGATCAGACGGCTGCCAAGATTTGCCGCGATATCGCGAACTCGTTCGAACAACGCCTGAGTTACCCGGGCGAAATCAAAGTCACCGTGATCCGCGAAGCTCGATTCTCCGAACTAGCGAGATAACGCATGCGATTCGGGTTCATTGGTGATATCGTCGGCAAGGCCGGCGTCAGCAGCGTTGTCGCGCAAGTTCCGGCTTGGCGACAACGGGCTGGGCTTGATGTCGTCGTTGCAGATGCGGAGAACGCGTACAACGGCTCCGGGCTCTCGCCGGGGCAATATCATAGTTTGTGTGGCGCGGGCGTGGATCTGGTCACGTTGGGCGATCACGTTTTCAAGAAGCGTGAGATCTATTCCATCTTAGGGACCAAGGGCAATATCGCGCGACCGGCAAACTTTCCCAGCAAAGCGCCCGGTCGGGGCTGGGCCAGTTTTCAACTTCCCGATGGACGCAACTTTTCCGTCATCGTGTTGTTGGGACGCGTCTTCATGCGGCCGGTGGATTGCCCGTTTCAGTGCGTGGATGAGATTCTGACCAGTGGTCAGTTGCCCCCAGGCCCGGTGCTGGTTGAGTTTCACGCGGAAGCCACCAGCGACAAACAATTGATGGGCCACTATCTGGACGGCCGAGTCTCCGCGGTCTTGGGCACGCACACCCATGTGACAACGGCTGATGAACGAATTCTGCCAAAAGGAACCGCGTTCCAATGCGACGTCGGCATGTCCGGGCCCCATAGTGGTGTTATCGGTCGCGAGACGAAGCACGTGCTCAAAACGATTCTGACCTTTGAGCCAACGTCGTTCTTGGTCGCCGAAGGCGAGATTGAAATTCACGCAACCGTCGTTGAAGTCGACGATGAAACCGGCTTGGCCAAATCGATCGAACGCGTGGTGTTGCGCGAATAGCTGCGGACGGTCTGAATCGTCTCGGTTGGCCACGGATATTGGGCCAGTATACTCGGGTGTTCTGGTTCTTATTTCTTGGTTTAACCTTGAACGAGACGTTTCTTCTTTTTGACCGTGTTCTGGGCCGATGAATTGGAACTATGCAGTTGTAACCAGACGTGCAAGATATGCGCGAGAAACTCCGAACCGGAGGCTGTAAAGTACGCGAACTTTGCCAAGTCAAAAAGTTCATCCACTTCCCGTTTTCTGCCCGCCGCGGAGAAACCGATGTGCACCTGAAATCCCGCCAGCCCATAGTGAGGTCGATCGGTCACGCGAAAACTTTTGACAAGAACCAGCGAACGGAGCGGACGAGTAATGGTTCTCGCCAGCGGAAACAGCCAGCCGCGAATGTGGAGCGTGGCGGTTTGTTGGGTGGCGTCCAAGGTAATGTGAACCGTTTGCCCCAGACTCAAGATAAAGAGCCCAGCCAGCAACACAATCGCGGCCAAGATGGCGAGCGGCATGCTGGTGATGTCCCAATATCGGAGGCCGGTATCGGATTGCCCAAGTTTCGTCCGCAATTCCTGAACCAGGCGAGCTTTGATCTCTCCGTCGGTGCCCGGTAGTTCCAACGTGTAAATCTGGGAAATTGTCTGAACTTCGACTTCCAGGGAGTTCAGCCAGGAGTTCGCTGGGACGCGGCAATCAACGCTTTGAATTTCTGTGCGCGGAATTTTCAGGACCTCGATTGGCCAACAGTCGAAATGCCAGCGACGGTACCGAAGTGACTGGTCGTCCAGTTCGATTTCTCCCCGATAAGCCACGGTCGCACACAGAACACCGCCCAAGAGGGTCAGAAGCGAAATGGGGACCAGCACGCACAACCCCGCGTTCACACGAACCCGAAGGCATTCGGACGTCGCGTCAAGAATTCTGGTTGCCACGGTGGAAGCCTTTCCAAGGTGCTAAATCGAACGGAAATCCTACGGGCCAATCGGCACCCCCGCCCTCAGTACCGATCGGCTATGGATGTGTGACAAGAAAAACGCGTAAAAACGCGATCATTTGACGCTGGTTTAGGCGATAAGCCCCACCACGACCGAAATGACCTAGACGCTCGTTTTGAGGAATTTCACACTCGATGATTCTGGTAGCAGTCAATCGGATGGTTTGTCGGAACCATGACCCTGCCGCGCCGGCAACTGGGCAAGTCATGTCCCGGAATCTAGACTGGGAAGATAGACGCGTCTCCATCATCATCTGTTGGACGGTTGGGATGGTCCTGAATCTCTGGGAATACTCGATCAATGCAAGTGGATCAATTTGTGTCAGTGAAGTACTTGAAATATGTGGTTGTCGTTCTCTTCGTAGGAAACTGGTCGGCAAACGCCACGGCTCAAGTCACGTCTCCGTTGCCGGTTGGCTTTGCCGCGGCCGATACCAACGCGGACGGAATGATTGCCGAAACCGAATGGACGGTTTATCTGCAAGATCGGCTCAAGGACGAATCGCTGCCCTTCCAGCAGATGTTCGAAAAACTGGATGGGGATCAAGATGGGATGTTGTCCTCCGCTGAATTCGATAAACGGCATTCGGTTCTCGAGGCGGTTGCCGCGCAGGCAGACGAAGCCACATTGCCGGAAGATCCCGGCCGCGATTTTGTTCCCTACTTGGGTTTGGATCAACCGTTGAACGACCAAAAAATCTTCGGGGCAATCTACCATCGTTACTTCGAACAAGTAGAACAACGAGCTGCGTGGAAAGCGGCGGGCTGGAAACGCTCGCAGCTGGAGAATGTGCCGGCGACTGTTTCTCGAGCGCTGCCTCCTTGGGATGGACAAAAGCCAACACTGGATCAAATGATCCGAGCCACTGTGGTGATCGCTGGCGGTGGTTCGGACGACGAGTTCTTTGTTGGTGGAGCCGTCATCATCAGTCCCGATGGATTAGCCATTACCAATTATCACATCGCCGAAGCGTTCAACAAGAAGCTGGTGGGTTTGTTGGCGAACGGGCAAGTCGTGAAGGTTATTGAATTTGTGGCTGGCAATCGTGCGACGGATGTTGCCATCGTCAAGTTGGAAGGCAGCGACTTTCCGTGGGTACCCTTGGCCAGCAAAGCTCCGGCGATGGCCGACGATATCGTGGCGCTGCACCATACCGAAAATCGTTTTTTCACGTACGATCGGGGCTACGTCAAGCGATACCCGTTGATCGGCAAACATCCCTGGATGGAGATCTCGGCCGACTATGCTCCAGGCGGGAGTGGCTGTGGCATTTTCAACTCGAATCACGAACTGGTCGGTCTCGTGTCGACGATCGTCATGGGTGATGGTCCGATGATCGCCAGCGCCGAGTTGATGGAAGAGACCGCGGATTCCGAGGAAGATTGGTTCGGTGACGAGGAAGATAGCGAAGGCGCGATCGGATTGGATCCCGGCGCCTTGGTCGTGAAACTCGCTGTGCCCTGGACCGCAATTCAAGCGATGCTGCAGAAGCCTGAATAGGCATGCTTCATCCCGCGAACGATGAGAGTGTCGTGGTTCGCTCCGCGAACCAATGTAGTGTAGTGGTTCGCTCCGCGAACCATTGCAGTGTGGTGGTTCGCTCCGCGAACCAATCGTTAGTCTAAATTGGATCGCGGAGCGATCCACTACAATCACCAATTGTCACCTTGGGTTCGTGGCGGGTTGCGACTCGCGAAGGGAAGCGCGAGATGAGGGAGCGATTGACATGGTAATGAAGCGAAGCTGGTGGCCAAAATCTCGCTGGTGGCGGTATCTTGCAATCGGTTCGGTGATCTTCGCGGCGTTGGTCGTTGGCACCTACGTTTACAGCCGCTGGGTTAGTACTACACAGCAAATCATCGTCGGCCGCAATGAAAACGCGGTGGCTTCGTTTGACGAGAGTCGAGACTTCCTCAGAATTGCTTGTTACAACATCGCCCATGGTCGGGGAATCGCCGAATCGAATCTTGATGGCGGTGACCAAAAGCAGAGAGCCGAGCGACTGGAGGAAATTGCAGGTTTACTGCGGCAAATAGACGCTGATGTGGTGGTTTTGAATGAAGTGGATTTTGATACGAGTTGGAGCCATGGCGTCAATCAGGCACGGCAACTTGCGCAACAATGCGGGTATCCGTATTGGGTCGAGCAACGCAATTTGGATTTTGGAGTTTTGGGATGGCGGTGGTGCTTTGGTAACGCCGTGCTCAGCAAGTTTCCAATTCGTGAGGCTGGCTTGTTGAAGTTGCCGCCTCATTCTGTTTGGGAGAGTTGGTTGGTCGGACAGAAGCAGGCGGTCTCCGTAAAGATCGAGACTCCAGGTTATCCTATAGATATTATTGGCATTCACCTGGAGCATCGCGACGAATCGGATCGAACTGCGGCGGTCCGGTCGATTTTAAATTCGATCGCCGAATTGGAATCCACTCCGCTTTTGCTGGGCGATTTGAATTCAACGCCCAGCGGTTTTCCGAATTCAATGACCGACGGAGCTGGCGATAATGCCCTCGATTTGCTGGATCGATCCCAAAGGTTCCGCCGCGAACCAGCCAATGTCCCGACATCCGATCAAATGACGTATCATTCGCAACAGCCCGACCGCGTGATCGATTGGATTTTGATTCCATCCGATTGGCAATTTCGAAGGTACTTCGCGGTGGATTCCAACCTTTCCGATCACCGACCAATCGTTGCCGAAGTGCAAGTCAACTCGTTAAAGTAGTGAGGTCGTCATCCCTTCGTACGACACAAGTTTGCGTTCTTTTGGAACGTCAATCTTCCGAGCGGAGATTGTTTTTTATTTCACGTGTTGATTCTGCCTTGACTTCCTAAGTTGAATTGGAGAAACTGGAGTTGCGGCTGTTTAGGCCGTTTGCTTTGTGGTGATCGTTTTCTACTCTATTGTTCGCCGTGATGATCCGGCGATGCGAATGTCCAATTCGAAAGTGCGCCAACAAATTGCTTGGCAAGCGGCTCGGTTACTTTACTCGCGGGAAGAATCGGAATACTATCGCGCCAAAATGAAAGCGGCGCGGTACGTGCAGAAAGGCTGGGTCAAGCCGGCCGATCTACCTAGCAATGGTGAAATTCGCGATCAAGTTCGGATCCTCGCCCAATTGCATGAAGGCCAACGGAGCAGTGATCTGCTGCTTGAAATGCGGATGGCTGGGTTGCGAATGATGCGGCTTCTGAGCAGATTCTCGCCGAAGATTATCGGCAGCGTGCTCACGGGCCACATTCGACAAGGTTCGGACATCGATTTGCATGTGTTTGCGGATTCCGTGGAATCGATTCGGTGCGAACTGGAATATCACGGTATCTTTAGCGAATTGGAGCGAAAGCGAGTTGTCAAAGGTGGACGGCCCATGACCTTCCAACATTTGCACATCCAAGATCGGTTTCCCATCGAGCTAACCGTCTATCCGACGAACCAAATTCGCACGACATTTATCAGCAGTATTACCGGCAAAGCCATGGAACGAGCGACGCTGGCCGAGTTCGAACAACGTTTGCGGGGCGAATACCCAGAGCTGGATATTGAGGACCAATTGACGGCCGCCGCTGAGGCCGTCGATCGGTTTCAATTGTTTTATTGTTTGCTCCTTCCTTTGGAGGACGTCAAACAAAATGTCCGTTACCACCCCGAAGGTGACGTCTTGTACCACAGTCTGCAAGTATTTGATTTGGCAATGGATCGATTGCCCTACGATGAAGAGTTCTTGTTGGCGGCCTTACTGCATGATGTTGGCAAGGGCATCGATCCGTCCGACCATGTGACGGCGGGATTGGAAGCCATTCGCGACTACATCACGCCCCGAACCGCTTGGTTGATCCAGCATCACATG
>JAEUIP010000208.1 GCA_016795075.1 Planctomycetaceae bacterium | reverse complement strand
GCAGCACCCGCGAACACCTCCTCGAAGTTGATGCTCTTTTGGCCGATGGTTCTCAGGTGACGTTTCGCGATTTGAATGAAATGGAATTTGAACACCATGTTCGCGGAGATGGTGTGGCCAGCCCGCAACATCAGGCTGTCTATAGCCAGATCCATCAGTTGCTGAACGACCCGACCAACAGACAAGAAATCCTAGCTGGGTATCCAGCTCCTGGGATTCCGCGCCGCAACACTGGCTATGCGCTCGACATGTTGCTGCGTCAGCGACCTTTCGAGCCGAATGGCGAGCCGTTCAACTTTTGCAGCTTGTTGGCGGGATCCGAGGGCACATTGGCACTCATCACTTCGGCCAAACTCCGTTTGACGCCGCTGCCACCGCGGCATCAACGTCTTGTCTGTATTCACTGCCATTCGATCGACGAATCCCTTCGCGCGAACTTGGTCGCATTGCAGTTCTCTCCGTCAGCCTGCGAGTTGATGGACCACTACATTTTGGAGGCCACGGAACGCAACTCCATGTACGCGCCGTACCGGTGGTTTGTGGAAGGTCATCCTAAAGCGTTATTGGTTGTCGAACTACTACGTGAGTCGGAAGAGATGGCCTCCCGGGATGCCCAACATCTGATCACGGCGTTGCAGACCCAGGGACTGGGGTATGCCTATCCCGTTATCGAAGGCGAACAAGCGCAAAAAGTCTGGGGCTTGAGAAAAGCCGGCTTAGGCCTCCTGTCGAATATCCCGGGCGATGCCAAACCCGTTCCCGTGATCGAAGACACCGCCGTCGATGTTCAAGACTTGCCTCAATACATTTCCGACTTCAACGAAATCTTAACCAGGCACGGACTCTACAGCGTGCATTACGCGCATGCGGGTTCGGGCGAACTACACTTGCGTCCGATCATCGATTTAAAGACAACCGAAGGCGTCCGCCTTTTTCGCGTGATCGCCGAAGAGATTGCTCACTTGGTCAAGAAGTATCGGGGTTCGCTATCGGGCGAACATGGCGATGGGCGGCTGCGCGGCGAGTTCATCCCACGGATGCTGGGGCAACACAACTACGAGCTATGCCGGCAGATCAAACGCGTCTGGGACCCGCACGGCATTTTTAATCCGGGAAAAATTATCGACACACCACCGATGGACTCCAGCCTGCGTTTCCCGGCGGGTAACGCGACTCCCGAGATCGACACCGTGCTCGACTTTTCCGAATCACAAGGATTTGCTCGCGCGGCCGAACAATGCAATGGTTCGGGCGACTGTCGCAAAACCGCGTTGTCGGGCGGAACGATGTGCCCTAGCTACATGGCCACGCGCCGCGAACAAGACACCACGCGAGCCCGAGCCAACATCCTGCGCGAGATGCTAACGCGCAGTGATCGAGCCCAGCCCTTGGCGAGTGACGAAATCAAAGAGGTGATGGACCTGTGCTTGTCATGCAAAGGTTGCAAATCCGAGTGTCCTTCGAACGTGGATGTCGCCAAACTCAAAGCCGAGTGGCAGCATCAATACTATCAAGCCAAAGGGATCCCCCTGCGGACACGTTTGATCGGCAACTTTGAATCAATGATGTGGCTATCGAGTTTCGCGCCCTGGTTGTACAACTGGATGTTCTCGAGTCCTTTTCCCGGACGCATGCTCAAATCGTTAGTGGGTTTTGCGCCGGAACGCAGCATGCCGCATCTGGCTCGGCAAACCGTGACGCGGTGGTTCAAGCGAGAATTTGTCCCGGCGAGCGATGGTCGGTTGGGCAAAGTTTGTCTGTTTATTGATGAGTTCACGAATTATAACGATGCCGAGATCGGGATTACTGCCATCAAGCTGCTGGATCGATTAGGCTTCCGAGTACGGACCTTGCCGCATCGTCAAAGCGGACGATCCTATCTGTCGAAAGGTCTGTTGAAGCCTGCACAAAAGTTGGCTCGATTTAATGTCCAGTTATTTAGCGAACAATTGGAGAGCGACGAGATTCTGGTTGGCACCGAACCTTCGGCGATCCTGACCTTTCGTGATGAATACATCTCGTTGTTGCGGGGCGATGAACAATCGCGAGCGAAAGCCTTGTCCCAACGCACCAAGACAATTGAAGAGTTTTTGGCGGACGCGATCACGGCGGGCAAGTTACGGAAAGATCAATTCACCAACGAGGTGAAGGTGATGAAGGTCCACGGCCATTGCCATCAAAAAGCCCTATCGTCGATGGCGGCGACTCGGAAGATATTGACGTTTCCGACAAACTATCGGGCCGAATTAATTCCGTCGGGCTGTTGCGGAATGGCGGGTTCGTTTGGTTACGAACGCGAGCATTATCCTTTGTCGATGCAGATTGGCCAATTGGTTTTGTTTCCCACCATCAACGAACAACCATCAGAGGTAGAAATCGTCGCCGTCGGCACCAGTTGCCGCCACCAAATCAAAGACGGCACAAAACGCACCGCGAAACATCCGGTAGAAATCCTGTTTGAAGCATTGTTGTGATAGGTAGTGGACCGCTCCGCAGCAAGGTCGTGGACCGCTCCGCGGTCCAACCCAAAGGTCGTGGATCGCTCCGCGGTCCAGCCCAAGGTAGTGGATCGCTCTGCGGTCCAACGCAAGGTCGTGGATCGCTCCGCGGTCCAACTTTCAAAAAACTCGGAGGTGTGCAGCGGTCACGTGGCCAACACGCTGGATTTAAAAGATCGCTTCAGTAAGTGTTCGAAGGAATTGTCTGGAAACAACTTCCCGATTTAGAAAAGTCCGACCTTGGTTCATCCGAGAACACCGATCGTCGAATTTGCCGAGCCACCAAATGGCCCGAGCCGCCCAATGACCTGAGCGGCAGTCCAGCAAAATGCGAGGGTTTGGTCATTCCCGCGGATGGCCATGCCGAACTGCGGATGAACAGTCCGCGGCCACTTCCTTGACCGACAGCCCTTGTCCGAACGCAATAGTCTAACTTCCGAGCCGATATTTCGACGGTCTTAATTTCGAATCCGCCGGCAGCGAACGTCTTCATCCGCCGATCTAGTCCGCCAGCCAGGCCACTGAACGTCGTTGGTTCACACGCGGCTAAGGAATGAATGATGAAAAATGGAAATTGAAAAATGCAAAATGCTGACAACCATTGCTTGCTCACGGAATGTATGAAACTAGACGTTTGGTACATTTTGAATTTTTCATTCTTTAATAATCATTAATCATTCAACCGCCAGAGCCAGCAAAAGTCATTCCGGAGCTTTCAACGTTAGAAATCCGGAACGAACTTCGCGACAAACCCTAAGATCAGGTTCATTCCAGGGAAACGTGAGGGCATGGATCGCTCCAGAGCCTGTTGACGGCCTCTTCCTTTTCGCCAAACTCGTGGTCTCCAGCATCCGCTCCGACCAACAAGAAAGAAGTGCGGAGTTCGGCAGTCAACGCAAAAGTCGGCAACGATTGCCACTCCGGTCGTCGCGGAAAAGCCGGGAACGTATCGGATGTTGCGACGGACTTCGCACCTGACTAGACTGGGGCGTCGAACAACGATTTGACCGAGCCTCTTCAGAATCGAAACCGAACTTGAACGGCTTCTCAAAAAATCAAACTACTGGAATCAAACCTTATGTCCGTCACGAGCGCTGCTGATCTGGAAACCGACGACGTCAAGGCCATCGACGAATTGGGCGAAGTCTTCCAGCGGCTCAAAAACGAATTGGGAAAGATCATTGTCGGCCAGAATGATGTGATCGAACGATTGGCGATCTGCCTGTTCGCTCGAGGGCATGCGCTGTTGATGGGTGTCCCTGGGTTGGCCAAAACCTTGTTGATTAGTCGCTTGGCGGAAACTTTGTCGTTGGATTTTTCGCGGATCCAATTCACACCGGACTTGATGCCGATGGATATCACCGGCACCGACATCCTTCAGGAAACGCCCGATGGTCGTCGGGTGTTCGAGTTTATCAAAGGACCGCTCTTTGCCAACGTTGTCTTGGCGGACGAGATCAATCGCGCGCCGGCGAAGACTCAAGCGGCCATGTTGGAAGCGATGCAAGAACAGCGGATCACGGTCGTGGGCAAGACCTTTCATCTGCCGCCGCCTTTTTTTGTGTTGGCAACCCAGAACCCTGTCGAACAAGAAGGGACTTATCCCCTGCCGGAGGCTCAGCTGGATCGCTTCATGTTCTTGATCGAAGTGGATTACCCGAATCGCGATGAAGAAATCCGAATAGCGCGCAGTACAACGGGCGGCACTTTCCCCAGTTTGCAACACGTGTTGAATGGCCAACAAGTGATTCGCTTCCAAGAACTTGTACGCAGGGTCCCGGTTCCCGAGCATTTGTACGAGTTCGCAGTGGACCTAACGCGACGGACTCGGCCCAACACGCCCGAAGCTCCGACCTGGTTGAAACCATTGGTGGGCTGGGGCGCCGGTCCGCGAGCCGTCCAGTATTTGATCCTAGGTGCGAAGGCTCGCGCGGCCTTGCATGGGAGCTACATGGTCCGGTTGGAGGATGTGTTGGAAGTCGCCCAGCCCGTGCTGACTCATCGTGTTCTCACGACCTTTGCCGCCGAATCCGAAGGACTCAGTAGCCGCGACATCGTCAAACGCTTGGTCGATGAACTCAGCCGTGAACGCTAAATGAGTGAGTTCTCCGAACGAGCTCTATCGTCCCGCCCCCACTGGCTCGTCTGGTAAACCAGCAGGGGGCGGAGAGTCTGTGGGCGGCGGATTTAGGGCCGCCTGAAGGCGAGACTACGACCGGCGGGAGCGAAACGCGTTGTGCCTGCTCTGGACTGGCATTGGCCACCTGAAGGTGAGCATGTCCCCGCCCCCCGCCGGTTTACCGGTGGGAGCGCAAGTTTGGTAGAATTGGCGTCATAAAACCAATCCCTTTCGTCAAGCTCGGAGTAACTCGCAATGACTCCTTCGCCTCTTTACCGACCGGAAAACATTGATTCGCCGTCTTTCAAACTGCGGTACACTTGGACGGGCTGGCCTTCTGCCGGTTCGTTCCCTCCGCAACCCGATCAAAGCTTCTTCGACACCATGGCGGATACCTGGGAAACGGACGGCATAAGAATGCTCGAAAAACGTTGGCAGCCCGATAAGCTCCAGTTCACGTGCAGTGTCCGACCAACCATGGCCCCGACACTTTTTACTGCTCGAGTCAAAGCTCGGCTCCAATATGCGTTGAGGATCGCTGGAACGCGGATCGAATTCAGTCGTAAAGTGGCGTTTCGCTCTTTGGGCGAAAACAAACGTAAACAGGTGGAAGGGTATATCGCGAATCAAGTTGCGAAATCGCAATTCATCGATCCTCGTTTTGCGGAACTGATCGCGCGGTACACTCAAGTGAACAACTACGTGAGTTTGCGCGAGCCGACGGCGACGAACCGAGGTCGTTATTGGTACGACTTGCATTTGGTGCTTGTCACCGAACACCGCGAACGCTTCGTTGACGAGGTGTCGTTGAATCGAATTAAAGAGGTTTGTGAGAAAAACGCTCAAAAGAAGGGCTACTTGCTGGGCAGTATCTCGGTCATGCCTGACCACGTGCATTTGGCGCTACGAGGGAACGTGGAAGAAACTCCGGAGTCAATTGCGTTGGGGTTTATGAACAATATCGCGTTCGTGTTCGGCCAGCAACCTGTGCTTCGTCCCAGCTATTATGTGGGGACGTTCGGCGAGTACGACATGGGGGCAGTCAGGAGGTAATGGAGCCGGTTGGGCGTGAGCAAGGGTTCTCGCTGTCAAACTTGCGCTCCCACCGGTGAACCGGTGGGGGGCGGAGGGACGCCGAGCTTGTGGGCTGGCTTGTTCTCGCTGTCAGACTTGCGCTCCCACCGGTGAACCGGTGGGGGGCGGGGACAGCTCGTTTCGGGGTGGCCCTGTCTCGCTGTCAGACTTGCGGTTCCACTGGGTTGTCCACTCAACGTGAAAGTTTGGTAGCAAGAATCCTGCTTTGGTACCGGACTTTCTGCTCTGGGTCCACCATCCCCTGCAATTTTAACCACTAGTGCCGATCCTGCTCTGGGCGATTTACAATGGCACTGGGCGTTGGCGGTCCACCTTCGCTTTTCAGGGACAGATTCCGGTGCTTGACCTTGTAGCAATCAAAACCACTCGGAGTGGCAGAGCCGGTTTTTCAAACGCGCTCTCGCGGATTTGGAGAGCCGTGATTTAATTTTCCGGACTGGCTTGTAAGGTTCGAATAAACGTTCCGAGCCCTACGGAGAACTGACACCTCAAACGCCTTAAAAAATTATGGCCGCTACTTACGATTTTATTGAACCGCGAGTGATCGCTCGCTTGAAGAACTTGAACATGCACGCTCGGTTGCCGATGGTCGGCAGCGTGACGGGCATGCACCGCAGTCCCCATCGCGGCTCCAGTCTAGAATTTGCCGAATACCGCAAGTACGTCCCTGGTGATGACACGCGCCGCTTGGATTGGCGAGCTTACGGTCGCAGCGATCGCTTCTACATCAAGGAATTCGAAGCCGACACCAATTTGCGACTGTGTTTGATTGTGGACACTAGCGGCTCAATGAACTACGCTCGCGGCGGAGTTTCCAAGTTGCAATTCGCGCGGCAGATCGCGGGGACATTGGCCTATTTGGCGGCGTGGCAGGGTGATGCAATCGGATTGTATTGTGCCGGCAAAACCTTTCAGCGACAAATCACACCCAAACGCAGTGCGGCCCACTTGCGCGTGATCTTGGACTCGTTGGCCACCAGCACCGCGACGGGTGAAACGGGGCTGGTCGCGGCCTTGCACGAAGCGGCCGAACGGATTCGCCAGCGTGCGTTGGTGGTGATCTTGTCCGACTTGTTCGTCGAACCCAAGGAACTAAGCGGCGCGTTTCAACACTTGCGGTTTCGCAAACACGACGTGGTGGTGTTCCATTTGTTGGAGCAAGCGGAAATCCAATTCGACTTCGATCGGCCCATGCGTTTCGTGGATTTAGAAGGTGGCCCAGCGGTGCTGGCCGACCCCAGTCTCGTGGCCGTAGAATACCGACAAGCGGTTGCAAGCTACTTGTCCGATTTGAAAACTGTCGTTCGCGATGCCAACGTCGACTATCAACGTTTGAGTTTGGAGCAACACTACGGCGATGTGTTGGCCAAATTCTTGTTGGCCCGAATGCCGAAACGCAAATAATCCCTGGAGAGCCAAGATGAGTATTCGATATGCAATTCCGATGTTACTTGTGATGCAACATGTTTTGTCCGTGTTGATCGTCGGTCAGGAACCCGACAAAACCATTGAAAAGAAAGCGGAACTGCTCACGATGCAGGTGCTGGTCGTTGATCCAGATGGGCACCCGATTGAAAATGCCACCGTGTTCCCGTCGGGACTGCGAACCAAGGTCGAACCGGGTTCGCATTGGGGGTGGAGTGAGCCACTTCACGGACCGATCCCGAAATTACAAACGAACGCCGAAGGATTAGTCGCCCTGCCGTACCCCAAATACGTCATGGAAGAGATCGAGGTTGGCACGGTGACGATTTCGGTCGAGCATCCTGATTTCGTCTCGTTTCGCGAAGACCGCAGCGTGGATGACCAACCGGCAAAAATTGAATTGAAGATCGGCTTTCGCATCGCCGCGACGGCCGTCGACGCGGAAACCGGCGCTCCGATCAAGCAAGACTTGTACGGATTGGTCAGTGGGGAAGCTCGACTAAGTGAATGGAAGTTGTCCGAAAACGGGAATCTGGTCTCGCCGGTGTTCGAACCAAACAAAACTTGGTTTAGGTTGATCAAAGCGAAACCTGGTGAACCAAACCTCTATAGTGAACTAATTGAAATTGATCCAACGGATCGCAGCCGGGTACTTTTGCGAGACGTGAAGTTATCAAAAGGAACACGAGTCGCCGGACGTTTGGACGATTCTGTGACGCGGCCGATTCGCAACGGTCACGTCGCCGCCACCATCGTACGACGAGGCAGCGACGGCCAGGAATTTAACTGGAATTCCAAGTGGATGTGGTACGACAAGACTTCTATCGCCGAAGACGGCACGTTTGTGTTTGAGTCGCTTCCAACGGGTGAAATCTTGCAGCTGCTTCCCGTGTGCGATGATTGGGTCCCGCTAAACCCAACGAAGGAAGAGGCACTTCCGTTCTTCCCTGATGCAGCGGAACGATTGAGCAACACTTTTAGTTTGCCCCAGATGGTGCGGTTGACCGGGTCGCAAGTCGAAACCATTCTGAAGATGAAACCGGCCACTTCGGTTAAAGTGACGGTTACGGATCAAGACGGCAAGCCACTGTCCGGCGTTGAGGTTGCATCTTGGCCCAATCAATTGTGGTTTGATGGCGGCTCCAATATCTTGGGAAGCGCGTATTCGATATCTGACTGGTTGATACAGAGCCGACAAGACGGCCAACCAAACTTCACACGTGAAAATCGCTATTCTGCAAAAACCGACGAGCACGGCATCGCAGTGATTCACTCCATGCCGCCCGGTCGTACCGAAGGTTTGTTTGCCTTTATCAAGGGCTATGAAATGCCGCTCAACGGAACCGATCGCGAAATTCGGATCGACCTAAAGGAAGGCGTTGTCACCGAAGTCACGATCAAAATGCAACCGGAAGGAACGGATGTATTGAAGGACGAAGCGTTCGAAGGCGTGGCGAACAATCAGCCCGAATTCATGCAGCTCTTAGAACACCTTCGAAAGGCCCTGAAATGGTAGGCAAAGACGATTAGTATGGCATTTCTCAATCCGCTTTGGCTATTGGCTCTCCCGTTGATCGCGCTGCCGATCTTGATTCACTTGTTGAATCAACGTCGGCATCGTTCGATTCAATGGGGAGCCATGCAATTTTTGCTGACCGCCAAGCGGATGAACCGGGGCATCGCGCGACTGAAACAAATCTTGATCATGGCCGCGAGAATGGCGGCGATCGCCGGATTGATCTTCGCCGTTAGTCGCCCACTTTCTTCGGGTTGGGTGGGATCGATCACCGGCGGCCAGCCCGAGACGATCATTGTCTTGCTGGATCGTTCCGCCAGCATGCAGCAGCAACAACCGACAACCGGAGAGTCGAAGCTAAAGTCGGGCCTGGCGAAGATCGTTGCCGCCTTGCAAACGATGGGCTATCAAAAGCCTTTGGTGCTGATTGAGAGTGGACAAGAGCTGCCTCTGACTTTGGAACGCCCCGCGGACCTGTTGGATCATCCGCAAACAGGCCCCACCGAAACGACGGCCGATATCCCGGCCATGTTGCAAGCGGCTTTGGACCATATCGTGCAGAACCAAACCGGACGCACGGATATTTGGTTATTGTCGGATGCGAGGGCCAACGATTGGAGCGCGGACAGTAGTCGCTGGCGCGCCCTGCAAAGCAGTTACGCAAAACTGGAAGGTGTCCGGTTTCAAGTCTTGCAATATCCGGATCTCCCCGTTGAAAATTTGTCGCTCACGATCGATCAAGTTCGCCGCCAAACGGCGCCCGACAACCCCGCGGCAGCCGAACTCCTGATCGATTTGACGGTCGCTCGTCGCAATCCGCCCAGTGGTCCTGGCGCTGAAAAGGTGGTGCCATTGACGTTTGATATCCATGGGCTGCGATCGGTTGTTGAACTGGAGCTCAGCGGTTCCACAACAAGCTTGATCGGACATCGAATTCCGATCGATCAAGAAATGGTGTCGGGCTGGGGCTCCGTCCAATTACCCTTTGATGAAAACGAGAGCGA
>JAEUIP010000207.1 GCA_016795075.1 Planctomycetaceae bacterium | reverse complement strand
CGGAGCGTCGGGTGGCAACGGTTCCTTGGACTTCTTCCACCATGCGGTCGAGCTGGACTTGTCCCCCATGGTCTGACAGCCGACGTTGGAAGCAACAACGAAGCCGAGAATCACAAAGGCAATCAATGGTGTTCGGAAGTGAAGCATCGGATGACTCGTAGGGCCTAAGGAATGCGGGGAATTTTGAACTATTGGTTCTTGCGCCAGAAGGGCGTCAGTCCGCTAGTCTTTTCTTCCTTGCTGGGTGGAACGTTGTTGGGAGCCGAATTCTGACCAATCGGTTGTGGCGCGGAATCGGGTTGGATCTCTGGCGTTGGCTCGCCCGGTATTGGACCATGCATGCCGTTGACGTCGTACTGTGGTATGCCTGGTGTCCGAAGTTCGGGATAGACTTCTTCTGGGCCACTGCCGTCGGCAAAGGTTCCTTGGTAGATGTTCCCAATGGGACCGTGCAGATCCATCACGTCCTGGAAGCACCAATTCATGCGGTCCATTTCCATTTGGTTGTACATGGCCATGTCTTCGTGAGTGGCCACGATGGTGGGCGTCAAGAAGATCAGCAGTTCCGACCGAGATTCTCGTTCGCTTTGGAAACTGAAGAGAGGTCCCAATCGTGGCAGGTCACTCAAGTACGGGATGCCGCGTTTGTTGAACTGTTTTGTTGTACGGAGCAGACCGCTGAGGACGACGGTTTGTTCCGACCTCGCAATGGCCGTCGTGATCGATTCGGTAATGTTGATCGGAGCTTGCCGAATGGCATTTCCTTGCGGATCGGTGGCGACCACCGTTCCCTCGGCTTCACTACCCACGTTGCTGTTGGTCACATTGACCAACATCGTGATCAAGCCGTCGGGGCCAACGCGTGGAACAACTTCCAAGATGATACCAACATCTTGCAGCGTCACCTGATTTTGGACGTTACCCAAGTTGTTGATCGTGGAGCCACTGAAGTAGGGAACTTTTTGACCGACTTGAACGCGGGCGTTCAAGTTGTCGATCGTCATCAGGTGCGGTCGGCTTAACACTTGCAAACGTCCCTGATCTTTCAGAGCACGCAACAAGATATTGATCGACTCATTGCCGGCGGAGAGCACCAAGCCACCGTAACCGAGCGCGGCATTGGAGCGTCCCATTCCCAAGTTGATCAAGCCCTGCCCGGCCACCTTTTCGCGAGAAGCCAGTCCTGCTCCCGTCAACGAATTTCCTTGAGCGGCTTGGTTAAACGGATAGCCGATCACATTGGTGCCAGCCAAGCCCCGATCAAAGACGATCGAATCTTGGACGCCGAATTCCAACCCAAATTCCTCGGTCGAGTTCAGCGAAACTTCAGCGATCATGACTTGAATCGCAACCATGTTGGGCCGGCGATCCAAAGCCGTGATCAAACCTTCAATTTCCACCATGGTCTCGGGAGTCGCGATCACGATCAAGTGATTTTGGATCGGGTCGGGCTGCACGATCACGCGTCGCCGGACATTGACAATGGCGGCTTGTGTGGTCGGATCTTGCTGTAAAGTTTCTTGTTCCGCATTGTACGTGTCGGTCAATGTTTGGGCGGTGTCTTCCGCCGGGGCATTGCTCAAGCGGAAGACCTTCTTGATGAAGCGATCTCCGTTGGAACGGTCCAAGGACGTGAGCAGGTCCTCCACGACTTGCAAGTCACCTGAAGAACCGGCCGCGATAATCGTATTGGTGCGTAGCTCCAAGGCGAATCGCAAGCTGACGAGGGTCTGATCGCTGGAACCGGAGCGAAGAGGCAGCCGCGATAGGCCGTCGTTCTGCGCACCAAACCCACCAAAGCCGCCACCACCTTGTTGTTGCTGTTGCGTGAACAGCTGGTTGAGCATGTCGTACAGTTGTTGAGCGTCGCCGTTGACGATTGTAAAGACCTTGAGTTGGGTCTCGGCGTCTGGCAAGCGATCCAATTCTCGGATCAGCGCTTCGACCAGTGGCAAGCTTTCTGGTGGCCCCGTGATTACCAAGGAGTTCGAAGACGCGTCGGCGACGATCTTCACGTCAAACAAAATTCCGCTGCTGATAACGCCGGTGTTTTGATCGATGCTCATCAACTTGAGACGCAAGGCCGTGTTGGCGACGGATGGATCTTGGTTCGGTTGATTTTGCTGTTGTTGCTGTTGACCAAAACCTTGCTGTTGGCCTTGGCTTCCTAGCGGCCCGGTTGCTCCGGTGACACCGCCATTGATGGCCGCGAAAATAACTTGAGCCATGTCCGTCGCGACGGAGTTGCGGAGTTGGATGATCTTCATGTCTTGCGACTTGATGTGTTCGCCATCAACCACATCGATTTCTTTGAGCAGTTCTTCCGCTTGTCGCAGTTCGGTGGAGCCACCCTTCATGATGACCACGTTGCTGCGTGGATCCGGAATGATCAGGACCGGTTGAGCATCGTTGGCGTTCTGGCCACCCCCGCCTCCCCCAAGCTGTCCACCGACTTGTGCGGGAGTGACTCCGAAGAAACTTCCCAGTCGGTTAGCAGCATTGGAAGCCGCGATGTGCTTGAGGCGAAATACGACAAAGGAACCGCGGATGTCGTCCGATTCGATGTCCAACTTCGCAATGATTGCCTTCAACTCTTCCAAAGCTTGTGGTTGGCCAGACACGACCAGCGCGTTCGGTTCGGAGATTGGAGTGACCGTGGCCGCTCCGAATCGTGTGGCAAACACGTCGTTGTAGAGTTGTTGAATCACCGTGCCCAAGGCTTGGCTATTGGTCTTCGTAAGTGGGACCACGTCGGTGCTGGGACGAGATTGCAATGCTTGTTCGCCCAGTTGAGCCAAGAGGTTTTGAAAGTTCTGAATGTCCTCTTCGGTGCCGGTCACCACCAACGCACCAGTAATGGGGTCCACCGAGACTTTCAGCGTGCTGCCCGGAATTTGGAAATCACCATCTTGCGGCAGGGCTTCTGCCGGCGGAGTGGTTGGTGTTGTCGGCGTTGTTTCATCCTGAAAGCTCGCGGGGCGCGCCAACCCTGGGCTAGTTGCTTGATGGCCAGCCATGCGGATGGAGGGGGAGTTTGTCGGATTGACCGGCTGCAGTCGGACCTTTTCGACTAACTGCTGCATCATTGCGGCATGTTGCTGGACGGGAACGAACGACAACGCCCGTTGCCGAGATTGCGTTTCAGCAACGTCCAGTTTCTGCACGACTTTCATCCAAGCGCTGACCGATTTGGCCGAACCTTGCAACTGAACGGTGTGATTCGCTTGATCAATTGTCGCCTGGCAAGTTCCGTCACCGGCACGCGATACCGGCAACTGGATCACGGCCACTGAACCGTCCTGACGACCTTGGAGGTGTTTGCCCAGCCCTTGGGCGAATATTTGAGTCAATTGCGGGCCGGAAACTCGGCCGAGGCGATGAAAAGCGGATTGGGTGGCGCCTACCGTTTCCGAGGCCGTCGTGCGAAACACGGAGGGAGTCAATGGTGCAAATCTTGCTGTCGACTGGCCTTCTTGTGCCCAGATACCACAGGGACTCATTGCCGCCAAGAAAGCAAGAAACGATTGGCAAAGTCGGCCTCGACGCGGGAGTGAGTACGAAGTCGAGGCGATTTCTTGGGTCTTCTTCATAGCTTGAATCCGGTTTGGATTGAGGATGCCTAAAGCCCAAATGCGGGTGATGGGCGGATAGTCAAAGCCACGGGCAGAACGCCGCGCTAGAGCGGATTATCGGACCAGACGGTAGAACCCATTCAAAGAAAATAACCACGATAACGATTAGAACCGGCATGTACGTTCTGATACAAATAATCGATGGAATCGAAATCATCCGGAGAATCTACTTAATCGATTCATGTTATCGGTTTTGCGGCCACTTAAGTGTGGATGTCACAACGCCGACTGCGTTTTCTGCTAGAAAAGTCTTCGCAATTTACCTAAACTGATTAGGCCGTACGGTCAAAAATTCGCATAAAAAACTACTGAAAACCGATCTGCAACCGATTGTGAATCCATGACCGCAAACACGCCACAGAATCCGATACTGCCAGACTGGGATGTCGTTTACGACGCGGAAGCTTCGGAACTTGGATTGGTTCAACGACTGTGGGGAGTACTGCCGGCGTTGTGGGGCTCTCGGCAGTTGGCTTGGCGACTTTTTCAACGGAATTTGATCGCCAACTATCGCCAGAGTTTTCTGGGTTGGTTTTGGATTTTCTTACCGCCGCTGGCGGCCGCAAGTGTGTGGGTGTTTTTGAACGCCAGCGGAACGGTGCGGATTAGTTCTTTGGGGCCGGTCGGGTATGCCGCGTTTGTCTTTTGCGGCATGCTGTTGTGGCAAGGCTTTATTGACGGACTGATGGGGCCAACCAACACGTTATTGGCCAATCGTTCGGCGCTCACCAAACTGCAATTTCCTCGGGAGGTGTTCGTAACGCTCTGCCTGTTGGAGACCGGGTTCGATTTTCTTGTGCGAGTCGTGGTGGCCACTTTGTTTTTGTTAGTCGGGGGCTTGCTTGATTGGGTTGGTCTCTTGCTCTTGGCAATTGTCTGGGGACCGTTGTTGCTAATCTTGGGAATTGGCTTGGGGCTTTGGTTGGCTCCGCTCGGACTGTTGTACAAAGATATCAGTCGCTCGATCGCGATGATCAGTCCGTTGTGGATGTTGTTGACGCCGATTATCTATCCATTGCCAACCGGCACGACCGGGACCGTTGTCGCTTGGGTTAATCCGCCTGCTGCCATCATCCATGTGGCGCGCGAGGGTGCGATTCGGACGCTGGAGTCCGCGAAGGCAGAACCAAGTCCGGAGGCGGTACCCAAGAACAACCTCACGGAGCCAACCGTCGCGGACCAAGCAGTATCGAATCGACCGCTTGATACCGAACCGTCGTCTCCCGAAGGAAACGGGGCCAGCCAGGTGACTCCAGCGATTCCGGTCTCGTTGCCGTGGCTCGCCGTCGTGTGCTGGTGTTCTCTCGGGATTACCTCGTTCGTATTGGGAACGGTTTGGCTGAACGTCAGCGGACCGATCATCATCGAACGATTAGCGAACTGATGGAGCAAGTGCTCGGTCCCAACCAAAATTTCGGGTCTGATAAATGGGACGGACTCCAATTTGCGAAACACCCGCCAGGCAGGCCGGCAATCCAGTCCGGCTCCTTCCCAAGATATCGCGCTCCAAATCAAATCAAATCAAGACAAAGAAGTTTGTTGGATACGGAGCTGCGTCTCTCGGGTCATTTTTTGTTTGGCCAAGATGGTGTCCGCTGTCGACACGGTCAAACTGTTTTAAGGACCGAGCCAAGTGTCTTCGCTACCGAGGCGACATCGTCGCGAGTGATGTGCAGATGGGTCACAAACCGAATGGAGGTCGCGCTGAATGGAAAGCAGCGGACGCCAGCATCATTCAATTTAGCAGCAAATTCGGGAGCCGTCCCAAGTTCGGGAGCGACAGAAAACAACACGATGTTGGTATCGACCAAACGGTTGGGCTCTGGATCCACGATTTGCAGACCAGGCATGTTTTGAATGGCCTCGGCCAACCAAGTGGCATTTGCGTGGTCGTCGGCCAATCGTTCGAAGTTGTGCTCCAAGGCATATAAAGCAGCGGCGGCCAAAATCCCACTTTGACGCATCCCGCCCCCAAACGCCTTGCGATGTCGACGCGCTTGGGCGATGGATTCGCGACTTCCGACCAAGGCCGAACCAACTGGCGCTCCCAGTCCTTTACTGAAGCATACACTCACCGTGTCGAAGGGTTCCGCCAATTCGGCTAGCGATTTTTGAGTCGCGACGGCAGCATTAAACAGACGGGCACCGTCGAGATGCAACCGCAGGGAGTTCGCCCGGCACCAAGACGCGATCTTCAGGACCTCGGCCCAGTCCAGTAACTTGCCACCCGCTCGATTGTGCGTATGTTCCAAACACACCAACGTCGTGCGCGCCGCATGTTCGTTGTCGGGTCGGCGCGCGGCGACCAATTGGTTCAAGGTCACGTTGCCACGACTGCCCACCAGCGGATGTGCGGCGACGCCCGACATCGACGCAAAGGCGGCTTGCTCGTAAGTGAAGATATGGCAGCCGTACTCGCACAGGAATTCGTCGCCGCGTTGACAGTGCAAACGAACGGCGACTTGGTTCGTCATCGTACCGGAGGGCATGAAGATCGCGGCTTCCTTGCCCAATAACTCGGCAATTCGCTCTTGAAGTTGTTGGACGGTCGGATCGATGTCGATCACGTCGTCCCCGACGATGGCAGTCATCATCGCCTGCCGCATTCCCGAGCAAGGAACGGTGACCGTGTCGCTTCGCAAATCGATCATCAGAACCTACAGTTTGGCAAAAGCATCCAAGGCACGCTGAATGTGTTCGTCCGTCAACGCGGCGGACACTTGCACGCGAATCCGAGCCTCCCCGCGAGGCACGACCGGGAAACCAAACCCAATTGCCATCACACCGAGTTCAAACAACCGAGCGGATTTTCGAATGGTTTCGGCTTCGTCGCCGATCATGATGGGAATGATGGCAGTGGGACTATCGGCACATTGATAACCTAATTTTGCCAAGCCCGTTCGAATCGACTGAACATTTGCGTGCAAACGCGCGACAATACTTGGCTCACGCTCCAGGATCTCGATGGCTTTTCCGGCACTGTAGGCGACTGTTGCTGGCAAAGCGTTGGAAAACAAGCTTGGCCGCGCCTTTTGCTCCAGTACTTGAATCGCGCGGTGGCTGGCAGCGATGTAGCCACCGGCAGCACCGCCCAGGGCTTTGCCGAGTGTTCCGGTCAAGATGTCGACTTGACCCAAACATCCAAAATGTTCGGGCGTTCCACGACCGGTTTTCCCCAACACGCCGATGCCGTGTGAATCATCGACCACCAACAACGCCTCGTATTTCTGACACAAGGCCACCAGTTCCGGCAATTTGGCCACATCGCCTTCCATGCTAAACACACCGTCGGTGATGACCCAACGGCAGCGTTTATCGGCATGAGCTTTCAATTTGGCTTCTAGGTCTTCCAAATTGTTGTGTTTATAAACTTGCTTCTCGACTTTCTTGCTGACCAAACGGCAACCATCGATGATGCTGGCATGGTTCAGCTCGTCGGACAACAACACATCGCCTTCGGTGGACAGCGTCGGGAACAAGGCTTCGTTGGCATTCCAACAGCTCACGTACGATAAGGCAGCCGGAGTTCCAACAAACTTGGCGATCTTGGATTCCAATTGTCGATGGCAGTCCAACGTGCCGCAGATGAAACGCACGGAAGCCGTGCCACCACCGTAATCTCGCAAACCTTGAATCCCGGCTTCGATGACTTCCGGATGGTCGGCCAAACCCAAGTAATTGTTGGCACAAAGGACCAAGACTTCGCCGCGCCCTTTGATTTGAACGACGGGCCGCATGGGCGAAGTTAGTTCATAGAACGGCTTGAGTTGACCGGAGGTGGTCAAGTCCTGGATCAGCTGTTCGCAGCGATTGGTGAAATCGACGTTGGGCACGATTACTCCTCCGAGATTTGCAGGATGACCTTGATCGCCTCGCCGGATTGCATCAACTTGAAGCCGGTTTCCCATTGTTCAAATGGAATTCGATGGGTGATGATGTCGTCGAATTGGATCCGCCCCGACAAGACCAAGCTTTCCATTTGGTACCAGGTCTCGAACATGCGACGTCCGTTAACACCGATGATCGTGATCCCTTTGAAAATCACGTTCTTGGACAAGTCCAACTCGACTTTGCCGCCGGGCAATCCCAGCAATGCGGCACGACCGCCGTTGCGAATAACTTCCAATCCATCGTTGATGGTTTTGGCGTAGCCGCTCATTTCCAGCAATACATCGGGGCCCATGCCGCCGCAGAAATCCCGAGCCACGGGTTTCCAATCCGTGCGTGCGTCCAACGTCAGATTTGCGCCCAATTTCTTGGCGATGGCCAATCGTCGTGGATCCACGTCAACCGCGATGACGCGCGAGGCTCCCGCGGCTAAAGCGACGGAAACGGCCATCAGACCGATTGTGCCGACACCCGTGATCAGCACCGTTTGCCCGCTGACGCCGGCCGACATGACGGTGTGGACAGCATTGCCCAGTGGATCAAAAATCGCGGCGATGTCGAAGGAAATGTCCGGGTGGATTGGCCACAGGTTTTCTTCTGGGACACTGACAAAGTGAGCAAAGCCGCCGTCGCGGTCGATGCCAATGATTTCGACCGTCGGGCAGATGTGCGCATTTCCGGTTCGACACGCTTGGCACACCCCGCATGCAATGTGACCTTCCGCACTGACCCGTTGACCCACTTTTGCGTGTCGCACACCGGGGCCCGTCTCGACAATAACGCCGGAGAGTTCGTGTCCGGTGGCGATGCCAAGTTTGACGCGATTCTGGCTCCAACTGTCCCATTCGTAGATATGCCGATCCGTACCGCAGATTCCGGCCCGACGAACGTGGATTAAAACGTGCCCTTCCGGTACTTCGGGAATTGGGCATTCGTCGACCATAACCAGACCGGGAGCATTGTAGAGCTTCCGCAACGAGGGCATTGTCGTCGCCGTGAGCATTTTTTCACCTAATGTAAGGATCTTTCGCGAAACCACCGTTTTGTGGTCGGCCAACTTGGTCCACTGCTAGGCCCATCATCATAACTTGCCTCCGGTTTTGGGCAATCAAGCCTCGCGAAAATATCGTGACCGATTGGAAAAATTGACGGTCTGCCCTAGCATGGGCGGTTTCCTGGGGAAAGTGACAACCGATCCTTGCTGTGCAAGTGATTCGAATCGTTTATTGACAAGAATAATGGACATGAGTGGGTTTCCGATTACAACCATCGACGGTCGCGGCGACAAGGTATCGTCGGCGGTAACCGCGGTTGTTGCTTTGCAACAGAAATTGTCTCCTAAAGGCGATACGATTTCGGACCACGCCCGTGAACTGACCATCAAGGTATTTGGTGCGCCACTTTCTCCGGCGGAGGTCGTCCACCAGATTTGTCAGCGCGTCCAGACAGAAGGACTAGCGGCGGTTTGTGAATTGACCGAGAAGTTGGATCGAGTAACGATTCGTCCAGAGTCGTTTCGAGTAAGCAGTGCCGAGTTGGCCGCGGCCCATCAACAGGCAGCGCCGGAGTATTTGGCGGCGATTCGACGCGTTCGTGATCACATCGTCCGTTTTCAATCTGCCATTCGGCACGAAAGCGTCGAGTCTCGGCCCAATCCTGGCGTTCATTTGACCCATCGCTATACCCCGTTGAGGCGCGTCGGTGTTTGTGTTCCAGGAGGGGCGGCGGCCTATCCATCGAGTCTGTTGATGGCGGCCGTTCCGGCTCAGGTTGCGGGTGTCGCGGAAATCGCGGTGGTCGCGCCTCCGACCCCATTTGGCTCTTACAACCCTCACTTGTTGGCGGCTTGTCATGAAATTGGGATTCGCGAAGTCTATCGCGTCGGCGGCGCACAAGCCGTTGCCGCACTCGCTTTTGGCTGCGAAGGTCTAAGCCCGGTCGACAAGATTGTCGGTCCCGGAAATCTTTACGTGGCATTAGCCAAGAAACATGTCTTCGGTCACGTCGATATCGACTCGATTGCGGGCCCCAGCGAGGTGTTGGTCATTGCGGATGAAACCAGTCATCCGGAATGGGTTGCTCTGGATTTGATTTCCCAAGCCGAACATTATCCAGGCGCTGCGGTGTTGGTGTCGTGGAGCGAGACTTTAGTGGGTGAAGTTCAGCGATATTTGCAAGAGTATTGTCAGAAGTTAGAACGCGGCAATTTGGCGGCGAAGTGCCTAGCAGAATAC
>JAEUIP010000206.1 GCA_016795075.1 Planctomycetaceae bacterium | reverse complement strand
GACACCTTTACCAGACCCACCCTAAAATTAAGTTGTGACAAAGCACTAGGCGATTTTGCGCAGCACGTCGATGCCGCGATCCAGTTGCTCGTCGGTGTTCGCAAACGACAATCGAAAATGAGTATCGTGGCGGCTAAAGATATTGCCGGGGATCACCAACAGTTCGTGTTCGATTGCCTTCTCGACAAACTTCTGCCCGGTTCCCCAAGGCAACTTCGGGTACATGTAAAACGCGCCGTCCGGTTTGACGATTTCGTAATGATCCTTTAGTCCAGCATACAAGCGATCGCGTTTTTGGCGATAATCCTCCATGTACGGGGACACGTCACAATCCAGTGCCGACAGTCCTGCCCATTGCACGGGTTGCGGGGCACAAACGTAGGTATACTGTTGGAGCTTGGTCATGGTTTCGACCACTTCCGCTGGGCCGTGGACAAATCCCAACCGCCAACCGGTCATGGCGTGACTTTTGGAAAACCCGTCCACGACAATCGTCTCGGGATTGAACTTGGCCGCTGAAACAAACGGCGTATCGAAACAAAAGTGGCGATAGATTTCGTCACTGATCAGCGCGATGTTGCGTTGCGCGCAGATCTCGGCGACTTCCTTCACCGAGGCCTCGTCCAGGCATACGCCGGTCGGATTGCCGGGGCTGTTGAGGAGGACCAACTTTGTCTTGGGACTTAGTGCTGCCACAAAACGGTCCAAGTCAATTTGAAAGGCAGCATTGGTGTCGACCAGAACCGGAATGCCACTGGCCAAGCGAACCAACGGCGCGTACATCACAAAGTAAGGATCAAAAATGATGACCTCGTCGCCTGGGTCAACGAGCGCCAACAGTGCCAAGTTCAAGGCCCCGCTTGTGCCAGACGTCACCAACAGTTTTCGATCCGAATCTGGCCACTCGCGATGGACGTCCGCCAGCAGTCGTTCCCGCAGGGGAGCGATACCTTGAGTTGGCGAATAACCGTTCCGCCCATCTTTGATCGCTTGGATCATGCTTTGTTTGACGGACTCGGGGACATCGAAGTGTGGCTGGCCAATCGACAGATTGATTGGATTTTTGAGCTTGGCGGCCAAATCGAAGACGCGCCGAATTCCACTCGAGTCGAAGTGGGCGGTTCGCGCGGCGATCCAGCGGCTGGCGTTGGTCTGTTGCTGGGGCGATGTGGTCATGTCTTGGGTTCTCCTATTGGGATCATAACCCGATTTCCGTTTCTCGGGGACGGGGCTGATCTGGGCAGCGTGCGAAGCAAAATCGTCGGAAAATTCGGACTAATCAATCCAGCTTCAACGGCCTACTGCTTACCGTCCCTGGACTTCGGGACGAAGAACGCTGCCTGCGACACTATTCAATGTTTTCGCTTGCCGGTAAACTGGGGAATCGATGTGCGGAGTTGGTCGCCGACCGCCCCGTTGACCCCATCAGCAAAGAGCCCGGATCAATGAGCGAGATTCACGACGAGTGTGGCGTAGCCGCGGTTTATTGCCTGAAATACTCCTCGGAAAGCCCAATCTGCACCTTCGCGGACCCCAAGTACAGTTCGTACATGATCCCGCGAATGTTGCAGGATATCCAAAATCGAGGCCAATTGGCGGCTGGAATGACCAGTTATTCGCCGAACCGTGGCCATCTGCTGCTGACGCATAAAGAAATTGGAGCGGTTTCCGAGGTATTTCGACTCAGCCACAAGCTCAAGAGCGAAAACTTGATGAAGCGCTTCGCCGGCAAAGCGGCGATTGGGCACGTTCGTTATGCGACCTGCGGGACGGACGATGCCTCGTATGCCCAACCTTTTGAACGCCAACATATCCAGAAATCGAAGTGGTTCAGTTTCGCGTTCAATGGGCAACTGGCAAATTATCAACAACTGCGCGACGAACTGTTGAAGGAAAACGAAAACCATCTCGCGCGGGAAACCGACACCGAGATCATTCTGCACGAGATTAGCCGTGTGCTTTCGCGTGATCCCAAGGCCAACTTCATGACCGTGATGCAACATCTGAGTCGCCGCTTCGATGGCGCCTACTCGCTGGCGATGTTGACGGCCCAAGGCGACATGTTGGTTGCTCGTGATCCGTTGGGGATCAAGCCCATGTGTTACGCGTTTGACGGTTGCGTTTTTGCGGCCGCCAGTGAAAACGTCGCGTTGTTGAACCTGGGGTTCGAGCCGGCTCAGATTCACGATCTCCCTCCCGGTTACATGGCGACCATTGTCGACGGCGAGTTTTTAGTTCAGCCATACATCGAGTCCAAAGCCCGAGCTCATTGTTTCTTCGAATGGATTTACTTCGCAAACGTGGCCAGTACGTTGGATCAACGCAGCGTTTACCTGACGCGGACGCACCTGGGCCAAGAACTGGCGGCCGCCGAACGAGCCAACCCGATGTTCGACTGGAACGACGGCAACACGATCGTGGTCCCCGTGCCTGACACCAGCAAAGCGGCAGCCGATGCGATGGCGTTTTCCTTGGGCGTCCCGTCCGTGGAAGGCTTGATTCGCAACCGCTATTCGGGGCGAACATTTATCGAGAACACGCCCGAGCAGCGGACCCAACGAGCCAAAGCCAAGTACACTCCGCTTCGCGAAGTCCTGGAGGGCAAACGCGTGATCCTGGTCGAGGATTCGATCGTTCGCAGCACGACCATGAAGGTTTTACTCGGCAGAATCTACGATCGCGGCGGAGCAAAAGAAGTCCATGTTCGTGTGGCCTGTCCTCCCATCGTGGCGCCCTGCTTCTATGGCATCGACATGCCTACGGTCAGCGAACTATTCGCACCCAAGTATTTGAATGACTTGGCAGAACCGGATGATCAAGTCCATGCGATGATGGCCAGTCACTTGCAGTGCGATTCGCTGCGTTACCTGCCCCGCGCTGCCATTGCCCGAGCGATCCAAATGCCGGAAGACGCGTTATGCCAAGCGTGTCTGTCCGGGAAGTATCCGACACCGTCGGGACAACAGTTGTACCAATTGGTCCTGGGTGGAGCCTACTCGGCTTCCGGCCGGCCGTTGGATAAATAAGCACGCAAACTCCGACCGCCGCTTGGGTAGCTTCCGTCTCTCGCGTACCTGCTGTTGCGAACTTCGCTACGGTCGTGAAGCGAGAACAGGCCTTACGGGAAGTTACCACCAACCGCCTCCACAGTCTGGTGTCGGTAGCGACATTTCACAACCATCCACCGTCTGGTGACGGTAGCTACAGCAACGAAACGATAGGAAGAACTCATGGCGGTTGACCGCAACGTGCTCGAAACTTTCGAAAATCGCTTCCCGAACCGCGATTACGAAATCAAACACACGTGTCACGAATTTACGTCCGTCTGTCCCAAGACTGGCCAGCCCGACTTTGGCACGATTCACTTTCGTTATACGGCGAACGAAAAATGCGTCGAGCTAAAGAGTTTGAAGCTCTACATGCAACAGTATCGCCATGAAGGCATCTTCTACGAAAACGTAACCAACTCGATCATGGACGATTTGGTCGCCGTGCTGAAACCGCGTTGGGCGGAGATCAAGGCCGAGTTCACGGTCCGCGGCGGTTTTAGTTCGATCATCACGGTCGAGTACTTTGACGATGCCGCGAAGGTCTTGGGTTAAGGAGCCTCCTGATGTTGATTCCCCAATCGGTCGCCACATCCACAAAAGTCACGTTATCCGGTTTCTCGGATGAAGCGGCGTGGGACAAAACGGTGGATCAACAATTTTCGGCGATGGCGGCATTGGGACTTCGTTTCACATCCTTGCGGTTTATCGACATGGGCCACGGCATCAAGAACATGATGCAATTGGACGATGCCGAGGTCGACGCTTGCGTGAAGAAATTGGCCCAATACGGCTTGAGCGTCGCGACGCTGGGTTCACCGATTGGCAAAGTCAAGTTGTTGGACGAAGAAGACGGGACCAAAAACCGTTATGTTCCGTTCGCGAAGTATCTGGCCGAAGATGTCACGCACGCGTGCCGTTTGGCGAATCGCTTGGGAACTCGTTTGATCCGCGGGTTTTCGTTTTACCATCCCAAAGGTTCCGATCCCGAACAGCATTTGCCACAAGTTATCGATCAACTCGGCCAGATCGCTGACGTTTGCGCGCAGCACGGCTTGGTATATGGATTGGAAGTGGAAGCGAACTTGGTGGGCCAGACGGGCTTTTGGATGGCCCGTTTGTATCAAGGCGTGGGGCGCGACAATCTGTTGCTGATTTTTGACGCCGCGAATTTGTCCACCCAAGGATACAGTGGCCAACAAGTGTACGAACATTATTTGGCGATGAAGCCTGGGTTGGGCTGGTTGCACATCAAAGACTACAAGCACCCGGGACCTGTGAAACGGTTGGAACATGTCGACGAAGAAGCATTGAAGCACTTTGTCCCGGCGGATCAAGGCGACAGCGGACACGAACTGGTCTTGCGCGATTTGGCCCACTACCTGCCCACGATCCGCGAGCGGTTAGCCAAGTTTTCCGTCGCAGATGTATTCTTGGACCTGGAGCCCCACGTTCGCGGTGGTGGACAATTTGGTGGATTCAGCGGCCCGGACGGATTTGGCATCGCCTTGCGCGGGTTATGTCGTGGTTTGGATTATGCCGGCATCGATTACAGTTTCCGCGAATACGCTGATTTGAAGTAGCGTTTCTTGCCATCGCGTCACATTCGTTGTTTGGTCCTAACGACTGCGTCCCCACTTGCAAACAGGTTGCGATTTTGCAAACTTTAGGGGGTACTTCCGTTAGTCAGCACCTTTTAGAACGTAATGTGATTGGAGCCATTGATGTTGAATTCTGGTCAAGTTTCGCCCGCGATCGGTTTCGTTGCTCTACTGATTTTGTCCATAAATCTGGGTTGCGAAAACCCGCCCCAACGTACTGGAAATCAGCCCCCAGTGGTTGGTGTGGACAGTGATGACGAGCGGATGAATTTGGCGATGGCCAAAGCAAAAGAAACCTTCTCGAAATTCGAGCAGAACTGGACGAAGCCAGGGCTGGATTCGGCGAGTATTAAAGTCGCCATGGAAACGAACGCGGATGGTTTGGAACATATCTGGTTCACTCCGACCAAGATCGAAGGTGACCAGATTACGGCAACCTGTAGCAACCAGCCCGAGAATATTCCCGGACTTAGTTTTGGAGACGTCCGGACCATCGACCGATCAAAAATCTCGGATTGGATGATCATGGAAGGTAGCAAATGTTATGGGGGATACACGATTCGAGTGTTGGCCGAAATCGACCCCGACAATGCGCCTCCATTCCAATTTGCTGAGTTTCCCTAGTGCTTTGTCACTACTTAGTTTTCGGGTGGTTCTGGTAAAGGTGTCAGGAGTCAATTGCCGGAACGGCCCTGCGGGTGCTTCGCACAAATGACTCCTGACACCTTTACCAGAACCCCATTTCTAGCTGTGACAAAGCACTAGGCACAGTCTCCTTTTGGACAGAACCTCGTACCGCTGGTGTAAACCAAATTGGCAATGGACTGGATCAAGAAGCCTACTTCCCTTTTGTGGCTAGACGCGTTCGGTGCCTTAACAACGGCCTTTGTCACGGGCCTACTCTTGGCGACGGAGATCTTGGCCACGGGACTTCCCACGTCTTATCTGTGGTTCATGTCGATGACCGCCGCTGGATTTGCGGTGTTTGACTTGTTGTCGTACCGGTTTGCCGCGGATGCTCGTCGGCCATTGGCAATCGTTGCAGTACTGAACTTGCTGTATTGTACAGTTGCTGTCACTGCCTGCAGCATCTACTGGTCGTCGCTCACGACCATGGGCCTGATTTATTTTGGATTAGAAAGCGCCCTGGTTGTGCCCTTGGCAATTTTAGAACTTGTCGTGGCAAGTCGAAAAGAATAATCCAAGCTCACAGAATAAACGATCTGAAGTCTGAAATCTGAAGTCCCTTCAGTGCTTCGCTCGTTAATCGCGAGAAACCACGCACGAGCACCAGTTATCGTTGCTTTTATATTGGCGTGCCGATAAATTGAATCCGGAAAATGAGATGGCTTCCGGGAACGGAGACTGGGATCGTGACAGAACGACCGAACGTATCGGAGAATCCGTACGAACCACCAAGGGCTTTTGGCGGTGGTGCGGATTCGAATCCTCCCAGTTCCCGCGAATCGCTGCGAGAATTGATCCAAGAGTTGCTGGCGGGCAAATTTGACTGGTGCCAGTTCGAGGAACAATTGCTCGTTTACGTTCGATCGAAAGATGCGGTGGTTCGATTTGTTGCGGACCGATTGTCTAGCCTTTACGATGAAGAAATCGATCACATCAATTTAAGATCGAAGCTGATCTGGGACTACCTCCAACGACTGTTGTTGCTGCTTTCGGCAAAGTGTGAGATAAAAATCGAAACAAAGACGATATGGTGCCATTCGCAGCTTCTGGCAACGATTGCGTTGGTCGCCTTTGTTTGTTCGGCAATCTATGTCGGGTGGGGATTTCAACTGTTGTTCCTCTCGGTACCATTCGGCCTAATTGCCTTTGCCATATCGAAGATTCGGGATAGGAACGCGGGTCCGGTGAACCCGTATGGCACGATCATTTGTCCGTTTCCAAGTATCGAAGCTTTGGACACGATCTACCGCTCATCGAACTTTAGCAAGTTGAGATATCCCAGGCATTACCCTCGGAAAGCCACGTCTTCTTTGTTGTCTGAGTATTGTAGCCAGGGATTTCAATCGCTGATCAGGTGCTTTCTTTCGCCAATAGCCTTGGTGGAATTGATGATTCCGTATTTTCACGTTCAGATACGAATCGCTGAGGACGGAGTTGATCCCGTCCCTAGCGAATCCCGGCACTGACTCACCCGGCATTCCGGCAACCTATCCGATCGAATCCATTCACGACTGGAGCAACTCGAGTGAAACGCAACCCGGATTTAGCGAAATTGAACCTGGACTTCACCAGCGTCCCGAACCCGATCGATGCCCTCGATTTTGCGAATTGGGTGAAGAGTAGCGATGTCGAAATGACTGCCGAAATTGACGACGAGTGGATCGAGAACGACAACGTGGGCCAAACCTCCAACCAATATCAATTGGGTCCAAGGCACGTGGAGCTGCGTGTCGAGCCCGACAGAGCGATCGCGTTGGACGCTGAATCGATTGTGGCGAATGTGCGACCGGATGGCAGCCTTCAGTTTTTGAATCTGCGAACATTTCCGCATGCGGCACAATCGATTGCCGAAATCGCCAGAACGATCGTGGAAACCTGGAATTTACATTCGTTTGAGGAAACCCCAGACCAAGATGACGAGTCCGAACCGTTCAAGTCCACAGTCAAGTTGGACGCGATCGCGGAGTTGGAAAAATGGCGCATCCATCCGCCTGACTTGGTTCCCTCGTTTCTTGCCCAATCAGACGCCAATGCTTTGCCGGGAATCTGGTTTTTCCGCATTACCATCAATCCTCTGATTGAGGATTCATCGCAATTTTCGATTTCGGCTCAAATATTTTGGCGCGACCAAGCGTTCGATAACCAACAGCGACAAAAGGCGTTCTGGAAGCGAGCCGATGAATTTATTGATCTTGCCAACGAGCAAACTTCGGAGGCCAAATTTGCCGATGTCGCGTGGTCGCTCCTCTATGCCGCGGCAAGGTTTGCCGCATTCGAACACTGGACGGGGTTCAAAGATGCTGAGTCGTTCAACGAAACGAAAGGCGAAGCGATCGACTTCTATTTGGACGGGTTTCGTCGGATGCTCGTGGATAATTTTGATGACCACAGCGACCGTTATGCGCGCGAAAACGCCAAAGAAAAATAAGTGTCATGCCTTGGCGGAGCCTTCTAAACACCGCGCCGGTTTGATGCTCGTTCGCGCGACAACCATCAAAACTCGATGGTATCCAAATACGGGTCTTGGCCCATTTCGCGTTGGAGTTGTTGGCGGTGGCCTTCGTGGAATAGTAATTGCCGCCGGGCTTTGAAGTGGCGTCGTTCGACTTTTCGTTGGGCGCGACGGAACACGTTGACGTCACCCCGCACGAGGGCACCACGGCGAATGGCCGCGCGCCAGCCTTCCGCGCGCTTGCCAAATCCCGCGACCAAGATATCGTCTTCCCAGCAATGGAAATGTTGGTACGAGCCCGGGTCGCCTTGCCGCCCACAGCGACCAATCAATTGCCGATCGATCCGAGCTGATTCATGCAGTTCACTGCAAATCACATGCAGGCCGCCCGCATCAAATGCTTCCAACGATAACTTGATGTCCGTTCCCCGACCGGCCATGTTGGTGGCCACCGTTACGGCTCCCAATTGCCCAGCTTGCGCGACAATTTCGGCTTCCGCGGCCGCATGCGTGGCGTTCAAGACTTGATGGGGAATTTGCCGAGCCCGCAATCGATCCGATAGCCGACGACTGAGCTCGATCGACCGCGTCCCGACCAACACGGGCCGACCCGAGCGATGAATCCGTTCGACTTCTTCGGCGATGGCGTCCCACTTCTGATCGGCCGATTGGCACACGCGGTCTGGCATTTTCACTCGTTTGGGCGGTCGATTTGTCGGAATCTCGACGGCCCAGAGTTTGTAGATCGAATACAGTTCGGGACCGCTGGCGGCGACCGTTCCCGTCATCCCCGCCAGACTTGGATAACGCAGAAACAAATCCTGGATCGTCACCCGCGCAGCCTCGCCGGTTTCATGTGTGATCTTGACCTGATGCCGAGCCTCGATGGCTTGATGCAATCCCGCCCGCCACTTGCGACCATCCGCGACTCGTCCCGTGAACTCGTCGACAATCTGTACTTCATGATCTTTGATCAAGTATTGTCGACCATCTTGAAAGTACTGTTCCACGGTCACCGCCTGTTCGATGAACTGGTACAGTTCCAACAGAGGCACGGCGGCCAATTCGTTGGGGCGTGGCAACTGACGAGTTTTTCGGCGACCGTCGGCGGTTAAATGAATTCGGCGATGTTGAACTTCGCGAGTGAAGTCGCTTTCAACTTGAAACTCCTTCGTGGCTGCCGCAGCCCAGCGATACAGGGCCGCGCGCGGGTTCTCGGAATCGGGCAGTGGGCTGCTGACGATCAGCGGCGTGCGAGCTTCGTCAATCAAGATACTATCCGCTTCATCGATCAACGCAAAATGAAACTCTCGTTGAACCACCGACGAAGCCTTGCCGGAATCATTTACTCCACTTACCCCCAACGTCGGAAGTTCATGAGCTTGGCGGATGGCAATTCGATCGCGTAGAAAATCGAACCCTACTTCTTTTGCTGTTGAGTACGTGATGTCGGCTGCGTAGGCTTGGCGACGTTGTTCCGGCGTGGATTCCGCAGTCACGACACCCACGCGCATCCCCAGTAACTCGTACAACGGTCGCAACAATTCCGCGTCGCGTTGTGCCAAGTAGTCATTGGCAGTAATCAAGTGAGCACCTTGTTGCGACAGGGCCGCCAAATACAGGGGCAGCGTCGCTGTAAGCGTTTTGCCTTCACCGGTCTGCATCACGGCAATCGCCCCATGATGCAACGCGATACCACCCAAGATTTGTACAGGGTAGTGCGACATCCCCAGGGTGCGTCGTGCCGCTTGACGGACCATCCCAAAGGCCGGGACAAGCAGCTTCTGAGCCGGTTCACCGCTCAACGCTCGATAACGCAGGGCCAGACTGGCTTTGTGCAACTGAGTGTCATTCATCTCTCCGTACTGGGCATCCTGCGTTTGAACCGCGGTCACCCAACGCCGCCAGTTCCTTAAACGCTGCTGAGACCACATTCGCTGGAGTAATGACATCGCTTAGCGAACTCCACTCGATTGCCACCCGGTCTGCAAGCCCGAGTTATCGG
>JAEUIP010000205.1 GCA_016795075.1 Planctomycetaceae bacterium | reverse complement strand
GACCCGGTGGCCACATTTTTGATATCTCCTTACATGGTTTTCCCTATGGGATGGTCAAGAGCTGCAAACGATATTGGTCCGCCGAGATTGCAGATTCCATTGTGCCATTGGATGGCGTGCGATTTGATAACCCAATGTTTTCGCTGACCACCAAGTACAATCGCGAAGACTTCACTCAACTGTTGCAAACGCAATTTGGAATTGCCCCTCAAACCATCCAAGAGTTCTTCGACACGGCCCGTGGCATGAACTTCTATGATGAACAAGAGACAACCACCGGACAACTTTTTCAAAAGTTTTTCCCCGGACGCGAAGACGTCGTCCGGCTGCTCATGGAACCGATAACCTATGCCAATGGTTCCACATTGGAAGACCCAGCGATTACCTACGGAATCGTGTTTTCTAACTTTATGTCGAAAGGTGTCTATGTTTTTCGTGGCGGCACCGATCGCCTGATCAAGTTGATGCAGAAAGAACTGGAAACCAATGGCGTCGACATCGCCATCAACAGCCCAGCTGAACGGATCGTGATCGAAGGCGGAAAAGTTGCCGGCGTCAATGTCGGAGGTCGAACCATCCAAGCTCCGGTGGTGGTTTCCAACGCCAACTTGATGAACACACTGTTTGGATTGGTGGGCGAGGAATATTTGGATCGAGGCTTTTGTGATCAAGCCCGCGCCGTCCGAGTTAACAATTCAAGTACTCAAGTTTACATGGCCTTGGCATCGGATCAGTCCGTCGACCGATCGACCGGCGATCTCTTGTTCAGCTCCACGGCGGATCGGTTTCAAACCGACTTGTTGCTAAGTCGAAATATTACCAGCCGCACGTTTAGTTTCTACTATCCGGATATGAGGCCGGACGCCAAGCCGCGACATTTGATTGTCTCCAGCACCAATGCTCGATGGGAAGACTGGGCGGACTTGGACGAGGAATCGTATCAAGCCAGTAAACAAGACTTGATTGAAACGACGTTGGACGCCTTGGAAAAATACTTGCCCAACTGTCGCGAGAAAATCGTTCACGTGGAAGCGGCTACCCCACGAACGTTTCATCACTACACGATGCATTATCATGGCTCAAGCTTTGGCACCAAATTCGAAGGGTTGGGCGTTAGCCGTGATTTGCCGCAACAAATCCCGGGCCTTTATCACGCCGGAAGTGTCGGCATTATCATGTCGGGTTGGTTGGGAACCATCAATTACGGCGTGATTGTCTCCAACGACGTCGACAACTATCTGATGGCCGCTGCTACGAAATGAACCCATTGCGACTTCGCATGAGCGAGCCCCGTCTCTATTGGCAGACGGGATTGTTGATTTGCATGTTGCTGACATGCAATAAATCAACAAACGAATAGGCTCGCGGAAGCCCCGCGCGCGAGAACCGGGGCCGGAACTATCATTCGCCGAAGATGTCGGTCAATTGAATCCACGCCTTCTCGAGTTCTTCGACGTGTCCTGGAGCGCGCGACTCCAACCGGATCCGCCACGGTTTGCCGGCTTGGGGTGGTGCAAGATCCTCCAAGTCGATCGCGATCTCAAGCATCACTTCGGAGTCGCCTTGCTGTCTCGCGACGAAAATGGCGGGATTCCAATGATCAAAGCCATTCTGTCGATCGCGAATCCGGCCCTCCGCATCAAACACGATTTCAAAACTGGCTAGGTCGTCCGCGTCGGTATCGACGTACAGCGCCAACCCATTTTCTAAACTGGCTTGATCTCGCGCGGGGCTCGCCTCCTGATTCGAAGTTGTCACTGCCGAACTTCCGCCAATTGGCGAAGGCGCCCCAGGCACACGAATTCCGATAAAAAAGTATTGTTCGTCTTGGGCCAGTGTCAGGGGGCCAAACGAAGGAGTGTTTTGCCACAACCATTCATGGAGCTGACCATCCAAATAAGGACGCTCCAAAGTCCAATGAACGGCTAGACTTCGAGCCCGAGCGCTCGTTAGCGCGGCACTGGTCGAATCCCTTTGAGAAACGGTTGCGACCGCAGGTAGAACGCCGACGGACTCCAAACGAAAACGCTCGCCGTATTCCGCCATCGCCACGGAGACCAACCGCAATTGTTCGAGTTCCTGGAGCGACGATGTTGGGCAATAGTTGGACCCGGACAGCCAGGGGTTCTTGTTCATGTCAACGAGTTTGTTCCAAGCAACTTCGGTTTGCGCGACATCGCGCAGTTCTTGGCGAACTCGAGCCTTTAATTGCCACCATTCGGGTAAACCGTTGAGCGAAGGCCATAAGGACTCCGCCCTTCGAACGAGATTTGCCGCCATCTGAAGTCGTTGTTCGGTGGAAAGATCCACCAAGGAACTTGCCGGATTCGCGGGCGATACAGCGGACGGCGCCGACTCGGGTTTTAATGGAGTATCCCAGGAGACTTCCGTCGTTTGATGTTGAAGTTGCCCCATTTTGTTTTGAAATTGCTTGGACTGAACATTGGTCACCATCTTCGTTTCCGGGACGGCCGCCAGTTTGACGATTTCGGGATCTGGGTTGATACGGCCGGTGCGGGTGGCTTCGCGTTGAGCTTTATCCAACAGCAGAATCCTTTGAACGGCTTCCGCTGGCACTTGGTCCTCCATCCCAGGTTCGACCCCGAATCGATGCAAGGCTCTTTTGCGACGTTCCTCTTCGGACAATTCGCCTTCGGCTTCCTCTTGCGCAAACAATTCTTGCAATTCCGCGAATCGTTTCAATCTTGCCGCCCGCGCCTCCGCTCGCCCCTCCCATTGGGCCTCGTCACTGATCAGCCAATTTAAAGTGGGAATCAAAACGGCCAAACCATCGGGTTTGTCGAGAGCGGACTGCAATATCTCCCAACGAACGAGGGTGGCTTTTCGCAGATCGCCACGCGTGCTGCAATATTGTGCCAAGTCCGCCATCCAAATCGACTGCAGCGATTCGGGAATGGAAAGTTGGCTCCGTAATCCTCGCAGCCACTGCTCTCTCTCGGCCGCTGTCGACGTTGGGACCTGGTTCAGTTGGTGCATCCAACTGGACTTCCGCGCCATTTGATTGATGGACTCCAAGTTTGTGGCGGACGTGCGAGTGCGAACGGGACGTGACGACAGGGTGCGCCCAAACGAATCATTCTTCGCCGTTTGCGGTTGAAACCAACTCATATCCACTGGCTCAAGCGTTGCGAGTCTTCGAATCCCCCATGTCTGTTGCCCGCGCGGATTGATTGCGGTCGGCGCGACATCTTGGCGCCAAGCGTCGATCAGAGTCGTGCTTGGCCAAGCCACGTCATTGAGTAACTGGCCCACGTTGGTAGCCAAGGCGTGATTGGAAATGCTGGTTTCACCGTCCCCCTGTGACAGGGTCGCGATCACCGCAACCCCAAGGTTCCCAGTTCGATGTTGCTCTTGAGCAGCGTCCAACCACGACGCAGCTTGAACTTGCAGTGGAGCGTGGGAGTCGGTACCCACGAGGTGGCTTCCCGATCGACTTGGTGGGCAAATCAGGATGACTCGAGGTTGCAACGAGTTTAGATAAGTTTGAATGCACGTACGAAGTCGGTCGCTCGGCTGATAAGGATCAAAAGGAACGGGATCAATCAAAACGCTGGCCACTTCGTTTTGCCAAAACGCTTGCTCGCATACGCCAGTTGCGATTTCCGTACCGCCACACAAGACGCCGACTTGCAGACCTTGGTTCACCGCCAAATGGGCAACGAGCTCTTGTGGAATATCTTCGGCAGTCGCCGCTAGTAACAGAACGGCCAGCCCCGCGTGCGTCCGATGCTGCAGGTGCCAATTCGTTCCACCATCGTGAGTGATCCATACTTGGCCGTTTGTCCCGCCAATCCAGCCGTATCGCTCGTCGGCAAAAACGATCGTGTTGAGCTGCGCTGCCGAAGGCAACGTTTGGCATGTCCATTGCTGCAACTGGTTGTTGAAGTGGTATACATTCTTGCCGACCCGTGGTGCCAACCAGAGAGACTCGCCCATGGTTGTCAACAATCGAAACTCCATATTATCGTCGGCCCCTGGCACTGACGAGCACATCTCCCACTTTTGGCCGCGATTGTGGGAGAAGTAAAGTTTGCCGTCTGTCCCAAGTGCCGCCAAACGATTTCCGAGGTTCCGAATTTCGCGAAATCGCAACTCCTGGGGAACCGTCCCCGATAGGGTAGAAGACGGGATTGCAACGCGGGTTGCCCGATCGCCAACACAACGAAAAATCCCTTGTCGATTGGACAAGATCCATTCATCACCTAAACAGAGCGCCACATTAGCAATCGAATGCCGATGATCGCTGGACGCTGTCTTGACAGTCGCTAAAAGCGTTGATGTTGTATTTGCGGAATTATCAACGTCCATTTGCAACGTAACATCATTCCAATTCTGCCCCAAATCAAAGCTCTCGAACAATCCAGCGGGGAATTGGCCGTCGGGTTCACCAACCGCCCAGAGTTTCTTGTGCTGGTGGTCGTAGCCAATGCGAGTTAGCCTGGTCAATAGCGTGGAGGACAATTGTCGCCACGTGACTCCACCATCCTGCGTTCGCAGCACCACACCTTCGTGGAGCCCGCGAATCGGCAGGGCACGACCGCCGACAATCCAACCGTTTTTGGCATCGGCGAATACCACGCTGTGAAGGTCACCGGACCAATCGGTGCGAACGGCATTCCATTGTCGCCCACCGTCCGACGTCCGCCAGATAAGTCCTTGATTGCCGATGGCAACCCCGTTCTTCAAATCCGCAAAGGCAATGTCGTTGAGGTGCCCTGGCGAAACCAATAGATGTCGATCATTGACGGGTAACGGACCGACTTGGTTTCCATGAAGTACATCGGAGTCAGGCAAGCGTGGGGGAATCGTAGAGTCTGCTGCTTCGACAACGGGAGTATCGACACTTGGAGTCGCCGGTAGTCCTTGCTGAATCGGTTGCAGAGTGTTTGGCCGAGACTGAACCGTTGGTGGTTGATACTGCAACGCCGCGCGGCGAGGACCGAGAGGTTGTGGCAGAGCCTGTGCTTGTACTTGAGCGACCGAAATCGCGACGAATATCCCCAGGACGATGCACGAACAGTTCCATGTCGTACGGAGTTTCCGATTTCGCTTCATGATACATTCCTTAGGCTCGCGTGGCGACAATCCTCGCCCTCCATAATTCCGCAACGGAGTCACGAATGACGTCGGGCCACTGAGTCATTAGCAGCGACCTATCGCAAATTACTTTTGGTCTTCGACAGGCGGCAACGACACCAGCCGAACGGGAGATGATGCAGGCGTTGACGATGCAGTAGATGACGGCGAACTCAAGCGCCCCGCTTCATCGGGAGTCCCAACCACGGCACGTTCGGGAATCACGTCGGTAAGTCCTTCCCGAGAGATCTCTTGCAATCGTTCCAAAGCCTGCTTGGCGGACATCGCGGTTTTTTCGTCCTTATCGGCCTCCGCATAGCGAATCGATTGTTGCATCAACTTTCCGGCAGCGACCAACTTGTGTGGAAGCTTCTGTTTGGCACTGGCCAACCCCCATCGAAAGAACAGCGTGGCGGGAGTCATTGGCAAAGTCGCATGATCGGGATCTCGTTGCCAATGTTCCGCAATTTCCGCCAAGAGTACTTCCGCCTCTGCGTACTCGTGCAACAGCATCTTTACAGTTGCCGCTTCACTGGTGGCTTGCCATTGCAAGCTGATGGAGGTTTGATCTTTTGCATTTTTCAGCGACTGCAAGGACTGACTAATCAATGCGTTTGCGAGCGATAGATCAAGGGCTTGCCGATCGGTCGGTTTGGTCGCGGCCTCGGCCATCTTGGCCAACGCGTAATTGCGGCGGCTGATCGCGACCAAGCGATGTTCGTCACCGAGGGCTTCGCGCCGGATTTGTAGACCTCGCTCCAACCAGTAGTTGGCTTTGGAAAAATCTCTAGCGACACCCGTGGCCTTACGATTCTCTAGTCCGTAATAGAACACTCCGAGGTCATTGGCACAGGTGGCATAGGACACATTCTTGATTCCCCAAACCTGTTCGGCGCTTTGCGTTGCTTTAACCAAGCAATCTTCGGCCAGCGAATCGTCGTTCAATTGCTGGGCGATTTGCCCCATCAACTTGAAAGCCGCGACAGTGTCCGGATGCCGAACTTGAATCACCGCTTGTCGCTGTGACAAGCATCGCTCGGCGGCAATCAAAGCAGGCTCCCACTGTTCGACACTCATCAATGTCTCGGCTTGGTTGAACGCCAAATTCGCCAATAGATGGGAGGGCTGGCCAAACAATTGGTGGATGATTTTGGCTTGTTGGTCCAACAAGTTCAATTGTTCCTGGGTGGCCGTGATGTATTGGGGAGGCGTGATCTTTCCGTTGTAACGAAGCTCTGCCATTTCGTCGCGGTTTTGCAGAAACTGACTCTCTAGCGTTTCGAATCGCTTCCATTCCGCAATTTGCTCGGGGTTCAGCTCCGCCAACCGGATGGCCACCTGCCGACTTAAGCGAGCTCCGGCGGTGATCCAGTTGCCGCTGCCAATGGTTTGCTCCAACACTCGAACAACATTCTTCCAGTGTTCCGCTTCGTTTGCATATTGACCGGCTCGACGCAGTTCGGCGGCCGTACGAACTTGTTGTTCCAACCACTCGCTGCCACTCACCGTTGGCACCTCGTCTAAGGCCCCCTCCGTCGCCGTTGGGGCTGATTGGTTGGGAGTGGCGAGACTCGTGTCACCAGACAATCGAGCTTCGTCGCGCGGTAAACTGGGACCAGACGTCCCGTCACTGGATTCCTGATCGTTACTCGCCGTTTCATTGCTGGTTCCACAGCCGCCGATCGTGAACAGGCCTCCAATCAGAGTGACGCCTGCTACCAAAAAGCCAATTCCCTTGCGCTGCCATTCACCAATCATGTGTAGCCACTTCATAAAGAAATCCTGTCGGACGGGTCCGGTGCTTGATGGGAGATAGCAAAAACAGGTCATGAGGAAAAGTCGGATCTTCCCGATGAAGCGGGTTGTATGCCATCGCATCCAGAAAAAACGGATGACTGCTAGCGTTCTCTCGTGTTTTGCTCCTAGTGATGGTCGAAACTAAGCTGATGAGCGACCGGCGGGAGTGAATTGGGAATCGTGGTAATATGGCGACTAACATCCAGCCCATTGTTTTGGTGATTGACCCAGATGCCCTGACGCTGATGGGCCTATCGGCGACGCTGCACCATCAGGGACTCGAGGTTCACGGGGCCAGAACGCCAATGGCAGCTGCCCGAGCGGCCCGCGATTTGGCCTTGGACCTGGTGATCATTGACGGCTGGATCGACGAAGGCCACGGCTTACCGATTTTGGAACGCTTGCGGGAACTACCACACTTGGTCGACTTGCCGTGCATCTTTCTATGGGAAAGTGGTTTCGCGCCACCAAGCCTGCCAATCTCGACGTTTAGTCTGCACAAACCTTTGGATTTGGAAGCATTGGCCGCCCTTGTCAAGCGCGCGTTGTGGCTTCCCCACCTGACGAATCAACAGATGGTTGTCCCCAGTTGCAAGTTTCTTCAGAATCGCGCGGTTCAAGCGTAACGACCTAATCTTAGACGGTAGCCATGGAGTCTGAATACATTGCTTGGTTGACAGCTGAAACTCAGCGTCGGCAGCAGGCCGCTCATGTTCCTACAGTTCCATTGGGGATCGGCGATGACGCGGCGATTATCTCAACCTCGTCCCAAACCGTATGTTGCGCCGACTTATTGGCAGAAGGAACGCATTTTCTTCTGCGCGATTCGGCAGACCTAATGCACGTTGGTCGCAAAGCCTTGGCGGTCAATCTGAGCGATATGGCCGCGATGGGTGCCAAGCCAGAAACGGCCTTGTTGTCGTTGTTGGTCAACCGGGAAGTTGGTTTCCAACAAGCTCAATCCGTCACTCTAGGATTACTGGATTTGGCCGATGAGTTTCATGTTGCCTTGGTCGGTGGTGACACGTGCAGTTGGACCGGTGGTTTGGTGGTCAACGTCGCTGTCCACGGAACACTTCTTACATCGCGCCCCTTGCTGCGTTGTGGAGCCCGCGCAGGCGACGCCCTCTTGGTAACCGGGTCGTTGGGCGGCTCGATCCAGCAACAGCACTGGGCGTTTACTCCCAGATGTCGGGCGATTGACCTGATTCTTCAAAGGTTCCACGTCCACGCAGCCACGGATATCAGCGATGGATTAGTTCGAGATCTTGGTCACGTCGCCGACGCAAGTTCCGTTGGAGCAGTATTATTCTCGGAACGAATCCCTGTCTCGCACGCTGCCATCAAGCTGGCGGCAGAGTCGGCGTCCAACCCAGCGGAATTCGGCGATTCGGATGGCATTGAAATCGCACCGGCATTGCGACACGCCTTGTACGATGGCGAGGACTTTGAACTGCTGCTTACCATGCCCCCGGATTCCGCCCGACAACTGTTGGACCTTGTCCAGAATGGCGAGTTGGATTTGGGATGTCCCCTGTCACTAATCGGCGAGATTACTGGTGACCAAGGGTTATACATAACCACGTCGAGCGGCAAGCGTCCGCTGATCATGGGTGGCTATCAACACTAGGCTTTGTCCCCATAACATTGCGATAAGGAACTTGCCTGTCCGCCGAAGTAATCGACTACTCTGCCATTTTCGTGTTGGCCAAGAATTCTTGGAACTCCGACGAGAAACTATCCAAGGCAGCTCGGTCCCCTTCCAGCTTGATGTACCAAGCATGTTCGCCTTGAGCTATTCGCACAATTTGGCTCCCCTTCGCGGCCGAGGCGACTTCGTTTTCCGCAACGGCTGGCCAAGATACCAACTCCGCCGGTTGGCCAGCGACCGTTGTCGCACGGACGGCTGCCGCAAAGGTGTCCTTGCTCGGTGGCGCCGCACCCAGTCTCTCACCCCATATCGAAACCATTTCCATGAACGCGGCGTCCGCAGGAAACTTAAAAACCTCCAACTTCAAATTGCCAGCCGCATCGTTCTTTTCCCAGCGTACGACCGCGACCATCGACGGCGGCATCGAACTCCATGCTGGGCTTAAGGGTGGAAAAGTAAATGGAATGGCAACCGTTGCACCCGTGTTGGCGGGGGGTACAATCGCTGACTTTTCATTGGTAGAAGCATCTACCGGCGCGCCATTGCTTGCTGCGGAATTGTTGGGCGTGGAAGTGCGTCTAGCATCATAAAGCACGACCTTTTGTTCCCCCACTTGAATCGTTTCGATTGGTAGTGCCGCCTCCGTCGCTGGCGGTAATCCCAATTGCCCCTGCCAACGGTTCACGTTGGACAAAACTTTTTGGCCAGCCGACAGTTCCGTCACAAAAATCTCGATTCCGGATGGAGCCTTTAACGTCGCGATACGAAACATGGCCCCACCCTCACTTTCTGTCCAGCCCTCGGGTAGCTTCCATTGAATACGACCATTATCAAACGTTAACGATTGAACAATTTGATCGAACTGTGGGCGAATCGCATCAATAGCATCAACCGTCGGCGACTGAATTCGCAAGAAGTAAGTTGCATTGGGCCGGTCGATCATAGCGATCAACAATCGTTCCAATGTCGCGGAGCTATCCATCGCGCCCATTCCCATTGCACCGCCCGGGCGATTTCCCGCTTGAAATTGGGGAGCATCCAGTCCCGACCGTTCACGAGGCACTCTCACTTCGCGAATCTGATCGTCGGCGCAACCCATAACGCCACAGATCGCGACGAAACTGCCCATGGCCAACATCCCGCCGCGTATGGACAGCAGGGGCTTGCTACGAAAAGGTCGCATGGGAATCTCCTGATTTAGGTATGGTCGTTAGCATTTAGCAGAACCGCATCCAGTCGTGACGGTCGCTGCAAGATGACTCGAATCAAATAGCCAAACAAACGACTTCTTATACCAAGTCCATAACCACCCACGATCGGATTGTGCTGTGTTTTTAAAATGATCAGCAATGGTGGATTGTCAATATAAGTTGTATTTAAAGCATTTTTGTCTGAAT
>JAEUIP010000204.1 GCA_016795075.1 Planctomycetaceae bacterium | reverse complement strand
CAAACGCTCGTGGCCGTCCCAGTTGAGTTCGCCAGCGCTGGCGTACGCTCCATTAAACAGCTGCACGAAGCGAACGCCTTTTTCGATCAAGCGCCGAGCCAGGATGCAGTTCTTGGCGAATGCGGTCTTGAGTGGTTGGTTGGGGTCATCCGCGCCGTACAGCTTGAGGATATGTTCCGGTTCGCTGGACAGATCATTAAGTTCGGGGACACTCAGCTGCATGCGTGCGGCCAGTTCATAACTGGCGATGCGCGCCGCCAATTGGGCGTCCCCCAGATGTTCCTCCAAGTGCCAGCGATTCATTTGTTGCAAGAACTCGCGTGTTGCTTGGTCACTCGCTGCCGAGATACCGGGTGGTTGCAGATGGCGAATGGGTTGGGTGGCGCTCAGTGGGGTCCCCTGAAACGCGGCCGGCAGAAATCCTGGTCCCCAGTTATTCGATCCATTTTGCGGAACGCCGCGTGGGTCGGGGATGGCCACATACGCAGGCAGGTTTTGGTTCTCGCTGCCCAAAGCATAGGTAACCCAGGACCCCAGGCTGGGGAAGCCGTCCAAGATCGAGCCGGTCGATAAGAAGTTTTCGGCGGGCCCGTGCGTGTTGCTATTGCTCGTCAGCGAATGCACAAACGCGATGTCGTCGGTCAGTTCGGCCAAGTGGGGAATCAAATCCGAAACCCATTTGCCGGATTTTCCGCGTTGACGAAATTCGTATTGAGGCGCGGCCAATTCACCCGCCGGACCTTGGAACGTGACTGCGGGTCCACCCGGAAGAGCTTGTCCATCGCGGGCCCGCAGCTCCGGCTTGTAGTCCCAAGTTTCCAACTGGCTGACCGCTCCGGCACAAAAGACGACGATCACCCGCTGGGCCCGGCCCGGATAGTGACTCGGTCGAGGTGCAAAGGGTTGGGCCGGATCGATATGCACCTCATCGAATGAGGAGATTGGATTGGCCGATAATAACCTCTGCTGTTGCAAGAGGTCCAATAAGGCAATGGCGCTCAAAGAAGAGGCGCTCTCCGTCAAGAAACGACGGCGGTCCAACAAGTGGCGAGAAAACGAGCTGGGAGTTGAGCAAGCGTCGCGGCGCGGCACGATTCGGGTCCTTTGGGGAGAGAATGCCGAGCGCCATTATAACTACTAATCTATCAAATAGGTCCATGCCCAGCCGTATGTCGCTACCCGGGGCCAAAGCGTGGCCGGTTGGCACGCTCCGGCCGTTTCAGCGACCCTTGAAACATACTTAACCATGCAACGTAGGGACGTGGTTATTGTCGTGCCGCGTTACGCGCCGGCGAGCGTCGCTGAGCTACAAACAAAGGTGGGCAACGCTTTAGGCCGTCAGGGCGGTGGTGGTGGGCCAGGTGGCGGCGGCCGATTGCTCCAAGACTTCATGAGCGAGATTCATGTAGTCTTCGGCACCGTGTGAGGTTGGGGCGTATTGGAAAATCGACTGCCCAAAGCTCGGAGCTTCCGCCAACCGAATGTTGCGACGGATTTTGGTTTGAAAACTGGTGACTTGGCTCCAGACCTCACTACCGCCCCGCTCGGCTTGAAAGAACTCTTCCACGTCGTTGATGACTTCCGAAGCCAATCGCGTTGAACTATCACACAAACAATACAACAGGCCCGACAAACGCAAGCCTTTATTCAGTCGCCGCGCGACAATGTCGATCGTCTTCAACAGTTTGCTCAAACCATGCAACGCCAAGAAGTGTGGTTGCAGCGGTAAGAAGACTTCTTTGGTGGAAGTCAGCGCGTTCAGCGTCAACACACCTAGCGACGGCGGGCAGTCGATCAACAGGAAGTCAAACGACTCAGAATCGTCTTGCAAACGATCCCGCAAAATGATCTCGCGCCCCACTTCGCCCGACAATTCCATTTCCGCCGCAGCCAGATCCAAATCCGCAGGACAGACAAATAGATTCGGAGCCACCTGGACGCGCACGGCTGCCAGTGGCACCTCGTCGGTCAGCACGTGATACATCGATTGGCCGTTCTCGGGAAGTGTCACGCCTAAATGCAGAGTCGCGTGAGCTTGGGGGTCCATGTCGATCAAGCATACCCGGTGACCCAAGTTGGCCAACGCGGCCGCCAAGTTGACCGACGACGTGGTTTTGCCCACACCGCCCTTTTGATTGATGATCGAAATTGTCCGCATGGGAAACTCCTTTTTCCTTCCGCTCTACTGTGTCTGTTCCAAGTCGTTTCGCGCGAGTGCTCGCGCCGAGGGTCGCTAGCCGCTCCTCTGTGGAGCTGGGTCGGCCGATGAGTTTGCTTGGGGACCGGGAACGCTTAGCGGCGCGTGGTTGGTCGGATTCCCGCCCACCCACGCTCTGCTAACCGGTTAACTCGCATCGCGCATCGCCCGGGAATGCTAACTGGTTGACTCGTGTCGCGCATCGCCCGGGAATGCTAACTGGTTTACTCGTGTCGCCCATCGCCCGGGAACCGGTTAACTCGCGAGGTTTGTCCTGTGTCGCGGTGGATTATAGGTCAAAACGGCGGAACCTATCTAGCGAGATTTCTGCTAGCACTTGGCCAGAAGCCATCATCTTGTTGATTCGATTCATCGTTCCATTTCGCGAATGCCGAAGATTCCCCCAGAGTACCGCTACGCGCCTATTCGACCAGGAGTATTCCGGCGTGGTCCACCGCTCCGAAAAAAAACATCAAGACAACCTGAAGCGGCAACGCAAGCTAGCAGATAAGACCCGCCGAGCCCGGGTTTCTGGCCAGACCGCGCCTGCGTCCAGCGAAATCTTCAAGTTGGCCGCCAGTGGCCAGACGGAGCAAGCGTTGGCGGCGGCGCGGCAATTGACCCAGCAGACGCCGACGGCGTGGCAAGCGTGGAACCTGTTGGCCACGATCCAAGATCACTTGCGACTGCATGAAGAAGCAGAGAGCAGTTTTCGGGCGGTCACGCAACTTGCGCCGGAGCGGTCCGAAGGTTGGCACGGACTGGGCCGTGTTTTGTGCAGCCGCCATTCAACCGGCGAAGCGATCAGTTGTCTCCACAAAGCGGCGGAGATCGTGGGTGATGACGTCGCCATATTGCGAGACTTGTCGCGAACGTTTTTGGTTGCCGGAAACGTTACGGCGGCTTACGACACCATTCAACATGCAAAAGAACTGGCACCGCTGTGTCCCGAAGTTTGGAACATGGTGGGAATGGTGGCTCAACAGAAGGAAGACATCGAAGAAGCGGCCGTCGCGTTTTGTCGCGCGGCGGAGCTGAAGCCGACGTTGGTGGATGCTTGGGCGAATTTGGGCGAGTGCTTGCGGGTGTTGGGCGACTTGGAACAGTCGCAGCAGATGTTGAACCGAGCGTTGGAGTTGGACCCCCAGCACGCCAACGCCTTGGGCTTTGCGGGCATGTTGGCGACCATGCAAGGGCAACGCCCGCGTGCCATCGAGTTGCTGCGAGCTGCCTTGGCCAAGAATCCTCGTTATCGTTTGTTTCGTTTGCAGTTGGCTCGATCGTTAGCCGCCAATGGCGAGGTCGAAGAGTCGCTCGAGAATTTGAATCACTTGGAGCAGCGTTTCGGCGAGCAGCCCGACATCCTGTTCGAGCGAGCCGGAATCCACACCCTGCTCTGTCAACAGGAACTGAGCCGTCCGTTGCTGGACAAGATCCTGCACCGCGAGCCGGGCCATCTGATGGCTCGAGTTCGTCGCGGCTTGTTGGTGCCACAAATTGCGCGGGATACCCAAGAGATTGTCGAGACAAGGCGGCAAATTGAATTCACGTTGGACGAATTGCTGGCTGACGACTTGCCGCCACTCTCGGTACCTTTGGACGACTTCGCCAATACACATTTTTATTTGTCATATCACGGCTACAACAACCTTGGTATCAATCGCAAGTTGTCGGGGCTCTATCGCAAGTTGGTTCCGGCTGCCAATTTTGTTAACCCACTCCTGCCCGACTTGCGAAGATTGCAACATCCGGGTTCCAGGATCCGTCTTGCGTTTGTGTCGAAGAACTTCAGCAATCACACGATTGGTCGACTCAATATTGGGTTGGTTCAAGGTTTGGATCGAAGTCGATTCGAAGTCACGACGTGCGTGTTTCCGGGAACGGCCGACGCGTTTCAAGCCAAGTTTCAGGAGGCGAGTGATCACTTCTTGGTCTTGCCTGGGGAACCAAGCTCGGCGGCACAAGTCTTGGCCGATCACCAACCTGACGCCATCTTTTATACCGACTTGGGCATGGACCCGACGACCTATCAAATGGCGCACAATCGTTTGGCGCCGATCCAATTCACGTCGTGGGGTCATCCCATCACGACTGGGATCTCGACGATCGACTACTTCTTGTCCAGCGAAGGCATGGACCAAGAGTCTTCGCAGGCGCATTACAGCGAGAAGTTGGTGGTCCTGCGAAACCTGCTGTTGAATTACGCGCGGCCGGGGTTACTATCCGAACAGATTGATAAATCGGCCTTGGGGTTGCCGAACCACATTCGGCTGTACCTTTGCCCGCAAACGATTTTCAAACTTCACCCCGACTTCGATGCGATCTTGGGTGGGATCTTGCGAACCGACCCAAGTGGCTTGGTGATGATGATCAAGTTGGGGCATGAAACATGGCGGCAAAAACTATTGGCTCGCTTTGCCAAAACGATGCCTGACGTGCATCAACGAATCTTGTGGATGGATCGCATGAGTGCGATGAAGTACCAGCATCTGTTTCGATTAGGTGATGTGGCCTTGGATCCTTATCGATTCGGTTCTGGCAACACTTGTTTGGAAGCCTTGACCATGGGCACCCCATTGGTCACGTGTCCCGATCCTTTCATGCGAACTCGAATGGCGGTTGCTTGCTACAACCGGATGGGAATCGCGGATGCGGTGGCAGATAGTCCCGAACAATATGTGGAACGAGCCACGCAGATTGCCATGAATCCCGACTATCGCCAGCACTTGTCCCAAGAAATTCGCGAACGGGCTGCCGTCTTGTTCGACAACATCAATGCGGTCCGCGAACTGGAAGGCTGGATCGAATCCGCCGTGATCCATCACGCTCAACTATAGGTTTATTTCGATGCGCAAACCCAATCGTTCGGTCGCTCAGATTTCTCCCTGTCCCGCTTGTGGACATCAGTTGGCGGTGGCCTTTCTGGAGCCGTTTCGGCAACCGTTGGCGACGATCGCGTGGCCCAGCAGCGAAGAACAAGCCAAGGCCATGCAACAGTTGCCGCATTCGTTTGTTCGCTGTACCGATTGCGGGCACGTTTACAATCGCGACTTCTGTTACGAAAACGTCCCCTACGACGAGAAGCCGAACTTGATGTTCAACCGGGGTGCGATTTGGACGAATCACTTGATCCAAACGGCCGATCTGTTGTCCGGTTATTTGCCCGAAGGGGGAACCGCGATCGAGATCGGCTGTGGCGAAGGTCATTTGCTCCGACACATGGCTGCCAAACGGCGCGGTTGCCGGTTTCTGGGGTTCGATCCCAGCGGCGCGTTTCTAACCGAAGGCTTGTTCCAAGGCCGCAACGAGCTGTTTCTGCCAGAGACACACATGGAGCAGTATCAGCCGGACCTGCTGATTTGCCGCCACGTGATCGAGCATTTGCTCAATCCGCTAGGTTTCCTCCAAGCGATTCAATTTTATGCCTCGCGTTTCAATCTACGCACACGGATCTATATCGAAACGCCCTGTGTGGATCGCGCCATCGAGAATGGTCGCGTCGTGGATTTTTACTACGAACATTATTCACACTTCACGACGTCGTCTTTTACCAAGATGATCCAACGCACGACCCATGAAATCGAGCTGTTGACCCACAACTACAATCGCGAAGTGATCAGCGGAATCTTCCGAGTTGGCAGTCAACACCCATGGCTTGAGATTGACAATCAAGCCGCCGACTTTCGCACGCAAGCCCAAGTTAGCGCCGATGTTTTGGCGATACAGCTGGAACAAATGTTGGCGCAGCGCAAGCGCATCGCGATTTGGGGCGGGACCGGCAAAGCCGCGGTGTTCATCAATCGCTACCGCATGGATGCGAAACGCTTTCCCATCGTGGTCGATTCTGACGCTGCCAAAGTGAATACATTCGTGCCGGGCCAGGGACAACGGATCTTGTTCCGGGACCACCTCCTGAAAAATCCGGTCGACATCATCATCATTCCGATGGCCTGGCGAGCCCAGGACGTGTTGCTCGAGATCCAAGAAACAGGGATTCGCTGCGACCAAATCTTGTTGGAACATCAGGGCACGTTGGTCGACTTCCACCGCGATCATCATCCTTATGCGACAGCCGACCAAGCCCCGCGCTTGTCGATTCCCGCTCCACACTACAACCCCCAGCGCGCGGCCTACTGGTCCGAAGCTTCACAGATCGCTGGACATTCCTAGTCGAAAAAGATAAGCTGGGCCAACGGGGCAAGCTTTGCTGGCAGTTTTCTGCACATTCGTTGATTTCTGGAAGGTTCAATCATGGCAACACTTACGGCAAGTGGCATTCGTGAGAGCATTACCGAGTGCATTGGGGCGACACCGTTGGTTCGATTGCAACGCGTGACTGCGGGTTGCGTGGCGGATGTTGTCGCCAAAGTCGAAAACATGAACCCGTTGTGGAGCGTGAAAGACCGGATCGGTCGTGCGATGATCGACGCGGCCGAACGAGACGGACTGATCAAACCGGACACCGTGATTATCGAACCCACCAGCGGCAACACGGGCATTGCCTTGGCCTATGTGTGTGCGGCTCGTGGCTACAAACTCAAAGTTTGTATGCCCGAAAGCATGACCGTCGAGCGTCGTCGGTTGCTAAAAGCTCTGGGCGCGGAGTTGGTCCTGACCCCAGCAGCCGAAGGCATGCCGGGCGCCGTCCGGCGCGCGACCGAACTGGCGGAACAGAATCCGAACTACTTCATGCCGCAGCAATTCAACAACCCGGCGAATCCGGAAATCCACCGCCGTACCACCGCCGAAGAGATTTGGCGCGACAGCGATGGTCAGATCGATCTGTTCGTCGCCGGCGTTGGCACGGGTGGCACCATCACCGGTGTCTCGGAAGTACTCAAGCAACGCAAGCCCAGCCTCAAGTCGTACGCAGTTGAACCTGCCAATAGCCCTGTGATTACCCAGAAACTCAACGGGCAGCCGATTCAACCTGGCCGCCACACCATCCAAGGAATTGGAGCCGGTTTTGTTCCTGGTGTGTTGAACATCAATATCATCGATCATGTGATTCAAGTGAAAGACGAAGATGCGGTCCAAACCGCTCGCGAACTGGCCACCAAAGAAGGCCTGTTCTGCGGCGTGTCGTGTGGGGCTGCTGCCTGGGCCGCTTTGCAATTGGCCAAACAGGAAGAGAATCGCGGCAAGATGATTGTCGTTGTTCTCCCCGACCTGGGCGAACGCTATCTCTCCACCCAGCTCTACCCGGAATAGTCGAGCGAGAAGGACCTTGGTCGCTCGGTGCGTGCTGGTGCCCCGAAGAACCGATCTGGGCACCTCGTCCGGAATCTGTTAAGACGCCCACGAGCCCAAGTGCGTGTCGACGTTGCCACGTTCCTTGACGGCCCGGAACCGTGTCCTCCAAGCTTGAAACGTCCGGCACATGCGCTGGCCTGCTTTCGTCTGGCGACGAACAACCGCAAATCCAGCCATCGCGCTGGGGTTGTGTTTGCTTGCTAGCAGTCAAGGTTGCGCGACTCTGTTTTCGTCGTCTGCTTGGAAATCGACGGTGGGGCAGAATCTGATGTGGGGCAATCGCGAAGAGCGGATCAGCGCCAGTCGTCAGATCTCAAGGAACGGCAGTGAATGGGCGGGTCGTGGCGCTTCGGCCGAAGCGATCGAGTCCTTTCAAGAAGCGATTCGCATTTGGCCGTCGGACATTCGCAATTATCTGGAACTGGCGAACCAATACAGCCAACAGAACGAACATGCGGCGGCCACCAAGACCTTGCAAGACGGTCTGAAATACGACCAGAACAACGTCGAACTGCGTCTGCAGTTGGCGCATAGTTTGTCCGCGCAGGGCTTCGGCGATGCGGCGTTGGAACAATTGGAGCAGGTGCTCCGCACGGACCGACAACTTGCGGCAGCCTGGTTGTTGCGGGCCAAGATTCATCACGAGCAAGGTCGGTACGACGAGGCCTTGGCCGATGCGTATCAAGCGGAGTCTCGTCAACCGGCGACCGAGGAGTTGCTGCAACTCTTGTGTCAGATCTATTTTTGCCAAGGCCGTCCCAATCGTGCTTGGAGCATCGTCCAGCGGCTGAATGCCCAATACCCCGATGGCCAGCGCCCCTCGCAGGTTGTCGTGTTGGAAGCCGAGGCACTGTACCAGATGAATCGCAAACAAGACGCGATCCAAACGTTGCAACATTGGTTTCATGCGGGCGGAGATCAAGACCCGAAGTGCTGTGTGATGTTGGCTCAGCTCCATCAAGAGATTTCGGCCGAGACCACGCCCAGCGCGGGGGACGGACCGTTCGACTGGAATCCGTTGGCGACCCAAATACCGACGACCGCGCATCCGGGTTGGGGACAAGACTCGGATGGCCAGCAAACGCCGTTGGCGACGCTCTATCCGATAACCGAACGTCCCAAGTTTCGACCCCTAGCCCGCGATCAAGTCGATCGCTGGGAACTACTGCGCGAGGGAAGCGACGCTCGCCAAAGCACCGAGCGGCAAATGCAGTGAAGCGGCGCTCGTTAGATGCAATAAAGCGCAAGTGGACAACGTGCTTTTCAGAACCGCCCCGCGCGGGCGACGACGGCAACGGCCACTCGTTTGGTACCGGCTTGGCGACACAACCGCGCTGCAACGTTTACCGTCGCGCCGGTCGTCAGCACGTCATCGACCAAAATCACTTGTTGTTGCCGTAACATCGACGCATCGGGTCCGAGCTTCATCGTGTTTTGGACGTTGATCAACCGGGCCGATGCCGCGAGTGTTCCTTGTTTTCGAGCGTAACGATCGGCGACCAAGGCCCGCGTTGCGATCGGCAATGGCAAGACCGTGGCAATGCCTTCGGCGATTTTCTCGGCTTGATTGAAGCCCCGAATAAATCGTCGTCGCCAGTGAACGGGCAGCGGCACCAGCATTTGATAGTCGGTCCACCATTCGCACTCCAGCAATCGTTCGCCCAATAGTTTGCCTGCTTGGAAGGCGTCGGCACTATGATGCGGCCGCTTCAGGCGATAGACATGTTCCCGCCACCGCCCTTCGTAGCTGGCGACCGCGACGGTTCGATCAAACGCCCACTTCTTGCGGCGACAGTCCGGACAGCCGCGCAGAGTTTGATGGCGAGTCACCAAGGGCACGTCGTGTTCGCCGGCGATGCGAAAGGGCAAACGAATGCCACAACGATAACAGGCGCCATCCAACGGCGTCGTGATTTGGAGTCGACACGGTTCGCAGTACAACGGAGCGTGAAAGGGTTGGCTCAACGCTTGTTCACATAACAAACAATGGCACGGAAACAACAAATCTGCAAGTTCCGTCACCGTCAACGCGGGTGCCTGCCGCCAAAAGTCGCCGTCGAACATTTTCACCTCCCGCTTGTGCCCGAGTACTCGTTCGATTCATTGGAGTCCACCAATATTACCGTGCGGAAAAGCCCGCCAACAGCATCCGTCGTCCGCCCCATTCGATGGAACGCAGGGGTGGTTCGGCGGAAGTCCAAGACAGCCAAGCCGACTCTTGGAGCGATTGCCTCATGGTCCGAACGCGGTCGCGCGACACTCCGAGCCAAATCAGCGCGCCGCCACTGGATTGCGACCCACTTCAGACGTTAACCGGTTACCTATCCGCAGATCGGCATTGCCATCCGTGGGAAGTCCGCCGGCCAGGTAAATGCTCGTTTTTGGTTCACACGCGGCTCAGAAATGAGTACTGAAAAATGGAAAATGGGAAATGCTGACAGCCATCGTTTGCTCGCGGAATGCCTGAAACTAGACGTTTGGTACCTTTTGAATTTTTCATTCTTC